>DEHC01000048.1:0-31170 GCA_002351705.1 Gammaproteobacteria bacterium UBA2810 | reverse complement strand
CTTTCGCGGTCGGTGGGACCTCCTCGGGTAAGAACACTGTCTTTCTTTCCATAACCGCCGTCTTTACCTCAGTGGCTTCCGTCTGGTTACAGGACTTCGCGTTATCATGCACGCTTGTCCGCCGCCGCGGCCTGAGACGATTCCTGTTCGTCGGTCCGGAAATTTGCTACCGCTTCTTTCAGCTATCGGATTGCTCCGACCGCCTTGCGGGTTGCTGACTCTTCCCTCCAGCGGGCGAGTTCGGGACTTTCACCCTATAGACAGTGCCCATGCCGAGCACACATGAAAAGGCCCCGCAGGATCTCTCCTTTGTGGCCTCAGAATGACAATCAGTCAACCTCAATAGAATATAAGCGAGAGGCAGTAGCCAACCAGCGTTGAGGTGATGACGCTCACCAGCCCCGGCATCATAAAGCTGTGGTTCAGCAGGTACTTTCCAATCATGGTCGTTCCGGTCCGGTCAAAGTTCACCGTCGCGATATCCGAGGGGTAATTCGGTACAAAAAAGTATCCGTAGACGGAAGGGAGAACGCCTAGAAGCACCGGCCCCGGGATGCCGAGCGAGTAGGCAAGCGGCAGCATCGAGGCGACAACGGCGCCCTGCGAGTTGATGAGCACCGATACGGTGAAGAACGCGAGCGCGATGGTCCAGGGGTACTCGCTCACGATGCCGCCCAGCATGTCCTTCATCGTTCCCATGTAGTTCGAGAAGTAGGTGTCGGCAAGCCAGGCGATGCCGTAGATGGCGACAACCGCCACCATGCCGCTCTGCCATACGGCGCCGGAGACGGCCTTCTTGGGGGACGCCTTGCAGAACATGATCATGAGGGCCGCTGCGGTGAGGATGACTATCTGAATGACAACGTTCATCCTGATGTCCTTCGACACCTCTTCGGTTGCCCCGGGAAGGAGCACTCCGGCCTTCGCAAGCTGCACCGCCGAGATGTCAGTGCCTTCCGCAAGGCTCACTGACGCGGCGCCCTTCACTGCCTGTATGGTGGTGTACTCGGGAAGGAGCCGCGGGAACACCGCGAACATGACGATTACGGCAAGGGCTCCCAGGAAGACGAACACCGCGGCCTTGGCGCTCCGGGGGATCTCCTTATCGAGGGTCGTGGCACTCTCGTCACCGAGGATGTACTTCCTCTGCTCCGGATCGCGGAGCTTCTCCTGATAGACGGGATCCTTGTCGAGATCAAGGCCCCTCCTGTAAGAGCAGGCGGCCGCGGCCATGATGCCGCAGAGGCAGGAGGGGATGGTGAGGAAGAGGACCTGCGGGATGGTGATGTCAAAGCCCGACATGTTCGAGATGCCGACGAAGGCCACGACCGCTGCCGCGATGGGGGAGCAGATGATGCCGACCTGGCTCGCGACGGAGGCGACGGCGCAGGCGCGCTCCGGGCGGATGTTCTTCTTTATCGAGATGTCGACGATGATGGGCATCAGCGTGTAGACGACATGCCCGGTTCCGACGAGCACCGTGAGGAAGAAGGTGCAGAGCGGCGCGAGGAACACTATGCCGCCCGGGTGGCGCCTCAGGAGGCGCTTCTTCAGTGATGGAGCGGGAGGAGCGTGATTGGTCATTATCACACCGGAAAGCTCAGAAAAATCAGAGAGATACGGGTTTTGCGAGGGCGATCAGCATGCGTTATCTGAAAATGTGATCTGCCTGCGCCGCAGGGAAAAATGAAAAGGCGCCGCTCCCCTCTTTGAGAAACGGCGCGTGGGAGAATCAGACAGGGCTCATTTCTGAATGAATCCGATGGGATTATGGGCGCTCTCCTTCGCGCTCTTCTCGATCTTGTCCCGGAGGCTCTCGTAGTACCTGATGTCATCGGGGCCGACAGACGGGCGGGTTCTCCCGATGGCATCCTCAAGCATTCTTTCCGTAATGTCAGTCCTGCTCCTGAAGGCCCTCTCCGCAGCATCGTTGACGATGAAGGCGATATCGGCGGCCACGTAGTTCTCCGTGAGCGAGGCAAGGTGTCCGAAGTCGATGCCCTCCTCCTGGGGCCTCCCCTTCATCTGCACCCGGAACATGCCCTCCCTTGCAGCGGCATCAGGCACCGGAATGTAGATCATCTGGTCGAGCCTCCCCTTCCTCCTCACAGCCGGGTCGATGAGATCCGGCCGGTTGGAGCTTGCGATGACGAATACCCGGTCCTTTCCGCAGCTGTTCATCTGCGAGAGGAACTCGTTCACCTCGCCTGCCATGTGGGCTCCCTGGGGGCTGCCGCGGTCCGGCACCAGCGCGTCGAACTCATCGAAGTTGAGAATCATCGGGGCGTTCTTCCTAGCCTCGTCAAAGAGCTTCCCGATCTTCTCCTGCGAGCCGTGGATGTAGGTGCTCGCGAGATCCGAGGACTTGACGAACTTATAGTTCCAGCCAGCCTCCTCGGCGAACTTCTCGGCGATGAAGGACTTGCCGCATCCCGGAGGGCCGTAGAGCAGCATACCGTTCGGGATCTGTATCCTGTACTTCTCCGCGAGCTCCGGATCCTTGAGGACATCGATGATCTTCTCCCGCATCAGCGCCTTGATGTCCTCCATGCCGGCTACATCAGCGAAGCCGTTTCCCTTAGCCCGGTGCGGCTCAGGCTTTGTCTCCGGAGCCTCATCATGCTTTTCCCCTGCAGACTGGTTCTTTTTTTCGAGAGATTTAAGGAACGGACGGAAGGCTGAACCGGGCGCCGGCGCAAAGGTATCTGTCCCGAGAGCGGCAAGAAACTCACTGGCAGAGGAGAAACGCTCCTCAGGCTCCGGCGAGAGCGCCATCTTCATCGCCTCAAGCTGGCTGTCCTCAATATCTATCAGCCTCTTTTCCGGAATGAGCAGCGGCCACTTTCTATTCCTGATAAACGACCGTACCTCCTTCCAGACGGTCTGAACCGTGGCATCCGGATAATCTTCCGGAAATCCCAGGGCCCAATCCTGCGTTAAAACCGTGTCAATATCTGAGTCCCAGGGCTTGATGCCGAAAACCAGCCAGTACATCAAAGCGCCTGCCGAGAAAATGTCAGACCTGACGGATCCTCCGCCCTCCATGCGCTCCGGAGCCACAAAGTGGGGATCCAGTCCGTGCCATGAATCCGGATCCGGCTTGAGATCGCTGAACCTTGCTCTGTTAAGGACGTCCAGCGTCAGCTCTCTGAAATCCCCGTCATCGATCACGATGTTGCCCGGCTCCACCGCGTTATGGATTACCGGCCTGCTTTTGCTGTGAAGCCTGTCAAGGGCAGTGAGCACCCACTGCATCAGCTGTTCAAGCTCATGTCTGTCAAGGCGTTTCCCTTCATGAGCCAGTTGGCAGAGGCTCGTTTCTACAGCCCACCCGGATGCGATATAGACGAGCCTCTTCCCGTCTTTCTCCACTGTGCCTGAGCCGAGGAAACGGCCCATGTCTGGATCTCCCGAGAGCAGCGAGGCAATTTCACCCTCTATAACGCTGCCGTCCCTGTCAAGCCCGGACGGCTTCACCATATCAGGCAGAATAACCCTGATAAAGCACTTGTTGCCCGTTCTGCCAGAGGCAGTATAAGACTCATAATAGGAGCCATGATAGAAACAGTAGCTGACGGTATATTCGCCTATCATCTCATTTTTTGCAAAAGCAGCCACACATAGTCCTCCGTCTGATGAGCAAAAACAGGCGGCGCCTCCGCGGCTTTCATGCATGCCGCTGCGGCGCCCGTCTGAACAGGAGCATCCGTTCCCGTGCATATGATGATATCCGTCCCCGGAGCGGCCTTCAATTTTTAGTTTGACCAGTTATGTCATAACCGGTCATCCTGTCGGCACACCCCGGCCCATCCGGAATAAAAAGGCAGAGAGTCGGGCCAGAGGTGCGCGCCGTTCCACGTAAAAGAGGAACGGCGCGCTGCTGCGGTGAACGGAGTCTCAGTCCTGAATGAACCCGATGCGGCTCCGGGCGCCTTCCTTCGCGGACTTGTCGATTTTCTTCCTGAGCTCCCCGTAGTGCCTGATGTCATCAGCGCCCACGGAAGGGGCGGTTCTCCTGACGGCATCCTCAAGCATCCTCTCCGTGATCACCGCGTCATCCTCCTCGAAGGCCGTCTCAGCGGCATCGTTGACGATGAAAGCGATGTCGGCCGCCACATAGTTCTCCGTGAGCGAGGCAAGGCGGCTGAAGTCGATGCCCTCCTCCTGCGGCCTCCCCTTCATCTGCACCCTGAACATGCCCTCCCTTGCGGCGGCATCAGGGACCGGAATGTAGATCATCTGGTCAAGCCTGCCCTTCCTTCTCACTGCCGGATCGATGAGATCAGGCCGGTTGGAGCTCGCGATGACAAAGACCCGGTCCTTGCCGCAGTTGTTCATCTGCGAGAGGAACTCGTTCACCTCGCCAGAAATGCTTACATTATCAATACGGCTCCTGTCCGGCACCAGCGCGTCGAACTCGTCGAAGTTGAGAATCACCGGCGCATTCTTCCTCGCCTCGTCAAAGAGCGCGCCGATCTTCTCCTGCGAGCCGTGGATATACTGGCACGCGAGGTCAGATGATTTCACGAACTTATAGTTCCACCCCGCCTCCTCCGCGAACTTCTCCGCGATGAAGGACTTGCCGCATCCCGGGGGACCGTAGAGCAGCATGCCGTTCGGGATCTGGATCCGGAACTTCTCCGCGCGCTCAGGGTTCTTAAGCACATTGATGATTTTCCTCCTCATCAGGTCCTTGATGTCCTCCATGCCGGCGACATCCGCGAAGCCGTTTCCCCTCCTCGGGCATGAGGCGGCCTTTCCGCGGGAGACATCTGCCTTTGCGCCTGCATAAACACCTGCTGCAGACTTTGCACGGCTTTTCCAGGCCGCGCCGGCACCGGAATTTCTGCTGGTCTCACTCCACGAAGGAACCTCAATCCTCCCCAGGAGCGCGTCAAGGAACTCCCCCGCTCCCGCGAAGCGCTGCTCAGGATCATGCTGGAGGGCAATGGCCATCGCATCGGTCAGCCGGTCATCAACGTCAATGAGTCTCTTTATGCAGATAGGGAGAGGCCCCTTTCTTCTCTCCCGGAGGATCCTCTCCTGCTCCGCGGCGGTCTTTCCGGAAAGATCCGTATGCCACGGCGTGAAGCCGTAAACCAGCCAGTACATCACGGCGCCGGCGGAGAAGACGTCGGATCTCACGGAGCCGCCGCCATCAAGGCGCTCGGGGGCCGCATAGTACAGCTCATCCCCGCTGCCTGACGCCGGCACGGGCCCGAGAGCCTCATACTGCGCCGAGCCGAATCCGGTGAGCTTCAGATCCCCGAGATCCGACGGGGACCTGATGAGGATATTGCCGGGATTCACCGCATTGTGGACGACCGGGCTTCCGGGCCACTCCATGCTGTCAAGCGCCCCGAGGAGCGCAGTCATAATCTGCATAAGATCAGATTGCGACAGGCGCATGCCTGCCCGGATGTGCTCGGCGAGGCTCTTCCAGGGCACATGCTCCACAGCGGTATAGATGTACATGCTGCCGCCTGACTCGAATGACCTCATCGCAATGAAGCGGCAGACGTTCCGGTGCACGAGGGCGGGGGCAGCATCATACCCGGGCCGGTATTCTCCCGCCCTGACGCATCTGACCCTCAGGTCAGCAACAGTCCCGTGCGTGCTGTCCTTCGCAAGGTAGGTCTCGCAGTCCGTGTATTTCTCAAGCCGTCTGACAATGATGAATTCGTCAACCCTGTCGTTTTCCCTGAACAGAAACAAAGGTGCCTCCCGCGTTCTGAGCTTATTTCCTTTACTGAAGGAATGATATCCGCGGGAGGCGCTGCCTTCAAATTTTAGTCAGGATTCAGATGTCATAGTCAGTCGTCTACCGGAACTTTCCGCCGGTGCACGGGCGGAGGCGGCCCATGGCTGCTGCGGCAGGCTGCCGGGAATCCTCAGTGAGTTTTTTCAGGAACGGGAGTGAAAGGGGCGCTCAGAAGAGCATGAACCGCGGGCCCTCGAACTTCAGGCCGCCCGCATCGCCCGCTGCGCCCGGAGCACCGCCTGACGACGCGCCGTGTGACTTTGACGGAGTGTAGGCCGAGGCATCGCTGCCGTCTGCGGAGAGCATGTAGAACTGCGGCATGTTGAAGCTGACCTGCCCGTCCGCGCCGTCAGCCCTGCGGCCGTTGACCTCGGCCGCGCGGCGGTTGATGAACGAGACGAGCTCGTCAATGCTGCCGCCCGCGTCCTGGTAGAGCGAGATCTCGTCACGTCCGCGCGCCTCGTAGATATTGAAGCCTCCGCCGGGCAGCACCTGGAAGAAATACTGCGTTATTCCGCTGCTGGCGCACTTCCTGATGGCGCCCGGGATCTGGCTCGAGAGCTCGGACCCGATTCGCCTGAGCGTCATGTGATCGAAGTTGTAGTAGTCGAGGAGGCTTGCCACCTTGCGGAACACCGCCCTCACGTCGTCGATCCCGACGGTGATGTTCTCTCCGGCAATGGAGACGACGAAGGTCTGCATGCCCTCCTTCCTCGATATCCGCCTCATCTCGAGGCACTTGAAGAGGAAGTTCCGGAGCGTGTCTATCACCACCCTGCTGAAGCGGCTCCAGCAGTAGAACCTGAGCTTGCCGTCAGTGTCGCCCCTGCTCACCCTCACGTGATCAAGGATGAACGCGGTGACCTGCTCGAGCACTCCCTCGCCCTCGAAGCGCTGGGCATAGCACTCGCCCCAGGAGTTGACGTAGGCTATCTCGATGTTCCTCACGAGGTTCCGCCTGTCGGCGCCGAAGGTGAAGGCATAGCTCATGTCGCCGCTCAGGATGTCGTCAGAGATGTCATCATCTCCGTCAGTATTGACGAAGATGCCGACCATCCTGAAGGTCTCCGGGGCCATGAGCTCGGCGTTCGACGGCATGACCTCCATGGCGCTCACTGTCTCTGAGACATTCCTCGCAAGCTTCCTGATGATGCCGGGGTCAATGCCGCGGGGCTTCCTGCCAGCGATATGGATCTCGGTTGAGGAGCTTATTATGCGGTTGATGGTGAGCCAGCAGAGGACATTGACTATGCTGGCATCGTAATAGAGCGGGGCCGTGCCTGCGATGCTCAGAGGCCTCGGCTCCGCGCCGTAGACGTACCAGCCGGCGGCGCAGAGGTGCCCCTCAGGGACATGGACAAAGGTGAGCTCCTTCTCCGAGATGTCCGGAGCCAGGTTGAGGTTGATTCTCATGACCTTGTGCGGCGCGTCATTGAACGAGGCGAAGAGCTTCCTCGAGAGGATGCCGAGGTCCTGATCGCTGAGCGCCGACGAGATGCCGCTCTTCTTGACGAACTCGGAGAGCGAGCGGTAGCTCTGCATCAGCGTCTCGGTGATGACATGGTAGGCGAGGCGCACGTCGGAGACCCGCCACGCGCTGCGGCTGTCGACAAACCTCCTTGCGGCATCGCTGATGTTCTCGTTCCTGATGAAGTCCTCGACCTCGGCGCGGCGGAAGCTGTCAGCGGTCGTGCGCCCGTCACGGGACAGGCCGTCCGTCATCTTCAGGTAGAAGCTGCTGGCAGCCAGCTCCATTCTCTTCCCGTCATTCCTTGACTCAAGGTAGTTCTTGACCTTGATGAAGGTCTGGTAGTAGGGATCCATCTTGTTCGAGTAGGCGGAGTCGAACTGGTAATGCCTTCTCACGATCTGCGAGATGAGCCTGGTCTCGGGAAACTCTGCGCTGTACGCCTCGGTGAGCAGGATCTTGAGCACTGCCTTGTAGGGCGAATGAATGCCCTTGTAGATGAGCCAGAGCGCCGATCCGAAAAACTCCTCGGCGGATATGGTGTTGCATGTCCCGAGGTCGAACCAGTCGCTGCTCCCGCTGCCTAGCTCCTTCATGATGTCCGCGACGCAGCGGTCATAGCGGTCAATGGTGTCATACTCGTCTGGCACCAGGTACCAGACCAGCCACCTTCCGGCTATATGCAGGGCCGAGCGGTAGAACTCGTCAAGCAGGAGGAGGCGCTGCGCGCTGCCGCAGTCCTCACTCGAGAGCGTAGAGGACTCCTCCTCCGGGCTCGTGAACTTGTCGTCAGGGACCAGGAAGAAGTTCACCTCGACGCCGCGCCCTGCCGCCACGTTGGCAATGATGCCGCATTTCTGCTCGAGGAGGAACCTGTCGCGCTTCGGCATGGTGTGCGAATGGCACACCCAGATGTCGAGATCAGACTTGCTGTTCTGCCCGATTGAGCCGGTGCTGCCCATGGAGTGGACGGACAGAATGTCGCTCCTGCCGGGATCAGCTATGCCGCTGTAGCCGGTCGCGGAGCACAGCTCGTCGATATAGCCCTGCTGGTAGCGGTTGAGCTCGAAATGCTCGATGCCGCAGGGAGCGTCCTGGATGTAGCCGGGAAGGAGGGGATGGTTGAAATGAAGGAGGACGGGAAGCTGCTCGAAGAAGATTCTCTGCTTCTCCGACATGAGGATCACGGCGCGCTGCAGCCGCTGCGCGTTCACCTGCCTCACGCGCCTGACACGCTCGGCAAGAGATGGTATATCCGTCATATGTCAGCCCCGGTCCCATGCAGCCCGCACTGCAGTGCGGGTATTGCGATAATTCTGGTAACTATATCACAAAATTTAAGGAAAACATCAGGACGCGGGGAAACAAAATTACACCGGTACAGCGGGGACGGAAAGCGGAAATACGGCCGTACAGGAGGTTTTTTGCTGCTGGTGCGGCATAATCTAAAATATACCCCGCGGAGTGGACACGACAGAAATTGGGTTACCCTTATGAGGTGTACCCCGTGTCAAGGACATTTTACAAATTGGGAATGATCTGTTTTACTCAATGAACCCCTAATAGTGTACACCACCAAAACCATGGAAAAGTTCACCAAAAGCTCAGGAAGGTTCACCAAACATTGAAAGTTCACCAAAAGCCCCGGAAAAGGTTCACCAAACATTGAAAGTTCACCAAAACACAGGCAGTTTCAAAAAAGGCAAGTGAATGAGTTGAAACCGAAACAGTCACGTTCCTATACTTCAGACATGAATCCGAAGGAGCCCTATGGCAGCGCAAGATATACCTGATACCGGGATTATGCCTGATTGCACAGAAGCTTTCTGCACTGACAGGCCTGCCGTTGACGGCATCTGTGCTGACGAAGGAAAAACACACCAGCTAAAGCTGACGAGGCATCAGACTTATATCCTCAATTTCTGCTCTGTTCCGCGCACTGCACGTGAAATCCCTGAGCATATCGGGATCGTCAGTCAGTCAAGGGCAAGAAAGCGCTGCATTCACCAGCTGATTGAAAGCGGTGCCCTTGAGATGACAAAACCAGGAGCTCACTGTGCGCCAAACCAGAAATACAGAACTGTATTAAGGAAACCCCAAACAGCATATGGCTCAGGATCAGAATCTTCTCCTTCAGCTTGAGGAGCTCAGGGCCGAGAACAGGCGGCTCCGGCAGCTGCTCGCGGAGCACGGCATCCCCTTTGAGGAAAGGAAGCCAGCCGCAGCGGAGACTGCCGTGCATGAAGCTGCCGCCCCCGGGAAAGCGAGGCTCAGCACCAGGGAGAAGATGTCACTTTTCCGGAGCCTCTTCTGCGGCCGCGAGGATGTGTTCGCGAAGCGCTGGCACAGCATGAAGGACGGGAGGGAGGGCTACCAGCCGGTCTGCGCCAACGAGTGGCGGCCGGGCGTCTGCAGCAAGAAGAAATACAGCTGCGCTGTCTGCCCTTTCAGGCAGCTCCTGCCGCTCTCTGACCGGGATATCTACTTCCACCTGAAAGGCGCGGATGAGTTCTGCCGGGATGTCGTAGGCGTCTACGCCATCTTTCCTGACGACACCTGCCGCTTCCTCTGTACGGACTTCGATGACAAGAGCTCGGAACACGGCTACAGGGATGACGTCATCGCCTTCACAGGCGTCTGCCGGGACTGGGGCATCCCCTGCTCAGTCGAGCGCTCGAGATCCGGCAGGGGCGCCCATGTCTGGATCCTCTTCGAGAAAAACATTCCGGCGGCGAAGGCCCGCCGCCTGGGAGACGCCATACTCACCGAGGCCATGAACCGCAGCGGGCGGATGTCCTTCAAGTCCTACGACCGCTTCTTCCCCAATCAGGACCGCATGCCTGAGGGAGGCTTCGGCAACCTTGTCGCCCTGCCCCTCCAGGGGAAAGCGAGGCGCAGCGGCAACAGCGTGTTCGTGGATGAGAATTTCGAAATGTACCCCGATCAGTGGGGATACCTGCTCTCGGTGCGGAAAATGAGCGAAGCGGCCGCTGACGCCATCCTCGCCATGCACTCAGCCGGAGCTGATCTCTTCGGCGCAGAGTCCCGCCAGCCGGAAGAGAGTCCCCAGCAGGAGAAAAAAACCGCTCCCTGGGAAGCGCCCATTAAGGATGACATTCCGAAAGCAGCGCTCCCGGAGAGCATCACCCTCACAAGGGCAGACAGGCTCTATATTCCCCTGGGCGGCCTCCCGCCGAAGGCAGTTGCCTGCCTCCGCCGCCTCGCATCCTTCAAAAACCCGGAATTCTACAGCAGGCAGGCCATGCGCCTCCCGACCTGGAATATCCCGAGGATCATCTCCTGCGCGGAACTGGATGGAGACTATCTTGCCCTCCCGAGAGGATGCGGAGAGGCCGCGGCCAGCTTCTTCAGTAGCCATGAAACCGCGGTAACCATCGAGGACAAAACAAACCACGGAAAAAACATAAGCGTTGAGTTCAGGGGAGAGCTCAGGCAGGATCAGGACTTCGCCGTGCAGGAGATGCTGCGGCACAATACCGGGGTGCTCTCGGCCGCCACGGCATTCGGGAAGACGGTAACGGCAATAGGCATGATCGCAAGGCTTCATGTGAGCACGCTGATCCTCATCCACAGCAGATCGCTCCTCCGGCAGTGGGTCAGCAGGCTGAAGGAGTTTCTCATCATCCATGAGAAGGTCAGCCATATGAAGTGGCAGCGGAGCGACAGCCCGATAGGCTGCCTCTGCTCAGGGAAGAGCTCCCTCCGCGGCATCATCGACATTGCCCTCATCCAGTCCTGCATATCTGATCATGAGGCCAAGCCCTTCCTCCGGAACTACGGGCTGGTCATTGTCGACGAGTGCCACCATGTACCGGCAGTCGGGTTCGAGGAGGTGCTGAAGCGCGTCACCGCGCAGCATGTCTACGGGCTCACCGCGACGCCTGTCCGGAAGGACGGCCATCAGCCGGTCATATTCATGCAGTGCGGCCCGGTGAGGTACAGCTCGGGCGCTAAGGAGCAGGTCCGGGAGCAGTCCTTCTCGAGGCAGCTCATCCCGCGCTTCACATCATTCAGGCCGCTCACAGAGGAGAGGCAGACCTACCTTCAGGTGATCAAGGATCTCGCGGCTGACGCCCTCAGGAACAGGCAAATCGTGCATGACGCAGTCTCCTGCCTCAGGGAGGGCCGCTCGCCTCTTGTCCTCTCGCACCTGACTGATCATGTCGAGACGCTTGCCGCCATGCTCCGCCCGTACTGCAGCCATGTCATCGTGCTCACAGGATCAAAGTCAGCCTCAGAGCGGCGTAAGGCGGAAAGAGAGCTCGAAAGCGTAATAAGCAGTGAGCTGATGGTCATTCTCTCAACTGACAGATACATGGGAGAGGGCTTCGACTGCCCGCGCCTCGACACGCTCTTCATGACGCTGCCGATTTCCTGGAAGGAGAACGTGAAGCAGTGCGTGGGGCGTCTGCACCGCGATTTCGAGGGAAAGAGGGAGGTGCGGGTATACGACTATATCGACCTCCATGTCCCGCTCTGCGACGTGATGTACCGGCGCCGGATGCGCGGGTACAGGAGCGTCGGGTATGCGGCCTGGAATGGGAATGCAGAAGCCTCGCCTGAGGCTGATAGCCGGTCAGTCCTCATAAGCGGCACTGAGATACAGAAGCAGATGACTGCCGACATTGCCAAAGCCGGAAAGTCCGCTGTCATTGCCTGCCCTGAGATAAGGCCCTGGAGCCTCTCTGCGGTTGCCGGGCTCCTCAGGAAGCGGCAGACAGAGGGCATTGAGACTCTCATTGTCACAGGAAGGGAAAGCGATGGCGCCGGGAGGCTGCGCGCCGGAGGGCTCATCGTGAGAGTCAGTCCGGGGCTCTCCTTTGAGTGCGCCGTAATTGACAGGACAGTCTGCTGGTACGGCGAGCTTGGATTCACAGGGTATATCTCTGAAAACGGGAATGCCCTGCGGATAAAGGGAGAGGAGATTGCGGGAGAGCTTCTTGCGGCAGTGCTGGGTGATGCACCGGGGCAACAGGTGTTAGAGCCGGGTGAAAAGGGCTCAGGAAGCATGAGGAGCCGGGGCACCTGAGGAAGAGCACGGCAGCCGTGGCGGATGAAGTCAGTCAGAGAACAGATCGAGCAGCATTTCCTGCCAGTTATTCATGCAGGTCGGCATAATTCAGATAACTATTTGATTTTACTGGGAAACACCAGGTCATAACAGAACATCTGTCTGAAAGCCGTGGAAATCTTCGTTTTTCAGGCTCATTTCCACGACTTTCAGCCTGCTGAAAATAAACTGGTATATCATTGTTTTTATTGGAGAATATTCCGGTTTTTACAGATGACAAAAATAAAGCCCGTGGAAATCTCTGTTTTTCAGGCACATTTCCACGGCTTTCAGCAGAGACGATGAGCCGCCCATCCCATTGTCTGAATCTTTGAACGTTTATATGCGCTCAGAAGGCCGGCAGGCCAGTCCCGGCGCGGGATTCAGGGCTTTTTCGTTTTATTTTTTTGTAGTTACACAGCATGGGCCGGAAACACCGGCTGTTTCCGGACATTCCGCTCACTCTCTGACAGTGACCGCTATCCTGCCACTCGCCGCGGCCGCACAGAATCGGCTAATCCAGCACCTCACTGAGATTCCATGCCTGAATATTCCTTATTCCATTGTTGCTTGGCAACGTGAAATCATCCATGGAGACAATGTATTTCTCATAGCTGTCACTGATCGCCTCTAATGGTGCGTACTCTCTTCTCGCCGTGTTCTCATCAGCAAGACTGTAAGTAGCCTGGATATAAACTTTGCGGTCACCCCTTATGCCTATAAAGTCAATTTCCCTACCTTCCTCATATCCCGTATAACAATCATACCCGTGCCGCCTGAGATCAAGGTATACGGCGTTCTCAAGAAGATAACCGTCACCATAGCCAAATCCGCGGTACAGGTAATTCCGGAAGGCAAGGTCGTTGGCATAGTACTTTGCGTTTCCTCCCAGGACTGCCCTGCCCCTGATGCTGTAGCGCTTAGTGTGGAAAACCAGAAACGCTGCCTCCAGATACCCGAGGTATATTGCCGCAGTGTCGTATGAGACTTTTCTGCCAAGGCTCTTCATGTAACCGACAGCACTTTGTACTGAAATAAGATTTGATGCGTTATTTACTACATAGGCAAACAGTGCGTCGAGCAGGGGAACATCACGGACCTTATTGCGCTCAACTATATCCTTGATGATGACGGTATATTTCAATGATTCCACATAATAGCGGCGCATCTCATCATCCCTGAGGCTGTAGAGATCAGGCAGTCCTGATGAGTGAATATACTCATTGTATGTGCCGCGTCCGCGCTCTTTTTTCAAAAAGCCAAGGAACTCATCATATGAAAACGGCGAAACTTCAATTTCCACGTATCTCCCGGAGAGCAGTGTGGCAAGCTCGCTTGAGAGCAGCCTTGAATTGGAACCGGTGATAAAGAGCTCATATTTGCGCGTATAGTCCTGTGAGCAGGAGTTGACAAATGATTCCCATTTCTCAATATTTTGAACCTCATCGAGGAAAAGGTATACTTTGCCTTCAGGTTTCAGCTCATCAAGATACATGCGGAAAAGATCATTAAGATCTTTGTCTGTCCTTACAAAGCTAAAATCCTCAAACTCCCTGTTCAACATGAAGATATTCCTGCGGGGCACGCCGTTTTCTATGAGCCTCCGCGCGAGCTGCCGCAGAACAAAGCTCTTTCCGGCACGGCGCTGTCCGACAAGGACTTTAACGAGACGGTTTCCGGTAAGCTTTTCTATTCTCTCTGTATAGCCAGTACGCATGAAACCAAGATCAAAAGCATTGTCACTCCAGAAATTGTATTTCCAAAGGGCTGTCATTTTTTCATTCATAATCGAAAACTCCGGCAAAAACAGACATTATTTCGAGTATAATCGAAAATTTTAGATAAAAACATGTATTTTTCGAATATAGTCGAAAATTTTAGATAAGAACGTCATTTTTTCGAGTATAGTCGAAAATTTCCTAAAAATTAAACATTTTTTCGATTATGGACGAATTCTTAGTTCTGATATTCTGCCTTGCCTGACATGATCACGTGTGTCTGCCGCGCGATGCCTCTGGCAGTGAACAAAGCCTTCTGCCATGGTTTTGACTCAGTGCCGGCAGCATCGCCCGAACGAAAACGCTGTGCTCAATCAGAACGCAGAAAAGAACACACTGATGTGAGTGAGTGCTTCCTGTTCCGGAATCCGGCCTGGGGCGCATCTGATGTTATTCGTCAGAACCAGGAGGAGCATTAAGAAGGACTGCAGCAGACAGAACACCAGCGTCAGCACGCTGGCCGGCCATGCAGGAACAGAATTGTCATAGAAGAATCAGAACAGCCTTACGGACTGTGGTGAGAAACGGGTTCCGGTACACCCCGTGTAAGCCACATATGATTACAGCTGTACTCCTGAGCTGACACCGTGGAAATCTCCGTTTTTCAGGCACATTTCCACGGCTTTCGGCAGAGAATGGCGGCCTCAGACCATTCACTGAATCTTTGAACGTTTCTCGGCGGCAAAAAACCGTGAGACCGCTCCCGGCGCGGGTTTCCGGACTTTTTCATTTTATTTTTTTTGTAGTTACATTCCGGGCTTTCAGCACTGACGGGGGCCATCGGCCGTATACCAGTATCTTTGAGCGTTTCCCCGCGGCAAAAAAGCCGTGAGACCGCTCCCGGCGCAGATTTTCTGACTTTTTCATTTTATTTTTGTAGTTACACAGCATGCGCCGGAACCGCAGGCTGTCCCATGTCTTTCCGCTCACTCTCCGACAGTGACCACTATCCTGCCCATAGCCGCGCCAGCATACTGCTCCCCGCAGGCTTCGCGGAGCCTCAGAATGCGGAACGCTGCGGATCAGGTCCGTCTGCCAGACAGCAGAAACAAAAAAGCACCTGTTCCGGAATACGGACCGGCGCTTTTCTGTGATGACTGACTCTGAGCCGGGATCAGCGGATGAAGTGCATCGGCTGCCAGGGCTCGCGCTCCGGGGCCTCCTTGCGGTGCAGGGACTTCAGCATCCATGCCATGTTGTTTCCCAAAGTGCGCATGGTCTGCATGCCCTCTGTATCCTCAGCGGCCTGTCCGGGCACTCGCCCGTAGGCAATGTTCCAGTACTGTGAGGTCACGATAGGCATGTTCATCATCTGGAAGGGCATCTGCAGCGCCTGCATGGCGGCGGTCGCGCCGCCCCTCCGGCAGACGACAACCGCTGCCGCAGGCTTGTTCTGAACATCCGCTCCTGCAAAGAGCATGCGCTGGATGAGGGAAATGATCTGTCCGGTAGGCTGCCCGTAATAGGTCGGTGAGCCCACGATGAGCCCGTCTGACTCATTCATCTTCCCGATCATCTCGTTGCAGATGTCGTCATCAAACCTGCAGATGCCGTTCCCCTTCACCCTGCAGCTGCCGCAGGCAATGCAGCCGCGGACGGGCCTGTTCCCGATCCAGGCTATCTCTGTCACTGTGCCCTGCGCCTCAAGGGCCTTCGCGGCCTCGCTGAGCGCCGTGAAGGTGTTGCCGTCCCTGTGAGGAGAACCGTTTATAAGAAGTACTTTCATTCAGTCATTTCCGTAATAAACCAAACCGCATTCCTGCTGCCGCATCCGGATGAACAAAAATAAAGCCCATTCCGGAGCGTCAGCATATAAAAACCGCACTGTCAGTCTCTGAGACACCCCAGAGGAACAACATATACCCCGTCCTTTCTCTGGTAGGCATAGCTGTCTGTACCTGTCAGCACCATCAGGAACGACGGAGCATGCATCCTGCCGGTATCAATCCTGCCGGCAAGCTCCTTCAGGGTTTTTGCCCCATGCTCAATCAAGGTATCCCCGCAGAGCTTAATCTCTATGAGGCCGTAATCACCATTATTCAGGTGCAGAACAGCGTCGCATTCAAGCCCGGATTTATCCCTGTAGTGATACAGCCTTCCCCCGAGCGCATCCGCGTATATCCTGAGGTCCCTTATGCACATGGTCTCAAACATCAGGCCGAATGTATTCAGATCATAAATCAGGTCTTTTGGAACGATTCCCAGAGCCTGGGCCGCAATGGAAGGATCTGAGAAATACCTCGTATCAGAGGTCCGTATAACGGTTTTCGATCTGAGACTGGGCTTCCAGGCAGGAAGATCCTCGATGACAAAAATCCTCTTCAGCGCATTGATATAGGAACTGACAGTATCTTCATCAATGCTTACTGAATCATGTGCTTCCATGTCAGCCCTGAGCGCACGGATGCTTGCCTGAGTCCCCTGGTTTCTGGCGTAGGAGCGCATGAGAGCCCTTGTTCTCTGCTCATTTCTCTTTACTCCGTCAGACCTCGATATATCAGTCGTCACCACTGATTCATAATAGTTCAGAGCCTGATCAAGCGCAGTCTCCATATCGCTCTTCAGGACAGCGCGCGGCCACCCTCCCCTGCACACCAGGTATGCTAGAGACTCAATGCCGATAGCGCTGGCAGATGCCAGTGATTCCCCGGGATTATCCTCAAACAGGGACTTTATGCTGACTTCCCCGTTCGACTCACCTGATTCGTACAGTGACATCGTCCTCATCCTGATCCTGGCAAAGCGGCCTGTCCCTGAATGCCAGGTCTTTGAAAGGCCTGCCGGAACAGAGGAGCCGGTCAGGATAAAGCTTCCCTCCCCGCCGCCGTGATCCACAGCGAACCTGATGCTGTCCCAGAGGGAAGGGGCAATCTGCCATTCGTCGATCAGCCGCGGCTTTTCGCCTGAAAGCAGTATTGACGGCTTAATCTCTGCCATGCGGAGATTCTGCTCTCTCCTGTCCGGATTATCCATATACAGAATGCTTTCTGCCATCTGCTCTGCTGTCGTGGTCTTTCCGCACCATTTGGGTCCTTCTATCAGAACAGCGCCGGCGCTTTTTAATTTTTTTGCTAAAAGCCTATCTGCAACTCTCTTTCTGTAATCATCCATAAGCCGTATATTTTCTCTGTTTCCAGCTGTTATATAAGGTGATTATATATCATTCGGTAATTTGGCACGTTTTCATTCGGTTAAATGGCTGATTTTCGTTCGGTTATTTGGCACATTTTCATTCGGTTAAATGGCTTGGTTTCGTTCGGTTATTTGGCTTGTGTTCATTCGGTTAAACGGCCGGATTTTATCCGGCAATCCGGCAGGTTTTCATCCGCCTGAACGGCAAATTTTCATGATATGACCTGCTATGACATATTTAATGCCATCAAAATTTGAACGGCACCGTCCGGCAGGCTAATATTCCTTCCGCAGACAGCAGGTGCTCCGCTCCCGCCAGTAAAACAGTGCGCAGCGGCTGCTGTCCGCGTCCCGGACTAAAGCCCCGGACATGCGGAAAAAGACTGGAAAACACGATAAATCAGACTACAGAGACATTGACTGAGAAGGAAGAAAAGACAATGACAGACAGAAAGGAACTTGAGAGTGAAATTCAGGAAGAGCTCTGGAGAAAGCAGTACAGCCTGATGAACGACGAGCTCTTCGGCTATGTTTTCGGCAGTGAGGATCGCATGGATCTTATGGCAGAGCTTCTGGGCGCCGTGCTTGAGGATCAGTTCGGGCACAGCATCACCGGCATCTCGTTCATGCCTGCCGAAGAGTTCCCCGTTCACAGCGACAAGGATCAGTTTTCACGCTTTGCAGCAAGGTGCGAGCTCGGCGATGAGGAGCACATTTTCGTCGAGCTGCAGCTTGTGAACTTTATGGAATCGACAAAGATGCCCCTTATCTGCTGCGCGATGATGCTCAGCGCGCAGCCGGAGTATGACCTTCATCCGGTCGCCACAGTAAGTCTCCTTTCGTACAGCCTTCTGGACGAGGAAGACTGGCGTTCCGACTTCAGCGTCTGCAGAAAATCAGACGGCAGGAAGCTGAGTGACGGAATGGGGATTCATTTTCTTGAGGTCCCGAAGTTCGCGAAGACCGGGAGGAAGCCTGTAAGCGGCATGACAAAGCTTGAGCGCTGGATGGAGTTTTTCGCGGACCGCCTAAGTGACGATGAAAAGAAGGAGCTCGCGAAGCTCGATCCCGCAGTCGGCCGGGCGTACGCCGCAGCTGAGGACTTTTTCACTGACAGAGAAAACTGCCGGAAGTACATCAGGCGCGAGGCTGAGCTCAGGGAAGCCCTTGCGGCTCTCCGCTCATCAGGCGACCTCAGCTGAGAGGCCTCAGGCGTCAGAAGGAAAGCCTCATCTCGTGCCACTGCACATTGCCATGCGTGGACCCCGAGATGCCCTCATCCGTGAAGCCGAACTTCGCGTAGTAGTGAACCAGGCGATCCTTGCAGGTGAGCACCAGGCCTTTCCTGCCCTGCCCGCGCGCCGCGGCGATGACGTGCCGGATGAGCATGGCTGCAAAGCCTCTTCTCCGGCACTCCGGCACGGTGTCGACGCCGAAGATCATCTGCCAGGCGCCCTTTTCATCGTGCATGGAGGCATCGTCATACATCTCATCCCGGAGGTGCGGCTCATCGGTCGCGAGCCCGTTGACGAACCCGACGATTGTGCCGCCGTCCTCGAGGACCCAGAAATGATCCGGATAAACCCTGAGCCTCGCCGCGAGGCTCTCTCTGGAGGCGCCCTCCGCGGGAGGGAAGCAGAGCGACTCAATCTCCGCAACTCTCTCAAGATCAGCCATGGACGCAGTCCTTATTCTCAGCTCTGTCTCCGCCATCTCAGTCAATCCTTGCAACCTTATACCCGCCAGCCCCTTCGGCGGCCTGCCTCAGGGCCTCGTCAGGCACCTCACGGTCAAGGTACGCCTCAGTGAACTCCGGCCGGAACTTCACGTCAGTTACGCCGGGGACAGCCATCAGCGCCTTTCTCACGCGCTCCCGGCAGCCGTCGCACCTGATGCCCTCAATATAGAGCGCCCGGCAGTCGAGCCTCTCGATTCTGAATATCACAGGCCTTGTCCCATCATTGCAGCAGGCGATCATCACGCGCTCATCCCTCATCCAGCCATGCATGATGCTCCCGCCCTGGAGAGCAGTGTAGATGTAGCGGCTTACCGCATCCCAGGCCTCTGAGCAGAACGGAACTCCTTTGCTTCCTGCGTGCGTCACCCCGCCGAAGCCCCCTGCCATTCTCTCTGACTGACCGCTCTTCACATCAGTGCGGACGAGAGTCCCCGCGCCGCAGTGCCAGAAGTCATCGCGATCACCGCAGCGCTCAAAGATGAACTCATCGCCCTCATGGCAGCAGGGGCATTTGCCGGACTCCGGATCCGCGCAGTATTTCCTCTGCAGATCCGCGTTGAGCATCCTCTCAAGAACCGTTACCCTGACTTTATGCAGCATTGCCGTTCCTCCCGGCGGCGGTGCACAGGCACCGCGCTCCTTACCCCTGTACTGACATCATACACGCAACGGCAGCCATCACCGCCCTGCTGCATGCTGACGGATGCCTCCGCATAAAAAATAAAGGCCGGGAACAATCCCGGCCAGCACGTAAAGGCTCAGTCTCAGCTCTTCGCCTGCCCGCTCCGGTAGAGCGTCACGGCCTTCTCGAAGAGCCTCTGGTTCTCGAGGATGGCGGCAAGCCTCAGGCCGACCGCGTGATCCTGTCCGTTCTTCAGGATCCGCTCGTAGATGACCCTGGCGTCATCGCGCTCGCCTGATGCCTCAAGGATGGCTCCCTCGGCCTTAAGAACCTCGGCAGGAACGCTCTCTGACTCGGGAAAGTCCTTTCTGAGGCGCTTCAGGGTTCCGGGAAGAGCCGCGCGGAGGCGGAACACCTCCTCTGCAAGCTTCAGGTACCTCTCGCTGCCCTTCTCCTTCTTGAGGCCGCCCACGATAAGGCTGTCAGCCTGCTCGAGGCAGCCGAGCTTCACGAACCTTCCGGCAAAGAGAGCGATGACGTCCGGCTCGGACCTCTCGGCGCGCGGCAGCGACTTCATGAGCGACCAGACCTTCTTCTCCTCCCCGATGGTCTCAAGGCTGAGCCCGGAGGCAAGGATGGTGATCTCATGGAGCTTCTGCTCCGGGAATACCTTCTTCGACCTCAGGACCGGCAGCAGGTTCAGCATCGTGCCTGCGTCATTGAGCTTCTCGGCGAGCACCGACTTCCTGAGGAGGAAGACCGGCTCGCTGCCGTACCTGCCCTCAAGCGAGCCGAGCACCCGGCCGCAGTCCTCCCAGAGCCCCTTGTCGAGCAGGATGTCGCTCTCCATCATGCCGCAGGCAAGCTCGGCATCAGGATTGAGCTCCACGGCGCTCTTAAGGTATTTCCTGGCCTGCACGGTATTGCCTTCGCGGGCAGCGGACTGCGCTGCGAGGATGTAGCTCACGACAGAGCGGTTCTCCTCGGAGACGCGGCTGACAAGGTTCCTGTCAGCCTGGCCGTATCTGCCCTCAAGGAGATCCACAGCGCCCTGCTGTATGCTCTTCTGCGCGCGTCGTGCACGCCATCTCCTGAGCGCTCCCGGAATGCCGAAGATGCCCCGGAGAAGCCTTTCGAGGATGAAGAGCAGGATGTAGAACAGGAAGATGATGATCAGGGCCGTATAGACCGAGGTCTCGATGACATAGGATCCGATCCCGATGGAAACGAATCCCTGCTCGCCGACAAAAGCCGGCGCGAATGCCATCGCCACAATCATTACGGCAAGAATCAGAACCAGCCTCAGCATGATTATCTGCCTCCGTCTGTCTTGCCGGCGCTGCCGGTCTCAGCGGCGAGCCCGCTGACGTTGAGGCGCTGCGCGGTCACAAGCTTCCTGAGGACATTCTGGCTCTCGAGATCCTCGGGGCTGAAGGTGATGTCGCCTGTCTGCCTGATCTCGTCAAGCGCCGCGCGGAACTCCTTCACATGAGCACCGTCCTTATCGAAGTACTCATCGAGGAGCGAGCCGATCCTCTCAAGGCTCTTCCTGAACTCGCCGTCCATCTCGCGCGATACGGCAAGGCTCGCGGAGAGGAGCAGCGACTTGAGGTTCTCGCGTACGACTGTCTCGCCGTTAGGGGAGAGACGGTATTCCCTGCCGGGGGCGCGGTAGCGGACCACAACGAAGTTCCGGAGGAACTTGTCCCATGATTTCGAGAGGTTCTCGCGCCATTCGGAGATGTCTGACGAGGGCTCGGAGTCCGCGCCGTCAATCACGTCAGGCCTGTTCCCCTCAAAGCCCTGCAGCTCGAGCGATCCGGTCATGTCGATGAGCGTGCCGAGCCTCATGACGATGCCGGAGGGATCTACCTTCTTCATGGCGGCAACCTTCGCGATGTCGCTCTCGAGCGCCTTCCTTGCGTTAAGCGTGCCCGAATCGCCAAGCCCCTGGAGGATGCCTGCCGCGCCCTTGAGGAGGGTCAGCGCGGCATCAGGGTTATGATCGAGGACCAGCTTTCTCTGCGCGGCGTCCGTGAGGAACGCCGACTCGGCGATCTCCCAGTACTCAATCTGGCTCCTGAGTGCCTCGCTCACCTTGTCACGGTTCCCGACGGCGGCGATGCTCTTCTCGAGATCCGTGATGCGCTTCGAGAGCGCCTCATCCGCCATTCTCTGCTCGTCAATGTCCTTCTTCACGCGGTTGAAACCGTGGTTGACGCTCCTCACGTTGTTCTTGAAGGAGGAGAGCTCGCGGTCAAGTGCCATCCTGTCAGCGGACGAGCGGTCAATGATGCCGTAGAGGTTGTTGATCTTCGCATCCTGCTCGATGATCATGCCCTGCATCTGCAGGCCGTAAAAGACGGCACCGCCGATAAGACAGCTCATCACTGCAGTCGAAATGAGGGCAATCACGCCGGTGCTGCTTGTTCTTCTCGGGGCAGGAGGATCGTCGCGGAGACCGATGGATCCGAAGGGCTGCGGCTCCTTCACTGATGGCTCTTTCTCCTGATCACCGCCTTCAGCCTTCTCCTCTCCGGGCGCAGCCGTCTCAGGCCCCTTGCTGCCAGCAGAAGAAGGCTCTTTCCCGCCGGCGGCGGTCTTCTCCGGCTCCCCAGCGGGCTTCGCCTCAGCGCCGCCCTTCACATCCTCCGGCTTTTCCCCGGATGCCTTTGCCTCAGGCCCTTTTGCCTCGGGCGCAGCGGCTTTCTGTTCCGGTATGCTGCTTCCTGCCGGATTCTCCGCCCCGTTCCGGGCTCCGGCATTGTCAGCAGGCTGCTGGATGCCGGCACCTGCCTCTGCGGTGTTTTTCTTCTTACTGCTGGTCATGAGCAAACTACCGGCATGGAAAGAGCCGGCCTCCACTGGCTGCGCCGGGAGATCCCCGGCTGGTTGAACCGCATGCTCCCGGAGAGCCGGGAGACAGTATTTTTCTAGATTATACGACAGAGAAATGCCTTTCCGGCAGTGCACGGTTAACAATCCGGAAAGGAAAGGGCATGCATGTGATGATTTTACGGGGAAAGCCACCTTGCAGGCGGCCCGGATGCGAAAAGGCCGGGCGGCAGCGCCGTCCGGCCTCGTTTCAATGATGAATTCCGGCCTCTTACTGGGCGTTAGGGGCGAGGAACATCCTGTAGCAGGGGTTGTCGGTCTCGTCGAACCAGAGATAGCCGAGCTCCTTCAGGTGCTTCTGGAAGAGGTCAAGCTGGCTCTCCTCAACCTGCATGGCGCAGAGAACGCGGCCGTACTCGGCGCCGTGGTTCCTGTAATGGAACATCGAGACGTTGAAGGTGGTGCCGACCTTGTTGAGGAAGTCGAGGAGCGCTCCCTGCCTCTCCGGGAACTCGAAGCTGTAGAGCCTCTCGTTCTTAACCGAGGCGGGCGCATGGCCGCCGATCATGTAGCGGATATGGTTCTTCGCCACAATGTTGTCGGTCATGTTGAACACGTCATAGCCAGAGGACTTCAGCTCGCCGATGATGCGGTTGAGCTCCTGGGTGCCGTCGTGCAGCTGCACGCTGACGAAGATCTCGGCCTTCTCGGTGTCGGAATAGCGGTAGTTGAACTCGGTGACCATGCGGTTGCCGAGAACCTTGCAGAACTTGAGGAACTCGCCCTTCTTCTCCGGGATGGTGACAGCCAGGATGCCCTCGCGCTTCTCGCCGACCTCGCAGCGCTCCGAGACGAAGCGCAGGGTGTGGAAGTTGAGGTTGGCGCCGGAGAGGATCGCGACCATGCGGGCATTGTGGATGTCATGCTCGCTGATGTACTTCTTCATTCCGGCAAGGGAAAGGGCTCCTGCAGGCTCCGCAATGGCGCGGGTGTCATCGAAGATGTCCTTGATTGCGGCGCAGATCTCGTCGTTCGAGCAGGTGATGACGTCATCAAGGTTCTGCTTGAGGACCCTGAAGGTCTCGTCGCCGATGCGCTTTACCGCGACGCCGTCCGCAAAGAGCGAGACGCGGTCAAGGGTGACGGGGCTTCCGGTCTCCCAGGCCGCCTTGAGGCAGGCGGATCCCTCAGCCTCGACGCCGATGACCTTGACGCTCGGGAGAACCTGCTTGAGGTAGACCGCAACGCCGGCCGCAAGCCCGCCGCCGCCGACCTGTACGAACACGTGGGTGATCCTGGTGTCCTGGTTGAGGAGCTCGCGGGAAATTGTTCCCTGTCCGGCGATGACATCCGGATCATCATAGGGAGGGACGAGGGTGAGGCCCTCCTCCTTCGAGAGGCGCTTTGCCTCGGCATAGGCCTCGTCGAAGCTGCTGCCGAAGAGCACGGCGTTGCCGCCGAAGCGCTTCACCGCGTCAACCTTGATGTCCGGGGTGGACTTCGGCATGACGATGGTAGCCTTCACGCCTAGTTTCTTTCCGGAAAGGGCGCAGCCCTGGGCATGGTTGCCTGCGGATGCTGCGACGATTCCCTTCTGCTGCGCCTCCTTCGGAAGCTGCGCGATCTTGTTGTAGGCACCGCGGAGCTTGAAGGAGTGGACAGGCTGCAGGTCCTCCCTCTTGAGGAGGATGGTGTTGTCGAAACGCTCGGAAAGCTTCTCGAGCTTCTGCAGCGGCGTTACCACCGCTACATCGTAAACCGGCGAAAGCAGGATCTTGCGCAGATACTCTGCACCGGTCGGCTTCAATTCTGACATTTGCTCTGTAACTCCTAATCCTCGTATCTGTTCAATGCCATGAGGTCAAAATTCCTCAAGCTTGCTGCGGTCGCGGGCAGCGCCCTTGTCGGCGCTGGAGGCGAGGGAGGCATATGCACGGAGCGCATAGGATACCTGGCGGTCGCGGTGGAGCGGCTTCCAGGCCTTCTTCCCGCGCTGCTCCATGGCTGCGCGGCGCTTTGCGAGCTCGTCGTCGCTGACGAGGAGCTTTATGCTCCTGTTCGGGATGTCAATGGCGATGCGGTCATTCTCCTCGACAAGTCCGATGGTGCCGCCCGATGCGGCCTCAGGGGAGACGTGGCCGATGGAAAGGCCGGAGGTGCCGCCGGAGAAGCGCCCGTCAGTGATGAGCGCGCACTGTTTGCCGAGTCCTACGGACTTCAGGTAGGAGGTCGGATAGAGCATCTCCTGCATGCCGGGGCCGCCCTTCGGTCCCTCGTAGCGGATGACGACGACGTCGCCTGCCTTGACCTTGCCGCCGAGGATGCCGTTGACGGCCTCCTCCTGGGACTCGAAGATGCGGGCAGGTCCCTCGAAGGTGAGGATCGACTTGTCGACGCCTGCGGTCTTCACGATGCAGCCGTCTGAGGCGACGTTGCCGTAGAGCGCGCAGAGGCCGCCGTCAAGGCTGTAGGCATGGGCAACATCGCGGATGCAGCCCTCGGACCTGTCGAGGTCAAGCTCGTCGTAGTACTTCTCCTGATGGAACGGCTCGTTGCAGAGCTCCCCGCCGGGCGCGGCGAGATACATCTTCTTAACCTCGGGTGCGACATTTCCCTTCACGTCGTAGCGGGAGAGCACATCGCCGAGATTCTTTCCGGAGACATGGTAGACGTCCTTATGGATGAGGCCGGCGCGGTCAAGCTCGCCGAGAATGGCCATCACGCCGCCGGCGCGGTGGACATCCTGGACATGGTACTTGACGGTTGACGGTGCAACCTTGCAGATATGGGGAACGACGCGGGAGAGGCGGTCGATGTCCTTCATGGTGAAGTCAACGCCTGCCTCCTGGGCAACGGCGAGAAGGTGGAGGACGGTGTTGGTCGATCCGCCCATGGCGATGTCGAGCGACATGGCGTTCTCGAAGGCAGCCTTCGTTGCGATGGAGCGGGGAAGGACAGTCTCGTCGTCAAGCTCGTAGTAGAGCTTTGCCATCTCGACGATGCGCTTTCCGGCCTGCTCGAAGAGCTTCCGGCGGGCCTTGTGGGAGGCGAGCAGGGTGCCGTTGCCGGGCTGGGCGAGGCCGAGGGCCTCGGTGAGGCAGTTCATGGAGTTGGCGGTGAACATGCCGGAGCAGGAGCCGCAGGTCGGGCAGCCGTAGCGCTCTGCGTCGTTGATCTGCTCGTCGGTGTAGTGCTTGTCAGCGGCCATGACCATGATGTCGATGAGGTCAAGCCCCTTGTGCTCGCCGATCTGCTTCGGGGGAACGCCTACTTCCATCGGGCCGCCGGAGACGAAGATGGTGGGGATGTTGAGGCGCATGGTCGCGAGCAGCATGCCCGGGGTCACCTTGTCGCAGTTGGAGATGCAGACCAGGGCGTCAACGCAATGGGCCCTGCACATGTACTCCACGGAGTCGGCGATGATCTCGCGGCTCGGAAGGGAGTAAAGCATGCCGTCATGGCCCATGGCGATGCCGTCGTCAACCGCGATGGTGTCGAACTCCTTGGCGACGCCGCCGCACTTCTCGATCTCCCTCGCAACAAGCTGTCCGATATCATGAAGATGGACATGACCCGGAACGAACTGGGTGAAGGAATTGGCGATGCCGATGATCGGCTTGCCGAAATCCCCGTCCTTCATTCCGGTAGCGCGCCAGAGAGCGCGGGCACCAGCCATATTGCGGCCTTCAATCGAAGTGGCCGAACGATACTTCCTTGGCATTGCATTCTCCTGAAAAAAACACAAAAGCGCGGCTGCACATTCCCATGCGGCTGCGCTGAAAATCCTGCAGGGAAAGGGCTTTTCTCCCCTTTCCTTGCTGCATTGTATCACCGGGCCGGAGCGTCATTCCCGCGCCGGCCCTGCCTCCCGCATTCACGGAAGGCCATTGTCCCTTTTCCGGGGCTTACTTCTTAACAGGCACCAGCCAGTTTCTCTTGTCGCCGTCCTCGCCGTGAACAATCCTGAAGAACTCCTTCTGGATCCTCTCGGTGATGGGGCCGCGGTGGCCTTCGCCGACCTGGTAGCGGTCAATGGAGCGTACCGGGGTAATCTCGGCAGCGGTTCCGCACATGAACACCTCATCGGCAAGGTAAAGAGCCTCGCGGGGGATGAACTCCTCGCGGACCTCGTAGCCGAGGTCACGTGCGACATGGATGATGGAGTCGCGGGTGATGCCGGGCAGAATCGATGAGGTGATGGTCGAGGTGTAGATGACGCCGTCACGGATGAGGAAGACGTTCTCGCCCGAGCCCTCGGCGATGTAGCCCTGGGGGTTGAGGGAGACGGCCTCTGTGTAGCCGTTGCGGCGAGCTTCCTTGCAGATGAGCAGGGAAGAGAGATAGTTTCCTGCGGCCTTCGCGCCGGTGGGGATGGTGTTCGGGGCAAGGCGTGACCAGGACGATACGCAGATATCAATGCCGTTCTTCAGTCCGTCCTCGCCGAGGTATGCGCCCCAGGGTACTGCGCCGATTGCTACCTGGCATGGAGCAGGCTTGCCGGTCTTCGGATCGACCGGGGGGTTTACGCCGAGGCCGACGTTGCCGATGAATACGAGAGGTCTGATATAGCCGCCCTTCAGATCGTTCGAGGTGATGATCTCGCAGCAGGCGTCCTCAATCTGCTCCCTGGTGTAGGGGATTTCCATCTGGTAAATCCAGGCGGAGTTGAAGAGGCGCTTGATGTGCTCGTGCAGACGGAAAATGCAGGTGCCCTTGGGGGTATCGTAAGCGCGGATTCCCTCGAAAACGGAAGTTCCGTAGTGCAGGGCGTGGGTCATTACGTGAACCTGAGCCTTGTCCCAGTCAACGAGTTTGCCGTCGAACCAGATATATTTTGTTGTTGCTGTTGTTGACATCTTCTTTCCTTACTTCCTGGCTTACAGGAATGTCTCTGATCAACTATGCGTCCCTGTGCGGCTTACGTGACCCCACGGGGCGCGGCGCTCAATAAGAGCAGGAAGACATCCGCCGGTTCCGGCGGGCACCTTCACAATGCTGATTATTCAACATCCCGCCTCCCCGGGCGCGGTTGCGGACGGGTTTATGCAAAGCGCAGTCTCCGCCGCGGTAGCGGCTGTCCCGCGCCAGACCGCTGTACGGTCATGACAAGGCAGGTCGACAGACTGTATTCTGTCGGTGAGATATCATAACACCAACAGAGAAGGGCGGATTAAATCAGACCGCATAAAAAACCTGCCGCATATCACAAAAAACACAGGCGCTGACAGGGCTTCAGGCGGGCATGCTCCCCGCGCATCACTGTTCCGGCACTGAAAAAATGCCTGACGCACTGTAAAATTTTGATAAAATCTCACGGCGTTTCGCATACACATATGTCTGTAACGGAGAAGATCGCCAATGCTGTCGTTTCTGCCAGGCTGGCTCCTGTGTCCGATCGTGCTGCTCTTCGGGATGAGCTACACGGCGGTTATCTCGCTGCTCATCTTCATCGTGTCATGCGTCAGGTACCCTCTCCTCTGGAGCCCCGGAGCCTCCTCATTCCTCATCAGGGTCAACAATCACCTGATGGGCTGGTGGCTCTACGGCAACCACCTGACCCTGGTGCTCTTCACCCGCGCCGAGGTGCATGTCACAGGTGAGATCGGCGAGGACGAGTCGGCGTCGCAGATCATCGTCTCGAACCACATCAGCTGGCTCGACACGCTCATCATCGGCGAAATCACGAGGAAACGCCTGCCGGTGCCGAAGTTCTTCCTCAAGCACTCGCTCCTCTATGTCCCCTTCGTCGGCATCGCCTGCTGGGGTCTCGGCATGCCGTTCATGCGCCGCTACAAGCCGGCGTACCTTCTAAGGCACCCGGAGCTCCGGAACAGGGACATTGAGACCACGAGGAAAATCTGCAGAACCTTCAAGGGCATCCCGACCACCTTCGTCAACTTCCCGGAAGGCACCAGGTTCACCGAGGAGAAGAGGGAGAAGGGCGGCGCGCCGTACAAAAACCTTCTCACGCCGAAGCCCGGGAGCCTCGCGCTCGCCATCGGATCGCTCGATACCTTCAGCCGCATCATCTGCGTGACGCTCCACTATCCTGATAATAAGGAGAGCCCGTTCAAGGCCATGCTCTTCGGGAGGCTCGGACGCATCTACATCAATCTCAGGGAAATCCAGATAACTGACGATCTGAAGGGCGACTACACCGGTGACAAGCAGTTCAAGCACAGCTTCCAGATCTGGCTCCGCGAGAGATGGCAGGAGAAAGACGAGACCCTGCAGAAGATGAAGGAGCAGGCAGAGGCAGACCGGAAGTCCGGGAAAAAATAGCCGGCACTGACAAAGAGGGAAGGGCGGCTGAGGCCGCCTTTTTCATCCTGAAAATAAGGAGTGGCTTTCCAAAAGGCTGTTTGACGCCTGATATTTCCGGATAATATATTATCCGAAAACTGCAGTTTTACTCTTTTTTGGATAAAATATTATCCATGAACAATATATCCCTGCTTCCGCCGTCCCCGAAAGAAATCGGGCGGGCCATAGCCGCAAATATCCGCGCCCTCAGGAGGCGCCGCCGCATCAGCCAGGAGAGGCTCGCGGACCTCTCCGGAGTGAGCCTCGGCTCTGTGAAGCGTTTCGAGACATCAGGGAAAATATCACTTCTCTCCCTTGGCAAAATCGCGCTTGCCCTCGGCATCGAAAAGGAGCTCACGGGGCTCTTTTCAGATATTCCGCCAGAATCAATCGACGAGGTTATCCGTGAGGGAAATCAGAGAAATCACCGTCCGCTTCCAAGGCAGGACAGTCGGAAGGCTCGCGGCGCACGGGAGGTTCAGGACAGCATTCCAGTATGACGGGGAATGGCTCCGGAGCGGCTTTTCCATAAGCCCGGTCTCACTCCCTCTTGAGGACCGGGTATTCATCGCGGACGCGGATCCCTTTGACGGACTCTTCGGAGTGTTCAGCGGCAGCCTCCCCGGGAGCTGGGGCCGGCTCCTCACTGACCTCGTTATACGGGAAAACGGCGGCGAGCCCCAAGCGTACGGCCCGCTTGAGCGCCTTGCCATTGTCGGGAACTCCGGCCTGGGTGCGCTCACCTACGAGCCTGACCTGCATCCTGAGGCAAAGCCGGAGCTCACGGCCCCTGATCGAATCTCTGACGCCTGCCGGCAGGTACTGCAGCATGATGATCCAGCTGACATAACTGACCCCGGCTCACTCTTCGCCCTGGGCGGCTCATCAGGAGGCTCGAGGCCCAAAATCCTGACAGAAATCAGCGGAGAGGACTGGATCATCAAATTTCCCTCACTGATTGATCCTCCTGACCTCGGGGAGGAGGAGCACGCCTATTCCCTCTGCGCCCGGAGATGCGGGATTGAGGTCCCTGAGACCAGGCTCTTTCCCTCAGGGAAATGCGGCAGCTTCTTCGGCGTCAGGAGATTTGACAGGGAAAAAGCACCGGACGGCACTGTGAGAAGGATTCACTGCGTGACGGTCTCCGGGCTTCTCGAAACATCCCACAGCTTTCCCTGCCTTGACTATGACACGCTCATGAGGCTCGTGAGGTCCATGACCGGAAGCCACAGGGAGGTTATGGAGATGTACCGGCGCATGTGCTTCAATGTCTTTGCCCATAACCGGGACGATCATTCGGATAATTTTTCCTTCCTCTACGATGAGAAGGCCCGTGCCTGGATGCTCGCGCCGGCCTATGATCTGACCTGGAGCAGCTCCGTCTGCGGGGAGCATGCGACTATAGTCCATGGGAACGGCAGCAATCCCGGGATGAATGACATTCTGGCTGTCGCGGCGGAGGCTGGAATCAGCAGAAGGAAGGCTTTGGAGATCGCAGAGGAAATCAGGGAGATCACGGAGGAGGATCTAGGTGTTTATCTCAGGCGGAAGCGGCAGATTTCTGAGAGGGCAGGGCACGGATATTGCTGTAGAGAGCTAACAGACAGGATTAGGAGCAGATCATGAACATACTGAAGACTGCAGCCATCGCAACAGCATTCGCCGCGTCACTTCTCCCTCTTTCGGCAATGGCCGTCAACCAGCCGCTCATCTGCATGGGTCAGAGAATTGACGTCGGTGCGTCTTTCGCCGAGCTCGTACAGTCCTGCGGAAAGCCTCTCTCAACCTCACAGACAGGCGAGGGCCTTGTACTCAACTACCGGATCCGGGGCAGCGGCAACACCAACGTCACCGTTAACGGCAGAGGGATTGTCACAAAAATAAAGAAAGTCCGGTAAACGGAACGGATTATTAACAAAATCACATCATCAGTACACCACCAAGTGAGGTAAAAGCGAGATGGCTGCTCAGATGTTAGGCACAGCCAACATGAGCAGACATCAAAAGATCACCACTTAATCGGAAACAGCCAGCGTAGCTAAGAGTGTCTCTTAATTGACAGTGGATGGACGAGCATAATAACCATAAATATTACTCATCAGCACCTTTATGCGGAGCAGATAAATATTCATTTAAGCATTCATCCCAAACTTCTTTACTAATTTTATTGAAAGCTTTTTTTACAAAACTTTCACCAGTTGAATCAATATATTTTTTTGCTAGAGCAAAACTATTTTCCCTAGTAATCGGTTCATTGATTAAGGAACAAAAATCAACATAAATGGCAGGATCGGCAGATCCTATATCCCCCCACCAAAAAGGATTCATACTGCTAAGAAAATTGCCAAGATCTGATCGCTTGTTTTTGTGCCATTGAGCATCCAAAGCGCAGAATACCAGAGGGACCGCAATTTTTTCTGTAAATTAAGGCGTCTATGACTTTGTTTGTTTGAAACTGGACT
>DEHC01000029.1:480-3255 GCA_002351705.1 Gammaproteobacteria bacterium UBA2810 | reverse complement strand
ACGGGGTTATGCAATAGCCCCGTAGATCGCGGCGAAATACACGGCAGAGAAGAGGAAGATGAACCAGGCGGTCGGCTTCTTCCGGCAATGCCAGAGGTTGAGCGCGGCGAGCGCGATCCAGGCGAGGAACACGATGAAGTTGAGGAAGCTCTCCGAGTAGTTGTTCACGAACGCGTGGTAGATGCAGCGGTTCACGAACTGGTCGATCAGGTCTATGAGCTCGCCCGAGTACGCTATCTCGCCGACCCTGGGGGAGGAGACCATGAAACAAAGCTGCACGATGCCGCAGGCTATGACGGCGCAGCTCTTGACAATAGTGCCCCTGGTGCGCTCCATGACTGAGAGAAAGGCGCAGGGAAGCGCGAAGAGCACCGAGTTCATGCCGGTGAGACCGCAGAGGAGGAGGATCACGCACGAGAGGACGAGCCCCCTGACTGAGGTCTCGCGCCTCAGGATGACTATGGCCATGAGGTAGATGAGCCACCACTGGAGGTTCGTCACGTTGTTGTAGATCTCGACCGGGAAAGGTAGCAGCACGAGATAGGCTATAAGCGCCCACCTGATGAGCTCCGATGTGATCTCACGTGATCTGAAGATGAGGAGGAAGGTGCAGGCCTTGATGAGGAGCACGATGAGATTCATCACGATCATCGCGTACGGAAGGCCGCATCCCATCGCGGCCCAGGCTATGAGCCTCGGGAGGAGGTGGATGTATGCCCCGTGGGTGATGAGAAGCGTCCCGGGGAAGCCCGTGCTGTACTCCTGCCCGAGGAAAATCGCCATGTCCTCCCAGAAGGGCTCCGGATGGGTGAATATCCCGGGGTTGCGGAAGAACATGATGAGGAGCGCCGCGGCGAGGAAGAGCGCCGAGGTGAGGAAATTCCTTAAAGCGGGATTATGGGTTTCATTTCTTGTCATTGAGCTTCAGACCAAACCTTGTTGCTGCGCCGCAGGCCGCGAAGAGCGATGCCTGATTATATCCGCTCCGGGAAAATCCCGTCATCACGCGCGCGGATCCTGGAGGGGAGGCAGATGGCGGAGGAGCGCCCTCACTCATCAGTTAGCGAGAGGAACTTCCCCGCGGTGCTCCCGGCCGAGAACTCCTGAAGGACCGAGGTGTCGGGCTTCACTCCGCTCTCCAGGACCTCCGTGATCCTGCCCGCGAGCGACTTCTCGTCCGGGTCAACGACCGATGAGGCGAGCGGACCGCTGAGAATGCCGCAGAGGCCTCCTGTGGACCTCGTGACGGCAAGCGGCTTCCCGAGGGCGAGCGCCTCCGCAATCACCATGCCGAATGCCTCATGCCTTGAGGTATGCACCAGCATGGCGGCGCGCCTGATCCAGGGGAAGGGGTTCGGCTGGTTCCCGGCAAAGAGGCAGCGGTCACTGACGCCCTCGCTCACGGCGAGCCTCTCGAGCTCCCCGCGGCACTTCCCGTCACCCACCAGGACGAGCCTCACGCTCCTGGGGAGGAGGCGTAGCGTCCTTATGGCGAGCGCCTGGTTCTTGAGCGGGGAGAGCCTCCCGACCGTCACCAGGTACCCGGGCTCCGGGAGCCCCGGGAGATCCTCGAGGGACTTCCTCCGCACCAGATCGGCATCGATGAAGTTGGGAATGGTTATGATCCTCGCGGGCTTTGCCCCGGCGCTGCCGAGCGACCTGAGGAGGCTCTCCCTCTCGCCGTCAGAGACGCAGACGATGTTCCTCCCGCCGAAGACGCTCTCCGCGAAGCGCCTCGCGAAGCGGTTTCTGCTGAAATCCGGCAGGCCTCCCTCGATTACCTGCCAGAGATTCCTGTGCCTCACGCGGAAGAGCTCTTCTACCGCGGTCTCGCCGCGGATAAGGATGAGATCGAACTTCCCGCCCTTCTCCTCGAGGCGCTCTATGAGCTTCCCTGTGAGGCGGCTGATGAAAATCCCCGGGATGAAGGTGTCGCCGACCTTGCCGATGAAGAGGAGGGATAAAGGGGTGAGGATGAGGCGCAGGAGGCCGGTGACTGGGTTCAGCTTGGACTCCCGGTCAAAATCGCGGCAGAGCACCTCCGCCCCCTCCGGCATCCTGACCTCCATGTCTCCCTTATGGGGCTTTTTCTGGACAAGCACGGTGACACTGCAGCCCCTCCTGAGGAACTCGCCCGCGAGAAGCGCGGTCTGGGTCTGTATGCCTCCCATTCCGAGACGCCTCAGGATAATCAGGATCCGCTTTGCCATGTCAGCCTCCATCAAAAGGACAGAGCCGTATTTTACTCCGCCTGGCGGTGATCCCGTGTTTTCTGAGAAAAGACGCGCATCCGGCAGGACGCAGGGATTGAAGCGCCGTACCTGCCGGCGTTCCGGCAAAAGGCTGATTCCATGGAAAGCAGGCGCAAGGAGATTCACAAGGCTGGTCTGGTCAAATTCCGTTCACTTAACACTTTGGTGCGGTTTACAGTCTGCCCGCTTATTTTATATTCTTCAGCTGTATCCGGTGCGGGCCGCACCGGAGCGCACAGCCTGCGGCAGCGGTGATGCATTTCCCAGCCCGCGGGACCCATGTGCATCATGCATAAGAGGTTCGGCCGTGCCGGGGCTTTACGCCGGCTAGTGACCTCTCTGCCATTAATCCGGGGAAAAAGTTACTGTTTACAGCCGATTTTAGCCTGAACTCCCCTCGTAGAAATTTCCAATCCTATTTGTCGTCGTTTTCCGTTAATTAGTGGATAAATATTTTATCGAATTACCTTGATAATACTTGTTTTTATAGTGGTTATGTTATATAATATATCTAACCATTAAA
>DEHC01000029.1:0-227 GCA_002351705.1 Gammaproteobacteria bacterium UBA2810 | reverse complement strand
ACCAGACTGAAACAGGTCATCAGAGCCTTCGCTAAAGTCTGTGACACCATTCGCTATGATTTGGGAAAGGCACCCGCTGTCGATGACTAGCAAACCAGAAGATCCGCGGCGCAGGTGTGAAAGGCTGACCAGGGAAAATCTGCGGCTCAGAGACCAGCTGGATTTCTGCAGGCGGCAGATTGCCACGCTGACAGCCTCTGTCAAAAATCTCAGGGAGTCAAAGAAGG
>DEHC01000080.1:6291-6860 GCA_002351705.1 Gammaproteobacteria bacterium UBA2810 | reverse complement strand
TCCTGCGAGATTGTCCTCAGGCAGCTCCTTGAGGCGGCTGACGAGCTCGGCGTAAAGCAGGACAGCTCGGCGCACGCGGACTGGTGGAGCATGATTGACGGCTGGCGCGGCAGGCAATGCCTCGCGTTCAAGAAGGATCCGGAGAACATCAAGCCCCAGGAGGTCATCGAGGAGCTGTGGAACGTCACCGGCGGCAAGTGCATCGTCTGCTCCGATGTCGGACAGCACCAGATGTTCATCGCGCAGCACTTCAAGTTTGACAAACCCCGCCAGTGGCTCAACTCCGGCGGACTCGGCACCATGGGCTACGGCTTCCCCGCAGCCATCGGCGCGCAGATTGCGCTTCCCGACGAGAAGGTCTGCGTAATAAGCGGCGACGGCTCGTTCCAGATGAACTCCCAGGAGCTCTCGACCTGCCTGCAGTACCATCTGCCGCTCAAGATCATCATCATGGACAACAAGGCCCTCGGAAACGTCAAGCAGTGGCAGGACATGTTCTACGGCGGAAGGCACAGCGAGACCATCCTCAACGACAACCCTGACTTCGTCAAGCTTGCCGAGGCCTACGG
>DEHC01000080.1:0-6093 GCA_002351705.1 Gammaproteobacteria bacterium UBA2810 | reverse complement strand
TGATTTCAATTCTGCTTGAAAACGAATCCGGCGCTCTCAGCCGCGTCGTAGGTCTCTTCTCTCAGCGCGGGTACAACATCGAGTCCCTGACCGTTGCACCGACCGAGGATTCCACTCTCTCGAGAATCACCATTGTCACCGACGGCGACAACAGCGAGATCGAGCAGATCACGAAGCAGCTCCACAAGCTCGTGGATGTCCTCAAGGTCTGCGACCTCGCTGACAGCACCTATATCGAGCGCGAGATTATGCTCATCAAGTGCCGTGCGAGCACCACGGATGTCAGAACCGAGCTCATGCACCTCGCTGACATTTTCCGCGGTCAGATCGTTGATGTCACCTCCGAGCTCTATGTCATCCAGCTCGTCGGCGACACACAGAAGCTTGACGCCTTCATCGAGATTGTCGGAAAGAGCGCCGGCATTCTTGAGGTGGTAAGAAGCGGCGTCTGCGGAATCGCAAGAGGCGAGAGGGCGCTCAGGGCCTGATCGCACAGCTGCCTAACACCATTCATAAATGGCTCTGCCTCGTGCAGGGCCTTTTTTGTTTCCTGCCGTTTTTTACCTGATTACGTGAACAACCCGTAACAGGCGAATCTTTGTACGCATGTCGTCAGACGGCCGTTTCTGCTAAAATACAGCGCCATAAATCTTTGTCTGCCGGCAGATCATGTCATTCCTGTCCGGCGCGGTGTTGCATTCCGGGGAATTATCTTCTGATGAAAGAAAGCGTCGAGAGAAAACTTGAGTCCATTTCAGAGCGTTACGAGGAAGTGCAGAGGCTTCTTGCCGAGCCTGACGTAATCGCCAATCTTGACAAGTACCGTGAGCTCAACAAGGAGTACACGGGGCTGACTGAAATCGTCGAGGAGTTCCGCAGGTATAAGAAGGCGCAGGAGAGCTGCCATGAGGCAGAGGAGCTCCTTGAGGGCGCCGATGACGAGATGAAGGATCTAGCAGCAGAGGAGCTCGAGGAGTCCAAGAAAACTCTCGCCGAGCTTGAACATAAGCTGCAGCTACTTCTCCTGCCGAAGGATCCGAGGGACAGCAATGACTGCTTCCTCGAGATAAGGGCCGGCACCGGCGGCGATGAGGCCTGCCTATTCGCGGGAGATCTCTTCAGGATGTACTCCTACTACATCGAAAGGAAGAGATGGCACCTTGAGATCATCAGCTCGAGCGAGGGCGAGATGGGCGGCTACAAGGAAATCATCTCCAAGGTCTCCGGAGACGGTGCCTACGGCATACTGAAGTTCGAGTCAGGCGGCCACAGAGTGCAGAGAGTTCCTGTCACCGAGTCGCAGGGAAGGGTGCACACCTCCGCGTGCACAGTCATGGTCATGCCGGAGGTCCCGCCCGAGCAGGCTCCCGTAATCAATCCGGCCGACCTCAGAATAGACACCTACCGCTCGTCAGGCGCCGGCGGACAGCACATCAACAAGACCGACTCCGCGGTGCGCATCACGCATCTCCCTACCGGGCTCGTGGTCGAGTGCCAGGACGAGCGCTCGCAGCACCGCAACAAGGAAAGGGCGATGAGCGTGCTCCTTGCGAGGCTCACCAAGCTTCAGGATGACAAGAGGAAGGCCGAGGAGGACCAGGCAAGGCATGACATCCTGAGCTCCGGAGACCGCTCTGACCGTATCCGGACCTACAATTTCCCGCAGGGAAGAGTGACCGATCACCGCATAAACCTGACTCTTTACAGGCTCGACGAGGTTCTGAACGGGGACATGGATCCGCTCATCGGACCTGTCATCGAAGAGTATCAGGCGGATCAGCTGCAGCGCCTCTCAGAGGAAGGGTAAGCAAAGAACGTGACTCTGGGGGAATGCCGGACATGGCTTATAAAGGGCATAAGGAGCGAGTCGCCGAAGGCTGACGCTGACGCGCTCCTCTGCTTTGTGCTCGGCTGCACGAGAACAGAGCTCATAACAGAGTCATCAAGAGCGCTCACTGACGCAGAGACAGAAAGGCTTGAATCATGCGCGGAGCGGCGCAATAACGGCGAGCCGATTGCCTATATAACCGGTACCCGCGGGTTCTGGGACTTTGAGGTTGAGGTGAACAGCTCGACGCTCATCCCTCGCCCCGAGACGGAGTTCCTGGTTGAAACTGCACTGGGGCTTTTCAGGGGCGGAACATTTCTGGACCTCGGAACAGGCACCGGTGCGATCCTCATCGCAATAGCGAGGGAACGGCCGTCAGCAAAGGCCTTCGGGACTGATGTGGTTTCTGAGGCGGTCAGGCTTGCGAGGCGCAACTGCGATGCAAACAGAGTCAGGGCTGATATAAGGGAAGGATCCTGGTATGAGCCGGTCAGTGACATGAAATTTGACCTCATCGTCTCAAACCCGCCGTACATCGATCCTGATGATCATCATCTCGAAGAGGGTGACGTGCGGTTCGAGCCAAGGACGGCGCTTGTCTCAGGTCACAGCGGGCTTGATGATCTCAGGCATATAATCGGCGCTGCGCCAAGACACCTTAATTCCGCCGGGCATCTTGCAGTGGAGCACGGCTGGAACCAGGGCTTTGCCGTGAGGAAGCTCATGGGCGATGCGGGATTTACGGATGTCCGTTCAGTAAGGGACTACGGCGGCCATGAGCGGGTGACTTACGGGACCATGCCGGATAGCAGGGCAGGAACAGCGGAATAATTTTCAGGGAGCGGATCTCTATGAGAGTGGTAAACGGCAATAAGACGGTCTCTGCGGGAAGCGTGGAGCTCTCGAACGGAAGCCCCTTAGTCCTTATCGGCGGCGTGAATGTCCTTGAGTCAAGGGATCTTGCCTTCAGGGTCGCCGAGGTCATGGCTGAAGTCACGGGAAAGCTTGGCATGCAGTACGTGTTCAAGGGCAGCTTTGACAAGGCGAACCGCTCGTCGGTCTACTCCTACAGGGGCCCCGGCATTGACGAGGGGCTCAAAATCCTCTCTGACGTCAAGGACGAGTTTGACGTTCCTGTCATCACTGACGTGCACGAGCCGTCGCAGGTGAAGCCTGTCGCCGAGGTCGCCGACATCCTTCAGCTCCCCGCGTTCCTTGCAAGGCAGACCGATCTCGTGTCGGCCCTTGCAAAGTCAGGACGTCCGGTCAATGTCAAGAAGCCGCAGTTCCTGAGCCCGGGGCAGACAAAAAACATTGTCGAGAAGTTCAGGGAGTGCGGCTCGGAGGATATCCTCCTCTGCGAGCGCGGCTCCTGCTTCGGCTACGACAATCTCGTGGTTGACATGCTGGGCTTCGGAGTGATGAAGAAGGAGAGCGGAAATGCACCGCTCGTCTTTGACGTCACGCATTCCCTGCAGTGCAGATCCTCCGAGTCCGCGGCATCAGGCGGCAGGCGCTCTCAGGTCCTCGAGCTTGCGAGGGCCGGAACCGCTGTCGGGCTTGCCGGCATCTTCCTTGAGGCGCATCCGGATCCGGACAAGGCGCGCTGCGACGGCCCGAGCGCGCTGCCTCTCGATAAGGTTGAGCCGTTCCTCAGGCAGATCAAGGCAGTTGATGATCTTGTGAAGAGCTTTGAGCCCGTGGAGATAGACTGACATCCTTAATAATATCAGACCCCGCGCTGCTTATCGGGGCCTGCCGGGCATGATGGAGCTTTTTGCGGATGCCCGGCTTTCCTTCCTTTTTTGCCAAATCCGGCAGATCCTCAACTTTTGCGTCATTTCTTTCGGATAGAATGGGGCAGTTTCAATTCTGAGGTACTGTCCATGGCCTTTTCACCGTTCAACGAATTCACCGATTTCAGCGCAACCGTTGTATTTGAGGCTCTTTACGAGGAGCTCGGCGGGGAGAAGAGAGACAGGCTGAGACGGGCAGTTAAGGAAGAGAACGGCGAGAAGGAGCTTCTCTCCCTTTCCGATGCTGAATTTGACGCGGCTCTTCACCTGACGGAAATCAGGGGAGGAATACCGGTACCTACAGTAGCAGGAATTCTCCTAGAGGGAAAGGATGAGGCGGTTGAGCGCTTCCTTCCGTCATCTGGAATTCATGTAAGAGTCGTATCTGATTTCAAGACAGAGCTTGACGAAGAGCTCGGCGGAACGATACCTGAGATGATCGACCGGATGAGGGAGATATTCCGGCAGAACAACGGGAAAGGGAGCGCAAGGCCTGAGATCACGGACTTCAGCCTTGAGTCTCTTGACGAGCTCCTTTTCAACGCGCTCATTCACAGGGACTATACCATGGGAGTGCCGACCGAGATCCTGGTGGATCCGGAAGGTGTTGAGATAACAAGCCCCGGAATGCTTTTCAACCGGGCATCTCCTGAAAAGCTCCTCTACGCGAACAGCATCTCAAGGAATCCTGTACTTGGCAGGGCTCTCAGGATGCTTGGCTTCTGCACGATGAACGGCAACGGCGTAAGGGAGATTTTCTACTCGGCGCTTAAGTACGGGCGCCCGGAGCCTGACTACAGCCAGAGCACTGAGAAGCAGGTCTCTGTTTTCCTGCACCGGATCCAGCCGGATCTGGCGCTGTCCTCACTTATTGAGAAGACTCTATCAAACGGGAGCAGGCTCTCAGTCACGGCCCTGAGGGTTCTTTATCAGCTGAGAAGAACCCCTCTCACCGCGGAAGAGATCGCAGATAGGCTTTCTCTCAGCAGCCAGGGGAGGCTTGTCGTTGTGCTGGAGAACCTTCTGGCGCTCAAGCTCGTGGAGTTCACGGACAGCAGGTACAGAATTCTGTGGCCGTCCTCTGCTGACGATATCTGAAGCCGAAGCCCCGGGCGGCTTCGATTTCTGCAGCTGTTGCTTTAGCACTCGGTTCATTCTCTGCATCAGCAGTTGATTTCCACGACTATTTCCGCGCAGGCATTCAGAACAACCTGACCAACGGCGGTGCTGTTTACTGCTTCGGCAACGGCAATCGCGGCCACCTCATGGGCCGTCTGGGTGATGAGTGCGATACCTATGCTGAAATCGCCCTTTCTCAGGAAGTATTCAACAAGGCCAAGAACAAGTTCACTGTAAATACCCTCGTTGCATGGGGTACTTGGGAAGACAATGATCAGTGGGACTATCAGGGCAACTCTAGGCAGGGCGTTACCAACGGCGGCGGCACATCCTGGTCTGGTGAGCGTGTTTCCCTCCGTGAGGCATGGGCAGGCTACACCCTTCCCATGGGTGCTCAGATCTGGGCAGGCAAGCGCTTCTATCAGAGAAAGGATATCCACATCCTTGACTTCTACTATCTGAACGACAGCGGCACCGGTGCAGGTATTGAGGGTATCCCTGTCGGCACTCTCGGCCAGGCATCCTTCGCTATTATTAAGGAACAGGTAGATGAGGCAGGCGATAACGCAGACGGCGTCAACGCAAGGAACTCCTACAAGATTGATACCCGCTGGAACGGCATTCCCCTCTGGAAGGACGCTTCCCTCGACCTCGCTATGATCTGTGGTCTTCCTTCAACCACCGATTCCCAGAAGGCAGCTGCAGGCAGCAATCCTTCCGAGTCTGACCTGAGCTCCAACTCCGGCGTTATCCTGATGGCCGAGTACACCCAGGGCAACTTCTTCGGCGGCTTCAACAAGCTCTCCGTAACCTACGGTACTGACGGCTTCGCATACGCGGTGTCCTCAACGGCGGCAACCACCTCGGCGACTCCTATGCTCCCGGTGACGCAGACTCCTGGGGTATCCGCGTAATCGACTGGGGTCTCATCGAGCAGGACAAGTGGAACCTCGGCTACTCCTTCATGGGTTCCTACAAGCACGCTGACCAGCCTAAGTGGTCACATCCTACCGGACACGACTACTCCTTCGTAATCCGTCCGGCTTACAAGTGGTCCAACTTCACCAGCACCGTCTTCGAGGCAGGCTACACTGTCCAGAAGAACACCGGCTGGAACGGATGGGCTAATCCTGACAACGACCACGTAGACGCTTACAAGTTCACCCTTGGCCAGCAGTTCATGCCTATGACTACCTTCTGGCAGCGTCCTTCCATCAGGTTCTATGTCTCCTATCTCGGCGGTGATGTGATGAATAAGAAGACCACTGGCTTTGATGACCACGATGGAGAGGTTTCCATCGGTGCCCAGGCTGAGGCTTGGTGGTAATCTTAACTTCCCGCCCATATTTT
>DEHC01000079.1:24895-35374 GCA_002351705.1 Gammaproteobacteria bacterium UBA2810 | reverse complement strand
ACATCCGCCTACTCGATTATGTTTATGGACTGGAAAGAGAGCTGCGGCCTTGTCTCAGAGCTTAAGCCCCTTGCCGCTGTCTGAAATTATGCTTCTGAGATTGTCGAAGTCGTACATCCTGCGATCGAGCATATGGCTCGGCTGTATTGTTCCGAGGGCCTTCAGAATGTTGTCAAGCCTTCCGGGGTGCTGCTTCTCCCAGAGATCCATCATCTCCCTGACGGCAGGTCGCTCCTTGTTTGCCTTGTGGATGCAGGTGCCGTTCACGACAGGATAGTTCATGGCAACGGAAAGCGACCTCATGTCATCCTCATGGCAGTAGATGAGCGGCCTGATGACGATATGCTTCTGATCATCCGTAATGAGCTTGGGCGGCATCGACTTGATTTTCGAGGCATAGAACATATTGAGGAAGAAAGTCGCGATCGCGTCGTCACGGTGGTGCCCGAGCGCTATCTTGGTCGCGCCGATCTCGCCTGCGACCCTGTAGAGTATGCCCCTTCTGAGCCTCGCGCAGAGCGAGCACACACTGACTCCCTCCGGCATGACCCGGTTGATGATGCTGTTGATATCATCGTCGGCGATGACGCACTCGACATTCCTCGACTCGCAGAACTCCCTGACCTTTTCCGGGATCTGCGTTCCCGGGAACTTGCCGCTTACATGGACTCCGATGAGAGTGAAGTCGACCGGAGCGCTCCTTCTGAGGCTGAGGAGAATGTCCATGAGGCCGTAGCTGTCCTTGCCTCCTGACATGCAGACCATGACGCGGTCTCCGTCCTCAATCATCTTATAGTCCTCAATGGCCTTGCCGGTCAGGTGGCGCAGCCTTTTCTTCAGCTTCCCGATCTCATACTGCTCTTTTGTTTTCATGAAAAAAGCCTTCTTTTCAGAAGGCCTCCGTTAAAAGTTTTCCGCAACAGGCGCAATATTATATTCTATTGCGGACGACGAAAAGATCGCAGTTTATGTTGTCGACAATCTGCTCAGCGGTGTTGCCGAGTATCGCGCCGGAGAGACCGTCGCGTCCGACTGTTCCCATGATGACGGCAAGCGAGTTGAGCTTCTTTGCCTGCTCGCAGATGACATCCTCGGGGATGCCGTCGAGGATATGGATATGGTCCTCAGGAATCGGATGCTGCTTCACGAACTCATCGATAAGGAGCTTGTTTGACTGATGGACAGCCTCGGCGAACATTCCGGGAACGAAGCCCGGCATGTCGAGCGTCGCGATGCCCATGTCAAGCTGCGGAACCGCATTGACGAGATGGATCTGGCTCGCCGTGAGCTTGGAGAGCATCTGGGCATGGCGGTAAAGCCTTACGTTCTGCCTCTTCTGGGCATGATTCTGGCTGAAGGTCAGGGCAAGGATGATGTTGCCGTTGACCGGCCACTCATGCTCCTTAACCAGCATGACAGGAAGGTCAGAGGAGCGGAGAAGCTGCCAGTCGTCAGGAGTGAACAGGACTCCGGCTCCCACACCGGCCGGAGCCGTGTTCTTGATGATGAGATCGTAGGAGTTTGACTCAATCTCACTGAATATCGCTGTCTCGGGGCTTCTGTTCCAGGTGACCTTGTACTCGATCACGGTGTCAGGATCATACATGAAGGCGCTGACTTCGCTCTTAAGCTCTTCCTTCTTGCTTGATATCACCTTCTCAAGCATCGATTTTCTCTCCGTTGCGGAGGCGAGAGAGGCGATCTCGAGCGTGAAGTCAAAGACCGGCATGAAAAGAGTGATGCGGACTTTCTTCTCGATGCGGGCGATGAGCGCCGATTTGTCAAGGGCAGGGTGATTGCTGCCATGGTTGTTCAAAACCACCAGGATATTCTTATAAGTCATATGTTTTATACCTCCTGATCTGAACCAGCTCCGCCGCTTCGCGGCTTCCTGATCCTGCAGCCAGTCAGGATCCCGGGGATGCCCCGCGGATCCCGTCCGAAAAATGCCTGTTGCCTGTTTCTGCCGGCCGGTGATGCCGGCACTTTGCCTTAAGGCCTGAAGCCCGGATGCTCAGTTGACCGGGAAAGTGCCGGATGCAACCCGCCTCAGCCCGTCGAGATCCAGAATGGTGAGGTTCTTGCCCGTAATCTTGAGAATGTTGAACTGCTCGAACTGGCTGAAAACCCTGCTTACCGTCTCAATTGTGATGCCGAGGAAATCGCCGATGTCAGCGCGGCTCATCAGGAGCTTGATGTCTGTTCCTGACATGGATCTCGCCGTGAGGTTGTCGCTGGTGCTGACGAGGAACAGGGCAAGCTTCTGCATGGCATTGGTGTTCTTCATCATGAGGACGCGCTCGGTCTGCTTGTTCAGCTCCCTGCTCATGACAGAGGCGAAGCAGTCTATGAGCCTCGGGCGTCCGGCGAGCAGCTCGAGGAATTTCTGGTAGGGGATGGCGCACACGACATTGCAGTCCGCCGCGGCAACTGAGGTGTAGGGGTATCTTCTCTTTTCGATGCCGCCGACGCCGAGCAGGTCACCAGCGTTTTTTATATTGACCGCGCTGTTCTTCTGATATTCGCTGGTATGCGAGAGAAAGCATCCCATCTGGACGATGTAAATCTTGTCGAGCGGCGCCCCTTCCTTTATGATCGCCTGGCCCTGCGGAACTGTAATTCTGGTAAGTGCTCCGCTCCATTCGCTTAATTGAGGTTCAATTAATGCCCTGGCCATGCACATGCCTCTTGCAAGGCATTCGGAGCATCTTTTGTCATTCTCTATTAGGCTACCTGTCATACGCTACCTCCATTGCTCTATTTTAGGCAACTCAGAGCCAATAGTCTGAATAATTGTTCGGATTGGTGATCGTTTTGGCATTTTGAAAAATGATTTGCCGTCCCGGACAGGACATGAAAAAACTTCTGTGATGTTCCTCAGGTTACGAAAAAAACCCGGCATGCTGCCGGGTTTGAGTATGGACGGTTAAAGCTGGCTTATCAGTCGCTGCCTTCCGGATCTGGGACTGCTGCGCCTACCGTCGAGAACTCGGCGGAGTTCGCGAGTCCGGGCTTCCTTGCGTCAGTATTGACAAAGGCCCTTACCACGTCTGACTGCTCCTGAGGCTTTTCAGGCTCTGCGGCAGGCTCCGGAACAGCGGGAGCCTCGGAGACAGAGCCTGCATAGGGTGAACGCCACCTGTCGCCAGAGCTCGCGCCCCTGCTGGTCATTTCCTGGAACTCGCGGTAGACCTCATCAACTGCGCGGCTGTCTGAAACGGGAGCTGCGGCAGCCGAGGAGCTCGTGAGCACGTACTTGACTCCGGCCGGGGTGAACTTCGGTGACTTGTACTCCGGGATTTCAACCGGCGCCTGCTGGGGCCTGTTCTCTGACTGCCTTTCCTGCTTCTGGGCATTCCTGCCGTTCTTTGGCTGGGTCTCGGCGGATGGCTTCTGGTGCCTGTCCTGCTGGTAGCGGTTCTTCTGCCCGGAGGCGCCGCCGTTCTGATGCCGCTGATCCTGCTTTCTCCTGCTGTCAGGGCGTCTCTGCGGAGCGTTCCTTCTTCCCCCGGAGAAGCGCTTGGAGGAGCCGTAAGACTCGCTGGTAATCCTCTCCTCGTCATCGCGCTGATCACGCTTTTCACGGGTGTCATCAGAGGAAGGCTTCTCTTCTGAGCCGGAGCTCTTCTTCGAGCTGTCGCCGGAGAAAGCGCCGAGGAAGAAATTCTTCACCCTCGAGAAGAAGCCGGTTCCGGAGATCGGCTGCTCCGGAGCGCCATCGGAAATGTCCTCAGGAGGTACGGGCTCCGGGGCCGGCCGGGGCTCAGGCTTCTGAACGGAAGGAGCCGGTTCTGCGGGCAGGGGGCCTGAGCTTACGATGATCTTCTCTGCGGATACTGCGGCGCGCTGATCGTCAGGGCGCTTGTCGGTAGGCTCGTCAGGATTCCATACCGAGGACTCATCCTCAGCGTTCGCCTCAACTGCGGCCATTACGTCAGGGCTGCTCTCGCTGTCGCCGGATCTTACGCGGATGACCTCAAAATGAGGGGTCTCCATGGAAGGAATGGGGATGACGAAGATTCTGACCTTTTCCCTGCGCTCGATTGCGAGGATGTTCTCCCGCTTCTCATTGAGGAGGTATGCCGCGACGACGACAGGAACCTTTGCGTGAACCTCGCCGGTGCCGTCCTTCAGCGCCTCCTGCTCGATAAGCCTCAGCACAGAGAGGGCTAGCGACTCGTTGTCACGGATGAATCCCTGTCCGTTGCACCTCGGGCAGACATGCATGCTCGAGTCGCTGATCGAGGGCTTGAGACGCTGCCTCGAGAGCTCAAGGAGGCCGAACCTTGAGATCGGGGCAATCTGGATCCTGGCGCGGTCATCGCTGACGTTGGCGCGCATCCTCTCCTCGACCGCGTGCTGGTTCTTCTTCGGGGTCATGTCGATGAAGTCGATGACGAAAAGGCCTCCCATATCGCGGAGCCTGAGCTGCCTGGCGATTTCGTCTGCGGCCTCGAGGTTGGTCTGCAGGGCGGTCTCCTCTATGTCCGCCCCCTTGGTCGCGCGTCCGGAGTTGACATCGATTGAGGTGAGGGCCTCGGTAGGATCGATTACGATCGCGCCGCCTGATGGGAGCTTGACCTCTCTCTGGTAGGCGGTCTCAATCTGCGACTCGATCTGGAAGTGCGTGAAGAGCGGGACCTCTCCCTCGTAGAGCTTCACCCTTTCAGTGAATTCCGGACGGACCATCGAGAGATGCTTGATTGTCCTGTCGTAGACGTCCTTGCTGTCGACGATGATCTCGTTGATGTCAGGCCTCAGGTAATCCTTGATGGCGCGGTCAACGATGTTGTTGCCCTTGTAGATGAGGAATGGCTTCCCCTGGGCAGCTGCCGCCTCCTTTATGGAGTCCCAGAGGTTGAGCAGCATCTTGAGATCCCACTCGATGTACTCCTTCGGGGCCTCGGCGCTTGCGGTGCGGAGGATTACGCCCATTCCCTTGGGAACAGGGAGCTCGCGCTTGATTTTCTCAAGGCGGTCGTGATCCTCGCCGGTGACCTGCTTCGAGACGCCGCCGGCCTTGGGGTTGTTCGGCATCAGGACGATATGGCTTCCGGAGAGGCTGATGAAGGTCGTGAGGGCCGCGCCCTTGAGGCCTCTCTCCTCTTTCTTCAGCTGTACGATGACCTCGGTCCCCTCGGGGAGTGCGGCCTTGAGGTCCGCATGCTGCGAGCCGGACACGCCGTCAGTGAAGTACTCCTTGGCGATTTCCTTGAGCGGCAGGAACCCGTGGCGTTCAACGCCGTAGTCCACGAAGGCGGCTTCAATGCTGGGCTCGACCCTTGAAATCTTTCCTTTGTAGACATTGTCGATTTTCTGCTCGTGGGACGGATTCTCGATGTCAAGATCGTAGAGTCTCTGCCCGTCAACGAGCGCAACACGCTTCTCTTCTTCCTGAGTAGCGTTTATGAGCATTCTTTTCATTATTTGTCTTCGAATTGCTGTTATCCGTGAGGCCGCCGCCTGATAACTGGTTACAACGCGGACGGTCTGCCCGTGCCGGATACTGTGCCGGAATGCAGTATGGCATAGGCGTTCCTTTTAGCGGCGGATGACAAAAGCCTGACCGTAAAAAAGCCGGCTGCGGGATAGGCAGGCTCCTTTTATATTCCGTCTTATATTATTTTAGCCTTATGAGAGAAAATTCTCCACACGTGAGTGCTTTTTAATCATCTGCGCCGCCGGAGCGCAGCCCGGTGATTCGTGAAGCCGGGCGGCTGTTTCACATCCGGTGGGGCGGCCTGCGTGAGATCCCCGCTGTTTCCGCCTCCGCCATCCCGCGCCGCGCTGCAGCGGCCGGTGCCTTCCGGCTCACCGCCCGGCTGGAATGGCCCCTCTTCCGCAGAAAGCCTTCAGGCACAGAGTCCTGACGGAGCGCGGATAAAAAAAGAGGGGCCTTTGGCCCCTCTCATATTGCATGTTACAGGTTATGCGCCTGTCAGATTACCACCATGCCTCAGCCTGGGCACCGATGGAAACCTCTCCGTCGTGGCCGTCCCACTTGCCGTCTTTCTCAACACCGAAATGAGTGTACTGTCTGTTCATCAGGTCGCCGCCGAGGTAGGAGACATAGAACCTGATGGGAGGACGTGACCAGAAGGTGGTCATCGGGGAGAACTGCTGTGCAAGGGTGAACTTGTAAGCGTCTACATGGTCGTTGTCAGGATTAGCCCATCCGTTCCAGCCGGTGTTCTTCTGGGTGGTGTAGCCGGCTTCGAATACGGTGCTGGTGAAGTTGGACCACTTGTATGCAGGACGGATTACGAAGGAGTAGTCATGTCCGGTAGGATGTGACCAGTGAGCCTCGTCTGCGTGCTTGTAGGCACCCATGAAGGAGTAGCCGAGGTTCCACTTGTCCTGCTCGATGAGACCCCAGTCGATTACGCGGATACCACAGGAGTCTGCATCACCGGGAGCGTATGAGTCACCGAGGTGGTTGCCGCCGTTGAGGACGCCTGCGTATGCGAAGCCGTCAGTACCGTAGGTTACGGAGAGCTTGTTGAAGCCGCCGAAGAAGTTGCCCTGGGTGTACTCAGCCATCAGGATAACGCCGGAGTTGGAGCTCAGGTCAGACTCTGACGGATTGCTGCCTGCAGCTGCCTTCTGGGAATCGGTGGTTGAAGGAAGACCCCAGATCATAGCGAGGTCGAGTGAAGCGTCCTTCCACAGAGGGATGTTGCTCCAGCGGGTATCAATATTGTAGGTGTCCCTTGCATTGACGCCATTCTCATCAACCTGTGATGACAGCGAAGGATGCCTGGCCGAGATTGCCTACAGGGATACCCTCAACACCTGCGCCGGTGCCGCTGTCGTTCAGATAGTAGAAATCAAGGATATGGATATCCTTTCTCTGATAGAAGCGCTTGCCTGCCCAGATCTGAGCTCCCATAGGAAGGGTGTAGCCTGCCCATGCCTCACGGAGGGAAGCACGCAGGCCGTTCCATGCGGAATCACCGTTCTCGCCGGCACGATCTCCGCCCTTGCCAAGGCCCTGCCAGGAGTTGCCCTGCTTGTCCCAGTTGCCTTCAGCAGAACCCCATGCAACGAGGGTATTTACAGTGAACTTGTTCTTGGCCTTGTTGAATACTTCCTGGGTAAGGGCGATTTCAGCATAGGTATCGCACTCATCACCAAGACGGCCCATGAGGTGGCCGGCATTGCCGTTGCCGAAGCAGTAAACAGCACCGCCGTTGGTCAGGTTGTTCTGAACACCTGCGCGGAAATAGCCGTGGAAATCAACTGCTGATGCAGAGAATGAACCGAGTGCTAAAGCAACAGCTGCAGAAATTGGAAGCCACTTTGCTTTCATGCTGTCTGTCCGCCGCCCGGCACAGACGGCAGCCTGTGCGTCCGGCAGCGCCTTCTGCACTGAGGCATGAAAATTGTTACCGGGATAGTATAATTGCGGGCGCAGCAGTGAAGGTCATGGAGACCCCTGCCGGCAGGCCCGGCAGCCTGTTTCCGGAACAAATTCTTATTCAGGTGGATATGCACAACGACAGCACCGGCGCAAGCCAGACGCAGGAACAGGTCAGTTTCGTGGCGGTTGACGGCAACCATGAGGGGCAGAGGCTCGACAATTTTCTGCAGCTTCATCTCAGGGGCGTGCCGAAGAGCAGGATCTACCGCATGATCCGGAAGGGCGAGGTCCGGGTGAACAGAAAAAGGTCCGGGCCTGATCTTAAGCTTGCGGAGGGTGATCTCGTGAGGATCCCGCCTGCAAGGATAAAGGAGTCGAATGTTGTAATCCCCTCTGCAAACCTTGAGAGCGTGAAGGGGCTTAAGGATGCGATTGTCTTCGAGTCAGAGAGCCTCGTAATCATCAACAAGCCAGCCGGTCTTGCCGCACACGGCGGAAGCGGCGTGTCATTCGGGGCGGTGGAGGCGATGAGGTCGCTGTACGGAGAGCACAGCTACCTCGAGCTTGTCCACCGCATAGACCGCGAGACATCAGGCTGCCTGATGTTCGCCAAGAAGAGAAGCGCGCTACGGAGCCTTCAGCAGCAGTTCAGGGAAAGGACGGTGCACAAGCAGTACCTGGCGCTGGTTCGCGGCGAGTGGTCAAACCGGGTGAAGTTCGTGGACGCGCCGCTCGTGAAGAACATCATAGAGTCCGGCGAGCGGATGGTGAAGGTTGACGAGGTTAACGGCGCGCCGTCGAGGACTGAGTTCCGGATTATCCGGAAATACGGTCCTGCGACTCTTGTCGAGGCCTCGCCTAAAACAGGAAGAACCCACCAGATCAGGGTTCACTGCCAGTTCATGACGCACCCGATTGCGGGGGACGCCAAGTACGGGGACAGGCATTTTGACGAGGAGATGAGGAATCTTGGCCTCAGGCGCATGTTCCTTCATGCCTTCCGGATCCAGTTTGAGGATCCGGATACCGGAAAGGAAGTCACGGTCGAGGCGCCGCTCCCGCCGGAGCTGCAGGACGTCATTGAGAAGCTCGGTCCCCGGGAATAAGTCCGGCCCCGGCAGGCAGCGTGCCTGAGAAAGCCGGATAATGTTTGTCCGGCTGTTGCCAGGGCGTGCCAGTATGCTAAAATGTTGTCCTTATTCAGTTTCTTTATCCGGATTTTGATATGAGCGCAGAAAGCAGGGGAACGGCCGTCGTTATTTTTGACATTGACGGAACTCTCACCGATTCGATCGGGAGGGTGGTCTCGACACTCAAAAGGTGCGGGACAGGATTCGGCGCCCCCGAGCCTCCTGATGCCGTCTGCCGCTCTGTCATAGGCCTTTCCCTGAAGCTTGCAGTCGCAAGATGCTATCCGGAGTCGTCGGATGAGGAGGTCTCACGCTTCACTGACGAGTACCGCCGGATATACAACGAGGAAGACCGGACAAAGCCTGCGCAGCTCTTTGACGGGATTGAGAGCATGCTCTCAGAGCTGCAGAAGGCAGGTTTCGCCCTGGCGCTCGCCTCCGGCAAGTCGAGGAGAGGAGTCAATGAGGTCATCAGGAACCTGAGGCTTGACCGGTTCGTCTCCTTCAGCTCGGCAGGCGATGAGTATCCGTCGAAGCCCGCTCCGGACATGCTTGAGGCCGTTGCGGCCAATTTCGGCGCCGATCCGGCAAGATGCCTCATGGTCGGAGACTCGGTCCTGGATATTGCGATGGGCATCAATGCCGGCATGAGGACCGCGGGCGTGTCGTGGGGCGCGGAGAGCCGGAAAAAGCTCCTTACCGCCGAGCCTGACGAGGTGCTCGACTCCCCGTATGATCTGACTCCTGATTTTGTCTCCGGACTTTTTGAGTGAGGAGCTTGGCATGACAGATGAAGCAAACGCCGGCGCAGCCGGCCTTATCCCCGAGAAGCTCGATCCAGTAAGGTGCGCTGAGAAAAGGCTGGAGTACAGCGGGACAGTAAAGCGTCAGTTTCTCACGAGGCTCGCGGACATGACCGAGAGCCTTGAGGGCGATGCCGAGGTAAGCATTTCATTCGGAAGGGATCCTTCCGGCGTCTTCATCATGAAGGGCAGGGCGTCAGTGCCTGTTTCACTAGTATGCGAGAGATGCGGGGAGCCTTTCTCATACAGCCTGCAGGCTGATTTTGCCTATGCCTGCAGCGCAAGGCAGCTTAAGGAGCTCGGGGCTGAGGATATTTATGATGCCGTTGAGCTCGATGAGTTTGGTGATTTATCACTTTATGGTATAATAGAAGATGAGCTCATTTTGGCATTGCCGATGGTTCCCAAGCACGATATCAGTGAATGCAGCGTAAAAGACGACATTCAGGTGTTCGGCGAGGTGAAGGAAGATGCGCCTTCAGAGGGGAATCCGTTTGCCGGACTGGGCAAATTGTTTAAATAGCTTTTTTAGGAGAATGCAATGGCTGTTGCACAGAATCACAAATCCCGTTCAAAGCGTGACATGCGCCGTTCACACGACGCTCTCACCGCAGAGGCTCTCAGCAAGGACAAGACCACCGGTGAGGTTCATCTTCGTCACTGCGTAACCGCTGACGGTTACTACCGCGGAGAGAAGGTCATCAGAACGAAGGAAGCTGCGTCTGATACCAGTGCAGAGTAATCTTGCAGAGGACACTTCAGTTACTCCTGTCGCAGTAGATGCGATGGGAGGGGATTTTGGTGTCAGTGTAAGTGTGCCCGCCGTAAGGCGGGCATTATTTTTATGTCCGGATCTCAGGATTTTTCTCACAGGGGCCGCAGCTGCCATTGGCGCGGAGCTCAGAAAATGCTCGCTGTCCGGTGATCCGCGCGTCTCTGTCGTTGAGGCCGACTCGGAAATAGAGTCAGACTCCGATCCGATTGATGATCTGAGGAACTCCGCGGGCACCAGCATGCGCGCGGCAGTTGAGCTAGTGAAATCCGGAAGGGCTGCCGCCTGCGTGAGCGGCGGAAATACCGGCGCTCTTGTCGCGATTTCGCGCTACCTCCTCAGAACCATCAGCGGCGTCGAGCATCCTGCCCTCGTGACCTGCATTCCGTGCGTCGGGAACGGAACCGGCAGCTC
>DEHC01000079.1:14783-24793 GCA_002351705.1 Gammaproteobacteria bacterium UBA2810 | reverse complement strand
AAGGTCAAAATCCTCAATGTCGGCACCGAGTTCAGCAAGGGAAGGAAGGAGCTGAGGGCCGCGGCAGAGGAGCTCTCGTCTGACAGTACCGTCAGGTTTGCCGGCTTCATGGAGGGCTCGGAGCTGTTCTCGTCGGACGCTGACGTTATCGTGACGGACGGCTTTTCCGGGAACATAGCGCTGAAAACTGCCGAGGGGTTCGCAAGAACGCTCTTTAAGACGCATTCCGGCCGCGGTCCTATTGCAAAACTTATGTCTTTGCCGTTAAAATGGTTCCTTGGCAGGAGACTCAGGATTTTCAGCCCTGACAGATACAACGGTGCCGCACTGCTCGGACTGTCCGGTATCGTCGTGAAGAGCCACGGAGCCGCCGGGACGGAGGCATTTGCCAACTCAATCCTTGCGGCACGTGACTTGGTGCGTTCCGGAATAATGCCGGCTCTGATAAAATCAACCGCCGAACCCAGCAACTAAATCAGGTTTGTGTAATGTACAGCAGAATAAAAGGAACAGGCAGCTATCTGCCGCTGACAGTCAGGACTAATGCCGATCTCGAGAAGATGGTCGACACGTCAGACGAATGGATTACCACCAGGACCGGAATCCATGAGAGAAGGATAGCAGGGGAAGGCGATACCTGTGCCCATATGGCTGCCGAGGCATCGAAGAAGGCAATGGAGGCTGCAGGAGTCTCCGCATCTGACATAGACCTGGTCATCGCGGCAACGACAAGCTCCGAGTATGCCTGCCCCTCGGTTGCCTGCCTTGTTCAGAAGGAACTCGGCCTCAGGCAGGTTCCCGCATTTGATCTTGCGGCAGCCTGCTCCGGATTTGTCTACGGCCTCGTGACTGCCGACAGCTTCATAAAGTCAGGAAACGCAAGGACGGTGCTGGTCGTCGGCGTCGATGCCATGACCAGGACCTGCGATCCGAACGACAGATCAACCATCGTGCTGTTCGGCGACGGTGCGGGCGCTGCTGTCCTGCAGGCCGACGAGGAGACCGGCATCCTGTTTTCCGAGATCGCGAGCGACGGAGCCTACAGCTCGCTCCTTTCCCTGAAGAACCCTGTCCGCGGCGAGGACGGTGACAAGGATTACTACCTGCACATGAAGGGCAACGAGGTGTTCAGGTTCGCGGTCAACACGCTGAGCCGCCTGGTTGTCGATACCGTGCAGAAGGCCGGCTTCAGGGAGGAAGATCTCGACTGGCTGGTTCCCCATCAGGCAAACCTCAGGATAATTTCCGCGACAGCAAAGAAGCTCAAGATGGAAATGGACAGGGTAATCGTCACCCTTGACCGGCACGGCAACACCTCCGCCGGCTCGGTCGCGCTTGCCCTTGACGAGGGAATAAGGGACGGAAGGATAAAGAAGGGCAACCTCCTCCTCCTCGAGGCCTTCGGAAGCGGCTTTACCTGGGGCTCGGTGCTCCTCCGCTACTGAGTTTCCGTCCGGCCTGAGGCCATGCAATCTTTTTCAGTCCCTGCGCAGGGCGCGGGGCTTTCTGTGTGAGGGCAAACAGTCTTTCGAGTGGCAAAAGGTCCGTGCAGCCTGCTGACGGGCTTTTTTCATAAGGGCTGTTTCTGTTTCAATCGGAGTTCATATGTCAAATCTAGCCGTTGTTTTCCCCGGGCAGGGATCCCAGAGCGTGGGAATGCTCTCTGAGCTTATCAGTGCCTATCCTGTTGTCAAAGACACTTTCACCGAGGCAGGAGAAGTCCTCGGCTACGATCTGCTCGATCTGACTCAGAACGGCCCTGCCGAGGAGCTCAACAAGACCTTCCGCACCCAGCCTGCGATTCTCACCGCGTCGTACGCGATCTGGAAGCTCTATCAGGAGAAGCACGGCGCCGAGCCTCTTGCCCTCGCAGGACACTCGCTCGGCGAGTATTCCGCTCTTACCTGCGCCGGCGTCCTCTCTTTCGAGGAGGCGCTGAGGCTCGTTGAGTTCAGGGGACGCGCGATGCAGGATGCCGTTCCCCTCGGAGTAGGCGCCATGTCTGCCGTTATCGGTCTTTCCGATGACGCCGTACGCGAGAACTGTGAGAAGGTCAAGGACGCAGGCTCGGTGCAGCCCGCCAATTTCAACTGCCCCGGACAGGTCGTAATCGCCGGTGACACCGCAGCGGTAGAGAAGGCGGAGGAGTTCATGAAGGAGGCCGGCGCAAAGAAGGTTGTCCGCCTTGCCGTATCCGTTCCTTCCCACTGCCCGCTCATGAAGCCGGCTGCCGACAAGCTCAAGGAGAAGCTGCTCTCCGCAAACTTCTCCGCCCCTAAGTTCAGGGTGTTCAACAACGTTGACGCCAGGGCAGAGTCTGATCCGGAGAAGATCCGCGACGCGCTGGTGCGCCAGCTCTGCAACCCGGTAAGATGGACCGAGACTGTCCTTGAGATCAAGAAGCTCTTCGGCGGAGAGGAAGGCACTTTCCTCGAGTTCGGGCCGGGCAAGGTCCTGACCGGGCTGCTGCGCCGCATTGACCGCAGCCTCAAGGGCACTGCTGTCAACACTGACGAGACTGTAAAAGAGGTAACGGAGTAAAAATGGATTTTTCTGGCAAGATTGCAGTAGTAACCGGAGCATCCCGCGGCATCGGCCGTGAAATCGCAGAGGAGCTCAGGAAGGCCGGAGCCGACGTGTTCGGCACCGCAACCTCCGAGAAGGGCGCGGCAGGCATTTCCGAGTACCTCGGCGAGGGCCGGGGCCTGGTCCTCAACGTTGCCGACCAGGCGTCGGTTGATGCCTTTGCCGGGAAGGTAAAGGAGGTAGGGGACCCTGACATCCTCGTCAACAACGCCGGCATAACCCGTGACGGACTCCTCATGAGAATGAAGGACAGCGACTGGGATGACGTCATCAACACCAACCTCTCGTCAGTCTACCGCATGTCAAAGGCATTCCTCCGCGGCATGATGAAGAAGAGATACGGCAGGATTGTCTCCGTCTCTTCAGTCGTAGGCCTCATGGGGAACGCCGGACAGACCAACTACGCTGCGGCGAAGGCCGGCATCATCGGCTTCACGAGATCGCTCGCGAAGGAAGTCGCCTCCCGCGGCATCACCGTCAACGCCGTTGCACCGGGATTCATCGCGACTGACATGACCGCGGCACTCACCGACGAGCAGAAGCAGAAGATCAGCGCGGAGATCCCCTCGGGGAGGCTCGGCAGCGCGGCCGACATCGCGAATGCCGTGCTCTTCCTCGCGTCTGACGCGTCGTCCTACATCACCGGAGACGTGATAAACGTCAACGGCGGAATGTATATGGCCTGAGGCAGACAGCACTCCTGGCGGCAGTGTTCTGCCGCCTTTTTCGAGTGTGCAGCCAGTCAAAAAAACAAGATAAAGGTCAGTTATTTAAGCGTCCGTGTTGTTTTGGCGGAATCAAAACAGTATAATCTAATCTATAGGCCGAGAGTGGCGGCCTAGGCCGTGACTTAGTCGTGCGCCTGTTTTAATTACTGTAAAGGATAGAACAGTTTATGAGTGAAAGCATTGAAGAGACTGTCAAGAAGATCATCGTTGATCAGCTTGGTGTTAAGCCTGAGGATGTAAAGGAGGATTCCTCCTTTGTTGACGATCTCGGCGCTGATTCTCTGGACACCGTAGAGCTCGTTATGGCTCTCGAAGAGAAGTTCGACACTGAAATTCCCGACGAGGATGCCGAGAAGATCACTACTGTCAAGAGTGCAATTGAGTACATCAAGTCCCACCAGAAGTAATCTTTTTTAGTATTCAGCAGAAATATCAAGAGGGCGGCGGAAGTGCCGCTCTTTATTCAGATTCTAAGTTCGTGACGCTGTTCCTTGGAGGTTTTGTCCGTGTCTAATCGCAGAGTCGTTGTAACCGGTATGGGTATCGTCTGTCCTGTAGGCAATTCAGTGAAGGACTCCTGGGATAATATTAAAGCCGGACACAGCGGTATAGGTCTCGCCGAGGGATTCGATACAGCTGCATTCGCGTCCAAAATCGCCGGACAGGTCAAGAACTTCGATGCGGCTGCCTACGGTCTTTCACCCAAAGACAACAAGAAGATGGATCTCTTCATCCAGTACGCAGTCGCTGCCGGCATCCAGGCCATTGATGACTGCGGCATCGAGATAAACGATGACAACAGGGCACGCATCGGCGTTTCAATCGGCTCCGGCATCGGCGGTCTCGGCTATATCGAGATGAACCACACCAGGCTCATTGAGAAGGGACCGAGGCACATCAGCCCGTTCTTCGTTCCGTCAACCATCATCAACATGGCAGCCGGACAGCTCTCAATTATGAAGGGGATCCGCGGCCCGAGCATTGCAGTAACCACCGCATGCTCGACCGGAACCCACTCGATCGGGCTTTCCGCAAGGATGATCCAGTACGGCGATGCCGATGTCATGGTCTGCGGCGGCTCCGAGAAGGCCTCAACCCCGATGGGTCTCGGCGGGTTCAGCGCCCTCAAGGCCCTCTCCACCAGGAATGACGAGCCTGAGAAGGCATCAAGGCCCTGGGACAAGGAGCGTGACGGGTTTGTCCTCGGCGACGGCGCGGGCATCATTGTCCTCGAGGAGCTCGAGCACGCAAAGAAGCGCGGCGCGAAGATTTACGCGGAGTTCGCCGGATTCGGCATGAGCTCCGACGCACACCACATGACCGCTCCCTGCCCGGACGGATCAGGCGCTGCCCTTGCCATGAAGAACGCCATTGCGGACGCAGGCGTAACCCCTGACATGATTGATTACGTCAATGCCCACGGCACCTCGACCCCGCAGGGCGATATCGGCGAGATCAGGGGCATGCGCTCCGTGTTCGGCGAGGGCATCAGGAACGTCAGGATCAGCTCAACCAAGTCGATGACCGGGCACCTTCTCGGAGCAGCCGGCGCAATCGAGTCGATTTTCTCGATCCTTGCGACTGTTGACAATGTTGCTCCTCCGACCATCAACCTTGAAAATCCTGATGACGAGTGCGCTGATCTCAACCTGGTTGCAAACACTGCCCAGGAGGCAGAGATCAATTACGCTCTGTCGAACTCATTCGGATTCGGAGGCACCAACAGCTCGATCATGTTCAAGAAGTTCAAGGGCTGAATGAGCAGCTGATGCATTTTCTGGATTAGTTTCGAGAAGGGGGATTCCTGAGGGAGTTTCCCCTTTTTTATTGCCGGAGCCTCACTTGAAGAATATACTGCGCGCCATTGTCCTGCTTTTTTTCCTTGCAGCCGCAGGAGCTGCCGTATACGGCAAGCACTGGTTTGACTCGGCCTTAAGCGCGCTTGACAGCGCCGCAATCACTGTTCCGAAGGATGAGTTCCAGGTCCGTGCCGGCGATACGGCCAAGTCGCTCGCGGGGCGCCTCACCGGAAAGGAGTTCAACCAGTACGTCCTCTCATACTGGCTCAAGCAGCATCCGGATGTGCAGAACATCAAGGTCGGCATCTACTCGCTCGAGGACTGCAGCACGCTTGCCGACGCGCTCCGGCTCTTTGTCACCGGAAAGGCCAAGGTATTCCGGGTCACCCTGGTTGAGGGAAGGACACTCGATGATTACCTTAAGGTCCTTGCGGGCGAGAAGCGTCTGAAGCATGATCTCGCCGGGCTTTCCTACAGCGAGGTGTCCGGGAGGCTCGGGCTCGGGCATGAAAACCCCGAGGGACTTTTCCTTCCTGACACGTTCAACTACGAGGCCGACGACACCGAGAGCGCCATCCTGAAACGCTCTCACGATGCGCTAAGAAAATTCCTGGATGAGGAATGGCTTAAGCGCGCGGATGGGCTCCCGTTCAAGAACCAGTATGAGGCGCTGATCCTTGCCTCCATTGTCGAGAAGGAAACATCTGCTGAGTCAGAGCGGCCTCTCGTGGCCTCCGTTTTCCTCAACCGCCTCAGGCTTCACATGAAGCTGCAGACTGATCCGACGGTGATTTACGGGGTAAGGGACAGATACACGGGAAAGATCACGAAGTCTGATCTGGCTGACGCGAACCCCTACAATACCTATGTCATAGACGGGCTTCCTCCGACTCCCATAGCCGCGCCCTCGAAGGGCTCGATTGAGGCTGTGCTGCACCCCGCAGAGTCCGACTATCTTTACTTTGTGGCAAGCGGAAAGGGCGGTCACGTCTTCTCGAAGACCATAGCCGAGCACGCGAGGGCCGTCGCCGAGTACCGCAGGTTCCTTAAGAGCCAGGATAATGCTCCAGCTGCCACGGTGGAAGACGGTGCGGCTCCGGCAGATGACCAGGCACAGAAGCAGCACTGATGCTGAATTCTGCAAAGTGATGCTGAGACATAAAATCATTCACAGTCAAACGGGAGATGCCCAGATGGAAAAGTCCGGCAAAGGCGCGTTTATAGTTCTTGAGGGGATAGAGGGCGCCGGCAAGTCTACTGCTATAAGGACTGTATCTGACTTCCTCACGGAGTCAGGCAGGAAGGTAAAGCACACGAGGGAGCCGGGCGGCACCCCGCTTGCCGAGGAGCTCCGGAACGCCATAAAGCATGAGTGGCAGGAGAAGGTACTTCCCGTCACTGAAATCTTCGTCATGTACGCCGCGAGGGCGCAGCTTGTCGAGAATGTCATCAGGCCGGCGCTTGCTGAGGGAACCTTCGTGGTCGGCGACAGGCATGATCTCTCGACCGTTGCCTACCAGGGCGGCGGCCGCGGGGTTGAACTCAGTGTCTTAAGGACCGCCAGGCACATGGCTATAGGGGACTTCAGGCCGGATCTCACCTTCCTCCTAGACATCAGCCCGGAGCTGGGCTTTGAGCGCGTGAGGAAGCGCGCCGAGGCCTCGGACCGCTTCGAGAACGAGCGGCTGGAGTTCTTCCGCAGGGTGAGGCAGGCCTACCTTGACGCCGCAGCGGAGGACAGCTCCATCGAGGTTGTCGACGCCTCAAGGACTGAGACAGAGGTATGCGCCGATATCAGGCAGAGGCTGGAGGTGTTCCTGTGTTCCCGTGGCTAGAGAAGCCCTGGAAGGTGTGGCTTGATACTTTCAATTCAGGAAGGGTACCGAACTCGATCATTGTCTCAGGCGCTGACGGTCTCGGCAAGAAGACCTTTGCGAGGAACATGGGCAGCCTTTTCCTCTGTGAGAATCCGAAGCCAGACGGCTACTGCGGCAAATGCCACTCCTGCCTGATGCTCGCCGACGGCACGCATCCAGACGCGCTCATCATCGGCGAGGGCGAGAACAGCACCATTTCAATCGACGCGGTTAGGAAGATCGGGGGCCTCGTCAGCGAGACCCCGCGGTTCGGCGTCGGCAAGCTAGTCATCATCTACAATGCCGAGAACATGAGCGAGGCGGCCGCGAATGCTCTGCTCAAGGTCCTTGAGGAGCCGGTCGGCCGGGTGCTCTTCATCCTGACGACAGATGATATCCACAGGCTCCTGCCGACTGTCCTCAGCCGCTCGAGGATCCTCAGGGTCGACTCTCCTGACTTCGAGTCGGCGAAGGCCTGGATGTACCAGAACATCAGCGGCGATCTGCCGAACCTCCGCTATTACTACAGGCTCTGCGGCAGCTCGCCGGTGCAGACCCTGCACTTTGTCGAGAACGACATGGGGAAGTACCTTGACGCGCTCATCACGTCGTTCAGGGAGTTCCTCGGCGACCCGAGCGCCGCTGTGGACGTGCTTGATGCGATCGATGCCTATCTCGCGCAGGCCGCCTCCTGGCTCCATGACAACATCAGCAAGCCTGACGTGATTTACCGGCTCTTCTATTTCTGCCTGCACGATGTCTATGCGAGAAAGGTCCTGCAGAACGAGAAGGCCTCGCTGATCCTCGGCAGGATTTCCCCGGACAACCCGCTCATGCGGCTCAACGGCGAGACAATCGTCCGGCTCATGGAGGATCTGCAGGACATCAGGGATCCTGACGGGGCTATACCGTCAGGCATGCTGAGGCTCCGCGTGCTTGACTGGCTCAACCGCGCCGCCGCGTCATTCTGAGGTTTGCGATGTTTCTGGTAGATTCACACTGTCATATTTCCGATCTTAATTTCCGCGAGCAGCATGAGAGCTTTGAGGACGCCTACAGGAACGCCATGGCGGCCGGAGTGACCCATATGCTGAACATCTGCTGCGAGCTGCCGCAGTTTGCAAAAATGGCCGCGGACTCCGCCCCCTATGACAATGTCTGGCTCACGGCAGGCACGCACCCGGAGAATATCAGCGCTGAATGGACCGAGGAGCAGCTGAGGGAATGCTGCAGTAACCCCAAGGTCATCGCGATAGGCGAGGTGGGTCTTGACTACTACTACGACGCTGACACCAAGGTCACGCAGCAGCGCGACTTCATCAGGCAGATTGCCATGGCGCGCGAGCTCCGTCTCCCCCTTGTGATCCATGCACGGCAGGCTCCTCTGGACACCTGGAATATCGTGAGGTCCGAGCGCGCCTCCGATGTCGGAGGGATATTCCACTCCTGCGCCGAGAGCCTTGATTTTGCGGGGAAAGTCCTCGACGCGGGCTTCTACATATCGGTGAACGGCATAATCACCTTCAAAAGCGGCGAGAACATCCGGGAGCTCGCGAGGTATGTCCCGCTTGACAGGCTTCTTGTGGAGACTGACTCTCCGTATCTCGCGCCTGTCCCGTACCGCGGTCGCTCCAACGAGCCTGCCTTCGTGGTGAAGACCGCCGAGAAGCTTGCCGAGGTCAAGGGCGTTGAGTACGAAAGGGTCCTCGAGCAGACGAGCGCCAATTTCGAGCAGCTTTTCAGTGTCAGCCTCGCGGAATCCTTTCCCCGTTAGAAAAGATTCCGCCGTGTTATATTATGGGAGGCGCAGAGCGCCTCCTCCAGAATTTATCCATTTCAAGTGAAACAGAGTCGAATATGAGTGTAAAGCTTCAGAAAATCCTTGCCGAGATTGGCATGGGGTCACGCCGCGGAATGGAACAGGTAATCTCCTCAGGGCGGGTCAGAATCAATAACCGGATCGCCAAGCTCGGCGACAGGGCGAGCCCCGGGGACAAAATTTACGTCGACGGCAAATTCGTGACCGAGGTCTCCCGTGACAAGCCGGTCTGCAGGGTACTAGCCTACAACAAGCCGGACGGGGAGATCTGCTCAAGAAGCGATCCCGATGGCAGGCCGTCGGTGTTCGAGGCGCTTCCCATCATCCCGGACAGCCGCTGGGTGTCGGTCGGAAGGCTTGACATCAATACCACCGGCCTCATCCTCTTCACCAATGACGGTGAGCTCGCAAACCGCCTGATGCATCCCTCGCATGTAATCGAGAGGGAGTACTCCGTACGAGTCTTCGGCGAGATAAGCGATGAGATCCTCGAGAAGCTCAGAAAGGGCGTCGAGCTCTCCGACGGCATGGCAGCCTTTGACAAAATCACCTTTGTCGGGGGCGAGGGCATCAACAGGTGGTACAACGTCGTCCTCCACGAGGGCAGGAACCGTGAGGTAAGAAGGATTTTCGAGGCAGTCGGCCTCAGGGTGAGCCGCCTTATCAGAATAAGGTATGGCACTCTGACCCTCAGCAGATCCTTAAGCCGCGGCTCCTGGGAGGAGCTGTCGCTCTCCGAGGTGAATTACCTCAGGCATATGGTTGATCTGCCTGACGAGACCGAGGCGGTAAGGGAGTTCAGGAGCTCCTCGAAGGAGAGCCCTTACGGGAAGGGCCGCAGGAGCCGCTATTCCCCTCTTGAGAAGAGACGCTTCCGCGATGAGGCCGGCGATCCGGAGAAGGGCAGGACGAGGCGCCGCAGGGACGACAGTGAGCAGTCAGCTCCCGGAGAGCACAAGAGAAAGCCTCTTTCGCGCAGTGATGACCGCAGGTCACCGAGAAAGCCTGACAGCAGGAAGTACTCCTTCGACCTGGATGAGGCTCCGGAGAAGAGGCACTCCGGAGCTGACCGCGGCTCCTTCGGGGGCAGGTCTGACTCAGCCCGCTCAGGGCACTGGCACCGTTCGTCCGGCGGGAAAAGGCCGCAGAGACCTGGAAGCCCGTACAGGGGACGTTCCGACGACGCTCACCACCGTACCTACCGCAAGGACAGGGACTGAGC
>DEHC01000079.1:0-14693 GCA_002351705.1 Gammaproteobacteria bacterium UBA2810 | reverse complement strand
GGTGCATTATGCAGTTCTTTATATTGCACTGTGCCTGTATAATTGCATTGTGCACCGGAATGTCTCATTGAGCATCGCTGTCCCATCGGGGGAACACGCTGTCAGAATCAGCTGCCGATGGGCGCTTCTGCCTCGGCGCCGCCTGCAGTCTGCCCTGCGGCCTGCAGCTGCCTGCCCCGGGGAAATGGCTGGCAGCTGGCGTGATATATGCTGATCTCCGGAAGTTTCTGTGATCTGTGTCACCATGAAAGGCATTGCCGCAGAGTGAGCTGAAATGACACAGCCGTGCTGTTTCTGACATGAGAGGCCTCAAAGATGAGTTTCAATATAGCTGACAACGGAAAGAAAAGGGTTGTAATAGTCGGAGGAGGCTTCGGCGGACTCCGCCTTGCCCGTGACCTCAGAAAGTCTGACTATCAGGTTGTCCTCATAGACAAGAACAACTACCACCAGTTTCCGCCGCTCATCTACCAGATCGCAACGGCCGGCCTGACTCCGGGCGACATCTCCTTCCCCTACAGGAAGATTTTTGAGGATCGCTCGGACTATTTCTACCGGATGGCTGAGCTCAGGGCGGTCTATGCCGACAAGAACTACATACAGACCTCCATCGGGAAGCTCAGCTACGACTATCTCGTGCTAGCCTGCGGCACCAAGACCAACTTTTTCCACAACAGCAACATCGAGGCCTCTGCTGTCCCGATGAAGACCATTTCCGAGGCGATGGGCCTCAGGAACACCATACTCTCGAATTTCGAGCGCGCGATCACCTGCTCGGACGAGAAGGAGCGGCAGGAGCTCCTCAACGTCGTGATTGTCGGAGGAGGCCCTTCAGGAGTGGAAATCGCCGGCGCGCTCGCGGAGATGAGAAAGTATGTTGTCCCGAAGGATTATCCTGACATGGATATATCCCTGATGAACATCATCCTCGTGCAGGGCGCCAAGAGGCTCCTCCCCGGCATGTCGGAGAAGGCATCGGGGCTCTCCCTGAAGTTCCTCGAGAAGATGGGGGTGAAGGTCAGGCTCGGAACCAGGGTGACTGACTACGCGGATCACGCGGCAGTCCTGAATTCCGGGGAGAGCATCCCCACAAGGAACCTCATCTGGGTGGGCGGCGTCATCTGCCCGGACATCCCCGGCATCGGGAAGGGAGCAATAGGGCGCGGCAACCGCATCCTCGTTGACGAGCACTGCAGGGTTGACGGCACGGACAATATCTTCGCCATCGGCGACATAGCCCTTATGCACGGCGATCCGTCATATCCCGAGGGCCATCCGCAGATGGCGCAGCCTGCGATACAGCAGGGCGATCTGGTGGCACGGAACCTCAGGGCCCTCGCGAAGGGCGGAAAGGAAGTTCCGTTCAGGTACAGGGATCTGGGCTCGATGGCGACTATCGGCAGGAACAAGGCTGTAGCCGACATTGCCGGAATGCATTTCGGCGGCTTCTTCGCCTGGCTCATCTGGATGTTCGTCCACCTCATGTCTATACTCGGGGTGAAGAACAAGCTCTCGGTGTTCTTTGACTGGGTCTGGAGCTACTTTACCTATGACAGATCAAACAGGATGATCCTGAAGTCCGCGGCGACCAAGGAGATGAAGGACCTCGAGCAGAGAATAAGGGAATCGCACTGGGGCGATCTGAAGAGCGCTCCGGAGAGCGCAGACGGGAAAGAGTCCCGGGAGGGCTGAGGCGGTTCATTGTGATACTGCCAGTGTTCCGAAATGTACAGCAATGATGTTTCGGTGTATATTTACGCCGGCGGAAAGTCCGGCCTGTGCCGGGATGGCCGGCGGCTTCCTGCCTGAATCATGCAATATCCGGAGGCGTCATGCTGTCTTTTGATCTTCATTCCCACTCGGACTGCTCTGACGGAGGGCTTTCCCCGGAGGAGCTCGCCGCAGAGGCGGCGGAGAGGAATGTCAATGTGCTGGCCCTTACCGACCATGACACCTCGTCAGGCACTGAGCGGGCGGCCGCCGCGGCAAGGAAGCTCGGCGTCTGCCTCATCCCCGGGATCGAGTTCTCGACCAGATGGCACCATAACGGGGAAAGCTTCGAGATCCATATAGTGGGCCTTGAGATTGACGCAAGGAGCAGGATGCTCAAGGCTGCCGAGCAGGAGCAGAGGGAGAGAAGAACCTCGAGGATCCTCAGCATGGCAGGAAAGCTAGAGGAGCTCGGCTTCGCCGGAATCACCGCATATTTTGCCGGGATGATAGAGAAAGGCGGCATGCCGACGAGGAAGCACCTCGGACAGTATCTTGAGGCGCACGGAGCCGGTGACTATGCCTCATGCTTCAATAAATATCTGGTGCGCGGCGCGCCGGCCTACGCGGCGTCATCCTGGATGAGCGTCGGCGAGGCAGTCGGCGTCATACACGATGCCGGAGGGCTCGCCGTCTTCGCCCACCCGCTCCGCTACCAGCGCCTTACGGGCAGGATGGTCACGCGTCTTGCGGAGGAGTTCAAAGACCTCGGAGGCGACGGGATTGAGGTGACGAGCTGCGGCATGGGCCCCTCAGACTCTGACAGGTTAGCGGAGCTTTCAAGGCGCCTGGGGCTCTACGGCTCGATGGGCTCGGACTTCCATGACAGGGGGAATGAGTGGCGCACGCTCGGGAAGAACCTCTTCATGCCGCCGAAGGCCGTCCCGATCTGGACAGCGGGCAAGATTGCAGACAGAATTTCAGAATTTTTCGGAGAGAACAATGCGTCCTGAAATGATAGAGGTTCATCCGGTCACGCCGCAGCCGAGGCTGATCGCGAAAATCGTGGAGACCATAGCCGGCGGCGGAGTGGTGGTCTATCCGACCGACTCCGGCTATGCGGTCGGCTGCGCCCTGGAGAACAAGAAGGGCATGGACCGGATCTGCCAGATCAGGAAAATCGACAAGTACCACAACTTCACCCTGGTGTGCAGCGACCTCTCGGAGCTCTCGAACTATGCGGTTGTGTCAGACACCTGCTTCCGCCTGATGAGGAAGCATACCCCGGGGCAGTACACCTTCATCCTCCAGGCAACGAAGGAAGTTCCCCGCAGGCTGATGAACGAGAAGAGAAAGACCATCGGTCTCAGGGTTCCTGACTTCCCCATCACCCAGGCAATCCTCTCTGAGCTTCATGCCCCGGTGATGTCAACGAGCCTGATCCTCCCCGGGAACACCGTCCCGGAGTCGGATCCTGATGAGATTGAGGAGAAAATCGGAAAGTCCGTGGATCTGATAATCGACGGCGGCATTCTTGCGGCCGAGCCGACCACCGTGATTGACATGGCTGACGGGGAGATAAAGATCATACGTGAGGGATCAGGCGATACAGCGCCTTTCCTTGCCTGATCCCCTTCTGATATCAGAGCGTTCCCGCGAAATCCTTGAGGAATGCCTTGAAGCTGTTGCCGATCTTGGGATGTCTCGCAGCATAGAGCATGTTGGTCTCCATGTAGCCGAGCTTGTTGCCGCAGTCGTGGCTCTGTCCCTTGATCTCGTAGGCATCGACCTCCTTCTCCCTCATGAGGAGGGCGATGGAGTCGGTGAGCTGGATCTCGTCGCCTGCTCCGGGCGGGGTCTCCTTGAGGAGATGCCAGATTTCCTTCGGCAGGATGTAGCGCCCTACTACTGCATAGTCTGACGGAGCCTCGTCAGCCTTGGGCTTCTCGACGATGGACTGGATGGGAACAGACGAGCCGTCCTCCATGGTCCTGCCGCCGATGTCGACTATTCCGTAGTTCGAGACCTCGTCATGAGGAACCTTCTCAACCATGATCTGCCCGGTCCCTGACTCCTCGAAGCGCTTCTTCATCTCGGCGAGGTTGTCCTTGTAGAGGTTGCTCATCGCGTCATCGATGAGGACATCGGGAAGCAGCACGGCAAACGGGTTGTCGCCGACCAGCGGATGGGCGCAGAGGATGGCGTGCCCGAGTCCCTTGGCGATGCCCTGCCTGACGTGCATGATGGTGACGTCCTTCGGGATGATGTTCTGAACCTCGAAGAGCAGCTGGCGCTTGACACGCTTCTCGAGGGTAGCCTCGAGCTCGAAGCTGGTATCGAAATGGTTCTCTATTGAGTTCTTCGATGAATGGGTGACCAGGATGATGTTCTTGATGCCCGCCTGGACGGCCTCGTTGACAATGTACTGGATAAGCGGCTTGTCGACGATGGGGAGCATCTCCTTGGGGATTGCCTTGGTCGCGGGCAGCATTCTGGTGCCGAGTCCGGCCACAGGTATCACCGCGCGGGTAACCTTAACTTTTGCTGGCATTTGAACCTCTCAGAAAAAAGCGCATGAAGGCTTGGCGGTGATGAGGAGCGGCTTCACGGTCACGTTTTTGAAGACATGCGCCTCGACGTAAGGATCGGCGTCAGCCCACTTTTTAGCCTCCTCAAGGGAGTCAAACTTCGCAATGACAGTGCTCCCGGTGAATCCTGCATCGCCCGGATTCTCGCTGTCAACGGCAGGGTTCGGGCCTGCCAGGATGAGACGTCCCTCTGAGGCTAAAGCGCTGAGCCTCGCGAGATGGGCGGGGCGTGCCTTTCTCCTTCCCTCAAGGGAACCGCTGTAGTCCTCAGCATATACCAGATACCACATCAGTCAGTATTCTCCTTCTTTTCCAATGCTTCTTCTCCGCTGCCTCCGGCAGAGGCACCTTCCGGAGTCTTCATCTCAGGGGGCAGCTTACGGTAAATGTAGATGAAGAGTCCGGCGAAAAACAGAACATCGATCACAGGGATGGCAAATGTCCTGAAATTCACCCAGATGCTGTCAGCCTCGGCCGCAGTGCAGCCGAGCAGACTGACAAGCTGGAAAGCCAGTACGTAATTGGCTGCCGCTATGAAGAGGAAGCAGCAGGCAAGCGCGATGTTGCAGGTGTCCTCCACCTTCTTTTCCATGGGGAGGTAGCGGTGCAGGAAGAGGGAGAGCAGGTTTGTTCTGAAGATGTACCTGCTGCAAAGGAGCACTCCCGCGTAGATTATGTTCATCACCGACACCTTCCACTTGATGAAGGCCGGATCATCGAATGCTATCGTTAAGCCGCTGAACAGCAGGACGGCTGCTCCAAGAATGAGCTCCATTCTCGTAAGCTTCCGGTAGATGCAGAGCATGAGCAGAAGGACCGCGACAGTCGAGCCGATGAGCCATTTGGTTCCGTAGACGATCGGATTCGGGTCATCGCCGGCCATTTTGAAGGCGATGAAGAAGGCTATAACGGGAATCAGGCTCAGGATGTTTTTCATAATCAGTCTTTTGCTGTCGGCTGTGGTGCCATCCCGCCGATTATACAATGAAAAGCGCTTTTCTGACGACGCCGCGCGGGGCGCGGCGCGCAGAGAAGAAAATGCGGCAGATCGGTTAGAATTGGAAACCGCGTGAGACAGGTCATTCAGATCGGCCAGAAGGAGGCGCTGATGTCACAGGAATTCTATGATGAGGAAAACCAGGAGCTGGTGAGGACCGCCGGCGATGAGGAGCACGGAAGAAGGCTCGATCAGGTTCTCGCGTCCCTGTATTCTGATTACTCGCGCAGCAAGATCAAGAAATGGATTGAGGAAGGCCGCGTGACGCTTGACGGCAGGGTCTGCACAGTGCCGAGGACTCTGGTGGAGAGCGGCATGGAAATCGGCCTGACGCCCGAGGCAGCTGATGACTATCTTGCGGAGCCGCAGGATATTCCCTTTGAGACGGTCTATGAGGACAAGGACATCATCATCATCAACAAGCCCGCGGGGCTCGTCGTCCATCCGGGCGCGGGAGTCCCGGACGGCACGCTGATGAACGGCATCCTCTTCCGCTATCCGGAGAACGCCCATCTCCCGAGGGCCGGCATCGTACACCGCCTTGACCGCGACACCTCGGGGCTCATGGTCGTAGCAAGGTCCGAGAAGGCGCAGAACAAGCTGGTGAAGGCGATTTCGAAGCATGAGGTCGTTCGCGAGTACGAGGCTGTCGTTGTCGGGGTCCTGACCGCGGGGGGCACAGTTGACGCGCCGATTGGGCGCAGCCGCACTGTCCGTACCATGATGGCCGTCGTCCCGGAGGGCATGGGGCGCGAGGCGGTGACCCACTACCGGGTGCTCGAGAGGTTCCGCGCCCACACCAGGATCCGGGTAAGGCTCGAGACCGGAAGGACCCATCAGATCAGGGTGCACATGGCGCATGTCAACCATCCGCTGGTTGGCGATCCGCTCTACGGGCTCCGGAGGAAAAGATACATCAAGGGCGCAGACGAGGAGTTCAACCGGAAGGTGACCGGCTTCCCGAGGCAGGCCCTGCACGCGGCGAAGCTGATGTTCATCCACCCCTCGACCGGGCTTGAGGTCTCCTTCGAGTCTCCTATCCCGGATGATCTGAATGAGCTCTACGCGGTTCTCCGGAAGGATCTCTCCGAGCACCCCGGGGAGTATGTCTATGACTGACGGGGGCCTCATCGATGCCGCAGCGGACTGGGATGTTCCTTCGTTCGTCCATGCCGGGTATACGCTGAGGTCAGGCGGGGTGAGCGCCGGCTGCTACAGCAGCCTCAACCTTGCCCTGCATGTCGGTGACGAGAGGAGCCTCGTCCTGCAGAACCGCTCAATTGCGGTTCAGAGATTCTCTCTTCCCGCCGAGCCGGTGTACGTCACACAGGTCCACGGAACCAGGGTGCTTACGGGCGAGGAGGCCGGAGCTGACGCGCCTGAGTGCGATGCTCTCGTTACGGGGAAGTCAGGGCTTCCGCTTGCGATTATGACGGCAGACTGCCTGCCGGTCCTCTTCTTCGATCCTGCCTCGCGCAAGATCGCCGCTGCCCACGCCGGCTGGCGCGGGCTCGCCGCAGGTGTCCTTGAGATAACCATTGAGGCCATGGGTACGGATCCCTCTGGAATACGCGCCTGGCTGGGGCCCAGGATAGGCTCCTTAAGGTTTGAAGTAGGTGAGGAGGTCAGGAACGCGTTCCTTGACGCTGACAGCAGCGCCTCGGATGCATTCCGGCCTGCGCGCCCGGGGCACTTCCTGTGCTCCCTTGCCGCCCTTGCTGTGAGAAGGCTCACAGGCGCGGGGCTCTGGCGCGATCATATCAGTGACTGCGGCCTCTGCACCTATAGCGATCCCGCCCGCTTTTTCTCCTACCGTCGTGACGGGAAAACCGGCCGCGGCGCGGCCTTCATCTGGACAGATCCTGCCTGACCCCATCCCTGCGGCCTGCGCTGTTCCCGGCCGCAGCCGGCATTTCCCCTGACATTCACCCTGGCATCAGAGGAGTAAAAATTTAATCCTCCTTCTTGCTAAAGGGTGTCCCTGCCACCATATATCTCCCTAGAAGAAACAAAGGGAGACAGAATATGAATATGGATAATTTTACGAGCGGCTTCCTTGACGCGCTCAATGACGCGCAGAGGCAGGCGCTCGGCAACGACAACCAGTTTATCGAGCCGGTGCATGTGATGAAGGCCTTCCTCCAGCAGAAGGAGGGATCTGTCGTCGCGCTGCTCAGAATGCTCGGGACTGACCTGGATGCCTTCGAGAATGACATTGACGCGAAAATCAGGAGCCTCCCGCAGGTAAGCGGGGTCGGCGCAAACGTACAGTTCTCGTCACAGCTCCAGAACCTCCTCGGGCTCTGCGAGAAGTTCTCGGTAAAGCTCAAGGATCAGTACATCGCGTCGGAGCTTTTCGTCCTCGCGGCAGTGTTCGATCGTGACGCGCTCGGGCAGATCATGAAGAAATACGGCCTTGACGAGAACAGAGTGAGGGAAGCGATCAACAAAATGAGAAACGGCGACAGCGTGGATGATCAGAACGCCGAGCAGAAGAGGGGAGCCCTCGCGAAATTCTGCATCGACGTGACCGCGCAGGCAGAGAAAGGATCTCTCGATCCGGTCATCGGGCGCGACGAGGAAATCAGGCGCACCATGCAGGTCCTCCAGAGAAGGACCAAGAACAACCCGGTCCTCATCGGCGAGCCGGGCGTCGGCAAGACCGCGATCGTCGAGGGACTTGCCCAGAGAATCGTCAATAAGGAAGTGCCCGAGGGACTCAAGGGCAAGAGGCTCCTCTCCCTCGACATGGGCGGGCTCATCGCGGGCGCCAAGTACCGCGGCGAGTTCGAGGAGAGGCTGAAGGCCGTCCTCAACGAGCTCAAGAAGCAGCAGGGCAAGGTCATCCTCTTCATCGACGAGATCCATACCGTGGTCGGCGCAGGCAAGTCTGACGGCGCGCTTGACGCCGGCAACATGCTCAAGCCTGCGCTTGCCCGCGGCGATCTCCACTGCATCGGCGCCACGACCCTTGACGAGTACCACAAGTACATCGAGAAGGATCCGGCCCTGGAGCGCAGGTTCCAGAAGGTCTTTGTCGGCGAGCCGAGCGTGGAGAGCACCATCGCGATCCTCCGCGGCCTCCAGAAGCGCTACGAGCTGCACCACAATGTGCAGATAACCGATCCGGCGCTTGTTGCCGCGGCAACGCTCTCGAACCGCTACATCACTGACAGGAAGCTCCCGGACAAGGCAATCGACCTTATCGACGAGGCCGCCGCCAGCATCAGGCTGCAGATGGACTCGAAGCCCGAGAAGCTTGACCGCCTCGACCGCCGCCTTATACAGCTCAAGATGGAGCAGCAGGCCCTGAAGAACGAGACTGATGACGCGAGCAGGAAGCGCTACAGCGACATTACAGCCGAGATTGAAAAGGGAGAGAAGGAGTCTCAGGCCCTCAACGAGAGGTGGAAGGTCGAGAAGGCAGCGCTCTCAGGCTCCAAGGACCTCAAGAAGGAGCTTGACGACGCGATGCTTGAGTTCCAGAGGGCGCAGAGAGCGGGCGATCTCAACGAGATGGGGAGGCTGCAGTACGGCGTAATCCCTGATCTCGAGAAGAAGCTCAAGCAGAGCAATGACGCGGATCTGAACGGCGAGACGCTCCTCCACAACAAGGTGACTGATGCCGACATTGCGGACGTCGTCTCGAGGGCAACCGGCATTCCGGTCTCGAAGATGCTCCAGGGCGAGAAGGAGAAGCTTCTCCACATGGAGGACCAGCTCCACAAGAGAGTCGTCGGGCAGGATGAGGCTGTGAAGGCCATATCCGACGCGATCAGGAGAAGCCGTGCGGGACTCTCGGATCCCAACCGCCCGATCGGGTCGTTCCTCTTCATGGGACCGACCGGCGTCGGCAAGACCGAGCTCTGCAAGGCGCTTGCGGATCTTCTCTTCAACACCGAGAAGTCGATTGTGAGAATTGACATGTCGGAGTACATGGAGAAGTACTCGGTCTCGAGGCTCGTCGGCGCGGATCCCGGATACATCGGCTATGAGGAGGGCGGCCAGCTCACCGAGGCGGTAAAGCGCAGACCCTACTCGGTCGTGCTCTTCGACGAGATTGAGAAGGCGCACCCCGATGTGTTCAACATCCTGCTCCAGGTCCTCGATGACGGACGCCTGACTGACGGCCAGGGACAGACGGTCGACTTCAAGAACACGATCATCATCATGACCTCGAACCTCGGCTCCGACATCATCCAGAGGGAGTCGCAGCAGAAGAGCGAGGATGAGATTAAGAAGGAGCTTGACGGGGTGCTCAAGTCACACTTCAGGCCTGAGTTCCTCAACAGGATTGATGATATCGTATACTTCCACTCGCTCGGTCTCGAGCAGATCAAGCAGATTTCGAAGATCCAGCTCAAGACTCTCCTCGACAGGCTTGCCGGCATGGGATACCATCTGGAGTTCGACGACACCGTCTGGGAATACCTCTCGGAGGTCGGCTTCGATCCGGCATTCGGCGCAAGGCCGCTGAGGAGGGCTATCCAGGATCACCTGGAGGATCCTCTCGCAAGCCTTATCCTGGGCGGGAAGATTGTACCGGGCAGGCTCATCACGCTCGGCTTCTCGAACGGCGAGCTCACCTACAAGTAAGGAGCCGCCGCCGGAGAGCTCCGGCAGTACGGCACGCAAAGGCCGGCAGCGAAGGCTGCCGGCCTTCTTTGCTTTCCGGGAAGCCCTCACTCAGCATGCGTGCCGCAGAGCGGGCGGCCGCGTTCTGCGTAAGTTTTGCCGCGGCTGTCTGAAGAGCCCCGCTTTTCTGCTAAAATCCCACCGCGGCAGTGTCTGCCGTTCAGGCATTTTACGTTTTACCAGGGACCAGGCTATGAAGACAAAGGATGATGTTCTCGAAAGAATAAAGAAGCTCATGGCCCTCAGCCATTCCGCGAACCCCAACGAGGCAGCCGTCGCCCTGAGCCAGGCCCAGAAGCTGATGCAGAGGAACAACCTCACGGTGAAGGAGGTGATGCTCAGCGACATCGGCGAGGAGCGGGCCGACGTGCTCTCGCCCCTCAGGGAGCGGAGGCTTTCCATCAGGCTTGGCATGATCATAGCGAATGCCTTCGGGCTTGACTATCTGATGTCGGATCAGACCTCAGGAGGATTCCGGACAATTATCTTCATTGGCCCGAAGGACAGACTTGAATCTGCCGTGTATGTCTTCACCATACTCTCCAGGGAGGCTGCGAACGTCAAGAAGGACGCCTCGAAGGAAATCAGAAACAAGGTAAAGTCCTCTGTCATGGAGAGCCTCCCTGGGCTTAAGCGCAGATACGGCATGGATCTTTTCATAGATCTCGATACCATTGTCAGCCGTCTCATCAACACCAATACCAGAAAGCAGGTCGCATTCTATATGTCAGGCTGGCTTGAGGCAATAAGCGATAAGGTAACGAAGTTCGCGGTCGGTGACAATGAGCGGCTCCTGATTGAGGAGTACAAGGGCAGGTACAGCCAGCGTGCGATAAGGAGCAGGAGGCGCTATGTGAACAGCGCCGAGGCCTCGGCCTACCGCAGCGGCGTGGCGAACGGGCGTGACAGCATCTCACTTTTCAGGGGAGTTAAGGGCATCGATCATGAGCTGCTTGAGTAGCATGGAATGCTGGGCCTGTCTCAGGATGATCCGCCTGCATGCCGGAGCTGTCCTCAGATCTGTATCCATTGCCTCTTCCCTGCTGTTGAGCGTTGCCTGGGCAGAGGGCGGCGCAGTCAATTCCGGAAATGCGGGAGGGGAGGTGACAGGGCATTCGGCCAAGGTCCGGGCCGCACCTGCAGAGCAGGGAGCCGCGGCTGACTCCGCGGCGCCAGGTGTCGTGCATTCATCTGTGAGGGGAACAGCAGGCACCAGGTCGCCCGCTGCCAGCTCAACAGAGTCCGGAGAAAAGCAGAAAAGTGCCTCAGGGAACTTTTCCATAAACAAAACAGAAGGCGGCACTGTAGTGGATGCGGCTGCAGGCAGCGAGCTCTTCAGTTTCCCGGGAGTCGAGGAGAGCAGACAGAAGCTGCCTCCGGCCGCCAGCATCATTTTCCATAAGCTCAGGAAGCCTTACGTGTTCGCAGAGTTCAGGCAGGTCTCATCGCCTGGCTCTGTCCGAAAGGAGTCGTCAGGGTATCTCAAGATTGACGGATCCGTCATCTGCTTCCTTGTCGAGAAGCCCGTGCCGATAACTTACCGGATAGACTCGGCACTCAGCACGTTCATCATCACGATTGACGGGCGGAGGAGCGAGGAGCGGCTCCTTGACCAGCAGACCATGAACGGACTCTTCATCAAGGCAGTAGCGTCAATATTTACGGGAGATCTTGACTTCGCCTGGAAGGTCTTCCGTCTCAGCGCACATTCCGAGAAAGGAGACTGGTGGACATTTGTCATCGAGCCTTCGGAGGAGGAGTTCAAGTCCCTGTCGGGGCCCATAAGGTTTTACGGATCCTCATATCTCAATACCATAGAGTCGGTGGACGCGGGCGACGGTCATATGATTTCAACGATTTCATTCAAGAACCATTCGGAGAAGAGAGATGATGAGCCGGAAGCGCTCCAGGCTGGCTGCCGTTAGAGCTGTCTATCTTCTGTGCCTGATCCTGGCTGTGGTCTGGGGCTTCAGATCCTTCGATCCGGATCAGGTCGGCTCAGGCCTCATATCCCTGATGCAGTCGGAAGTCAGCCAGAGAAATTCCGCGCTTCGCTCAAGGATGATAAATACACTTGAGAGCACAGTCGTATTTGAAGTTCAGACAGACTCGGCTGTAATTGCATCGAATATCTGCTCGGAGCTTGCAGAGCTCAGGGAACTGAGAATGCAGTGCCGCATCAGCGGGAAGGAAAAGCGTTTCCTCAGCACGCAGGCAGCCCGCATGAGGTATACCGGCGTGTCGATACCTGACGTGTTCCTCTCGGAAAACGCGCTTACCGACTACCTCTACTCGCAGCTCTACCTGCCTTTTGGAGCGCCGTCGCTGAAGGAAATCAAGGAAGATCCGTTCCTTGCGCAGCGGAGCATCATCAGGGATCAGGTTTTTGACTCCGGGATCAAGGAAGGTCTACGCTACAGGGAGGAGAGCTCTGCCGGGTATTATGTCCTCCGCGGACAGGTAAGGAGCAGGCTCTCACTTGAGCGCCAGAAGCTGCTTGCCGGAGAGATTGAGGAAATCGAGGGGCGCTACGGCGAACTCGGCATAGGCATAATGCACCATGGCAACCTGTTCAGCTCGCTTAAAATAGTGAACCAGAGCATAAGTGAGATAAGGACAATAGTTATCATCACGATTACTGTCTCGTTGCTCATGGCCGCGCTCCTGCTCCGCTCCGTAAGGGCTGTGCTTTATGTGGCCATCAATGTCCTGATCTCATGCATTGCGGGATGCGCGATCTGCTGCATGATTACTGGATCTGTTCATATAGTCTCTGCGCTACTGGCCTCGCCGGTAATTGGCCTTGCCACCGACTACCCGGTCCATTGCATTTATGCCGGAGCGTGCCGGGGGAGCAGGAAGCAGCTCGTGCGGTCACTCCTTTTCAGCCTGGGAACGACTCTTGCGTCGTTTGCAGCTCTTGCCTTCACGCTCAACCAGATCCTTATCCAGACGAGCATAATAACAGCTGCTGGGCTCCTGGTATCCTTAATCAACACTGCTCTTTTTCCGCCGTTGTTCTCCGGTTTCGTCTCGCCGTTGACACTCAGGATCAGGGGAACTGGCTGGTTCAGGCTCATGGCGCTTCTCGGAACTCTTGCCGTGGTCCTGATGAGCTTCTCATTCATGAACTTCAGGACGAATGATGATCTAACTACATACACGGCAGGCGCGGAGGACCGGCAGCACGTCATAAATGAGATAAACAAGACCAGAGTATACTCAGTAAGGGCTGAAAGCATAGAAAGCCTTGCCGAGAAGCTGGTGAAGACAGAAAGGGAGCTCAGGAGGCTCAGGAGCAGCAGGCAGGTGAGAAGCTGGTCATCACCAGCCATATGGCTGGTGCCTACCTATCAGCAGAAGGAGCAGATCGAGCAGTTCAGGAAGCTGTGGCCAGCGGTCAGGACTTTCTGGAAACAGGTCGGTGTAAGGGTCACAGAGCCTGACTTCAAGGTGCACTCACCGGCATCGGTCGCCTCCAGCAAGACGTTCGCTCCGTACTCTGACCAGCTTTACTGCGGTTTTGAGGGCTGCGCCGCGCTTGTCAGAATCAACGGAGGCAGTGAGGCGTGCGACAAGGCTATGACCTCTCTCGGGCTCATGCGTATGAACATGTCAGGCATACTCGCTGATGTCATGAGTGACATCAAGTCATCGCTCCTCAGCTTCTTTGCGATGGGAGCCTCGCTCTCCCTGATCTTCATCCTGTTCTCGGGCGGGTTCAGGCTAATGGCAGCTTGTCTGGTGCCTCTTGCCGCAGGAATGCTATTCAGCGTGGAGACTCTCTCGCTCACCGGGCAGAGCTTCACGGTATTCTCGCTTGTCGGGCTTATTCTGCTTTTCGGCATCGGCATTGACTATACTGTCTTCTTTGCCTCTGTGGACGAGGATATCGGCAAGATTTTCCCGAGCGTGCTGCTTGCCTTCGCCACGACCGAGATAGCTTTCATCCTCCTCGCCTTCTCCTCAAGCAGGATCGCTTCAGGTTTCGGCACCGTAATGGCCTCAGGCCTCCTGATGATATTCCTGCTCTCCCCTGGAGCGTTCTTCCTCAAATCGCGGAATGACTTTGATCTTTATGGATGACTGCAGAGCTGGTTGCGGTTCTTTCACAGTCAGGAAAACAAGGCCCTAACTGCAAAGAAAACCGGAGGGACAGCGAGTGCGGGGAGAAGGTTGATAACTTTCACATCCTTAATCTTCAGGATGGAAAGGCCGGTTGCCATGATAAGGAACCCTCCGGTGAGGCTCAGCTCGTTGAGAAGCTCAGGACTGGTTCCTTTCATAAAGAGCAGTGCCGAGACGTATATTGCACCCTGCCAGAGGAAGAGTATGGGCGATGCGAATATCACGGATTTCCCGAATGACGCTGCAAGTATCGCCGAGGTGACGAGATCAAGCACCGCGTTGGTGTAGATGAGGGTTCCGTCGTTCTCGAGGGCGCTCTTGATGGGCCCGAGGATCGCAAGGGGCCCGACGCAGAAAATGAGAAACGCGGTGATGAGGCCGTCAAGGCTGAATGATCCGCCGCTGCCGTTGCCCTGGAACCTTGCTACGAGCTTCTCAAGTCTTGACTTGAAGTCAATCCAGTTCCCGATAAGAGCGCCTATGGCGAGCGACACGATGAAGAGCACCGGGTAGCCGCTTTGGTCCATGCCGTTCACGAGAGAGTGGATGCCGATGCCGAAGGCCGAGAGGCCCATGGCGTCGAGTATAGCGAGCTTGAGCTTCTCGCTTATTCCGCGCCTCAGGAGGAGCCCCGC
>DEHC01000008.1 GCA_002351705.1 Gammaproteobacteria bacterium UBA2810 | reverse complement strand
GGTTCGTGCGTAGGCCCTGATTTTTTGGTGAGTTATCTCGGATTTCTGAATCACATGTCTCATTTTCCCGGAAACTGCGCTTCAGTGCGCTTTCAGGGCCCCGGCGGGCAGCCTCCGGCGCGCGCTCACTGACCACTTCCGGAGGGCTTTCCTGCCATGTGCCGGGGCTGTTTTGGAATTTCTGTGAAGTTAAGCATATAATGAATTTGGGGTTTTGTCCGGCCGCGGCCTGTGCCGTGTCCGTGCGATATCTCAGCCAAGACAGTGACTGCTGTGCTCAGCCCGGTTCCCCTGGGCGTCGTTCGGCCCGGATTCTGTTTGCTTTTTAAGCAGAGTTCTGTCAGCCCAGTGCTGATGAAAGGAGCTTTAGCCAGTATTCAGGTGCCCGGTTCAATCCCGGCAGTCCGAGGAAGGTTCATTAATGGCGCGGGTATTGTATCCGTGCTGCTATTAGTTAATTCCAGGAAAAATATGATAATCGGTATCCCTAAGGAAAGTCTTGCGGGAGAAACCAGGGTCGCAGCGACGCCTGCCACCGTTGCTCAGCTTATCAAGCTGGGCTTCGAGGTTCACGTCGAGAAGGGCGCTGGCGATCTGGCAAGCTTCAGTGATTCTGCCTATGCTGAGGCAGGAGCCAAGGTTGTCACCGCCGCTCAGGTCTGGGCTTCTCCGCTGATTTACAAGGTCAATGCTCCGTCAGACGCGGAGGTCGGAAAGCTTAAGGAAGGCACCACCATCGTAAGCTTTATCCGTCCCGCGCAGAACAAGGAGCTCGTTGACAGCCTCGCGGCGAAAAAGGTCACGGTCCTTGCCATGGACATGGTTCCGAGAATTTCCCGTGCCCAGTCAATGGACGCGCTCTCGTCAACCGCCAACATCAGCGGCTACCGCGCCGTAATTGAGGCAGCCCATGCGTTCGGCCGCTTCTTCTGCGGCCAGATCACCGCAGCAGGCAAGGTTCCTCCCGCAAAGGTTCTCGTAATCGGAGCCGGCGTCGCAGGACTTGCGGCCATCGGCACCGCGCACTCCCTCGGAGCGATTGTCCGCGCGTTCGATACCCGTCCTGAGGTTGCCGAGCAGATCGAGTCGATGGGCGGCGAGTTCCTCCGCCTCGACTACAAGGAAGACGCCACCTCGACCGACGGCTACGCCAAGGTCATGAGCGCCGGCTACATCAAGGCGGAGATGGACCTCTTCCGCAAGCAGGCCGCTGACGTCGACATCATCATCACCACCGCCGCAATCCCCGGCAAGAAGTCCCCGCTCCTCATCACCGCTGACATCATCGAGCAGATGAAGCGCGGCTCCGTCATCGTCGACATGGCTGCCGCAGGCGGCGGAAACTGCGAGGGCACGGTCAACGGAAAGGTCGTCACCACCAAGAACGGCGTCAAGATGATCGGCTACTCCGATCTCGCCTGCCGTCTCCCGACCCAGTCGTCCCAGCTCTACTCGACCAACCTCGTCAACCTGACGAAGCTGCTCTCCAAGAAGAAGGACGGCAACATCGACATCGACTTCAATGATGTCGTCATCCGCAACATGACCGTCGTCAAGCAGGGCGAGGTCACTTTCCCGCCTCCGAAGATTTCCGTATCCGCAGCTCCTGCCAAGAAGCCCGTGGAGGCAGCGGAGAAGAAGGAGCCGGCCAAGGAGGCTCCGAAGGGAACCAACCCCTGGATCAAGTACGGCCTGCCTGTCCTCGTCGTGCTCTTTGCCCTGGCCGCGCATTATTCCCCGTCAGACTTCCTCGCGCACTTCACGGTGTTCGTCCTGTCCTGCGTCGTAGGCTACTATGTGGTCTGGAACGTTACCCATGCGCTCCATACGCCGCTCATGTCAGTAACCAATGCGATTTCCGGCATCATCGTCGTAGGCGCCGTTGTTCAGATGTTCAGCGGTGACGCGCCTGCAGCTGTCTTCATCCTGGCATTCCTCGCCATCATGATTTCGTCGATCAACATCTTCGGCGGATTCACCGTGACCCACAGGATGCTCAAGATGTTCAGAAGAGACAAACAATAGGAGTCCAATAAATGTCACAGGGTTTAGTTACAGCGGCCTATATAATCGCTGCTGTTCTCTTTATTTTGGCCCTCGCGGGACTGTCCAAGCAGGAGACCGCGAAGCGCGGAAACTGGTATGGCATCGCCGGCATGACGATAGCGCTCATCGCTACCGTATTCGGACCCCATTTCCAGTTCAGTGCCGTTGTCCTCATCATCATCGCCATGATAGCCGGCGGCCTGTTCGGCGCGTTCAGGCTGGCCATGAAGGTCGAGATGACCCAGATGCCGCAGATGGTCGCCCTTCTGCACAGCTTTGTGGGTCTTGCCGCAGTCCTCGTCGGCATCAACAGCTTCATCATCGCCGATCACAACATCGACGTTGAGGCTGAGATCCGCAATGCAGCCATGCCCACCATTACCTGCAAGGTCGATATGTCCGTGCAGGAATGCGAGAAGAGCATGAACATCCAGAGGGCCAAGATCGCCGAGGCCAAGGCCAAGTATGCTGACAGGATCCAGGCCTCCAAGGCCGAGACTGCCGCCGAGGCTTCAGACGAGCACGCCAAGAAGGTCGTACAGCTCGTTGAGATCTTCCTCGGAATCTTCATCGGTGCGGTAACCTTCACCGGATCCGTTGTCGCATTCGGCAAGTTCGCCGGCTTCATTCCGTCAGCGCCTCTTGTGCTCCCCGGAAAGAACGCCATCAACATCGCGGCCCTTGCTGTCTCGCTGCTCCTCATGATCGGCTTCCTGGCCTACGGTCCGAGCGGCGCAGGCTGGTTCTGCCTCATTCTGATGACCATCATCGCGCTTGCGTTCGGCTGGCACCTCGTCGCCTCCATCGGCGGCGCTGACATGCCGGTTGTCGTATCGATGCTGAACTCCTACTCAGGATGGGCGGCAGCCGCAGCCGGCTTCATGCTCAACAATGACCTCCTCATTGTTACCGGCGCGCTGGTCGGCTCTTCGGGCGCGATCCTCTCCTACATCATGTGCAAGGCGATGAACCGCCACTTCATGTCGGTCATCCTCGGCGGCTTCGGCAACAAGCCCCAGCAGGCCGGCGCTGATGAAGTACAGGGAGAGATCCATGAGATCAAGCCTGCCGAGGTTGCTGATCTGCTGAAGAACTCCTCCAGCGTCATCATCACCCCGGGCTACGGCATGGCAGTCGCCAAGGCTCAGAACGCCGTTGCCGAGATGACCGAGAAGCTCCGCGCGAGGGGCGTCAAGGTCCGCTTCGGAATCCATCCTGTTGCAGGACGTCTCCCCGGACATATGAACGTTCTTCTTGCCGAGGCAAAGGTTCCTTACGATATCGTCGAGGAGATGGATGACATCAACCCTGACTTTGAGGATACCGATACCGTTCTCGTCATCGGCGCGAACGATACCGTGAACCCGGCTGCAGCAGAGAACGAGAGCAGCCCGATTTACGGAATGCCTGTCCTTGAGGTCTGGAAGGCTCGCAACGTCGTCGTGTTCAAGCGTTCGATGAGAACCGGATACGCCGGCGTCCAGAACCCGCTGTTCTTCAAGGAGAACACCCAGATGTGCTTCGGCGACGCGAAGGAAACCGTCGAGAACATCAACAAGTCACTCTAAAGGCAGTCTTTCTGTCTGAATGATGAAATCCCGTCCCTCACCGGACGGGATTTTTTGTGTGCTCGGCATGAG
>DEHC01000011.1 GCA_002351705.1 Gammaproteobacteria bacterium UBA2810 | reverse complement strand
TGTATTCTACGCCCTTTTCTGAGAAATGCAAGGGTTTTTTAATGTTTTTTTAAAATTTTCTTAAAGATTCCTGCTGTGCTAAGAAAATAGCCTGCAGATCAAATGTTTGAACGTAAATAAAAAAAGGCGGTCCCTGCCGGAACCGCCTCCTGTCTGCCTTCTTTGCTGTCTGTTTCTCAAAATACTCTCAGACAGAGCTGCCCTGCGCTTCCCCGATTCCCCATTTCCGGGTGAATGAGGCAAGCTGTCTGCGGCTGCGCCTGGTGTCAGACTTAAGTCTCGACTTCCCTGACGAGGGAGTAATGAGGAACTGTATGAACCAGTTGAAGATGTACCTTATAAGGCATGCTCCTGCTATCAGCGCCGATATCGCGATCATGGTGTCCATCCTGAGATCGGCTGCGCTCAGGTTCTCTATGATCGGGCCGAGCTCCGGCATGCCGTCAAAAAACCGGGAAAGATCGGAATTCGCTCCGCCTACATGGGGAAATGAGGAAAGGAATTCTGTAACATTTGAGGCGAAGAAAAGGCGTCCGCATACCAGAATGTCCCCGACAAGCATCAGAAAGATCCCTATGCTGACTACGCTTGGCACAAGAAGAAGAGACAGCCCGGCGAAAAAGAGGACAAGCCCTCCCTCAAACATGGTCCCCTGCAGGAAAGCATCCATGGTTACAGCAGAGGCGCACATGGGAAAAAGCATGAAAAAAACCGAAGCGGCCCAGACAATTCTCTTCATTACCTGTATCCATTTAGAGTGAACCGCACAATTATGCCACAAGTGCAAAGGAGCGATTGCCGTACAGTGATGGGCGGGCAGGATGCCTCAGGACAGCCTTTGTTCAAAACAGACAAACTCAACGGCATTAGGATAAAATTCCCTTATTCAATCTCCAGTGCAAAAAGGAGCCATACATGATTCTTGACTGGAATCCGGATCGGGTGCTCGTCAGCCTCGGACCGGTGTCTATCTACTGGTACGGCCTTCTCTTCGTGGCCGGCTTTCTGCTCGGCTACTGGATCATGACCTGGATCTGCAAACGCGAGAACTATCCTTCAGGCGAGCTGGACTCCCTGCTGATCTATCTCTTCGTAGGCACAATAGTAGGCGCCCGCCTCGGGCACGTTTTCTTCTACGAGCCGCAGTACTTCCTCGCCCAGCCGATTGAAATCCTGAAGATCTGGAAAGGCGGCCTCGCGAGCCACGGCGGCGCGATCGGTCTCCTGCTCTCCTTTGCCTTCTTCATCTACATGCACCCGAGGAACAACGTGCTCTGGCTGATGGACAGGCTGTGCATACCTACTGCCCTCACTGCGGTGTTCATCCGCTGCGGAAATTTCATGAACTCCGAGATTGTCGGAGTTCCTACCGGCTCCGACTACGGCGTCATCTTCCGCCAGGCACATGAGTACAACAGCGTTCCCTGCCACCCCGTCCAGCTTTATGAGGCTGCCGCGTACCTGTTCGTATTCCTTCTTCTCTTCGCAGGATATCTCTTCAACAAACACAAGAAGGCCGGCAGGCCGCTCGGCATCTTCCTTACGCTGGTATTCTCCGCAAGGATGATCCTCGAGGTGTTCAAGCAGTCCCAGACCTCTCTTGACAACGCAATAAACGGAATTATCTCCTCCTTCGTGAATCTGCCGTTCCAGGCCTCGATGGGCATGCTTCTCTCCATCCCGTTCGTAATTGTCGGAATAGTCATGATCATCATCGCGAAGGACGAGAAGGTCCCGCCCCTCAGCGCCGAGGATCTGCGCGCTTTCGGCATGGAGCCTGAAAAGACTGAAGCCGCCGGCGCAGGCAGGGACACTGGCAGCAGTGCTGGCAGTGACGATGCAGAGAGCGACATCATAACCCCTGACACCATAAAGCTCGATACGAAAAAGAGCGGGCCTTCAGTATCAGGTGACGGCATGATTCATGACGGAAAGATTGTCCAGGATCCCAAGGATCTTGATCCTGACAGGTTCAACGGCTGACGCCGTGCACCGCCTTCGCGCCGGAGCGCATTACCTGCCCCGGCGCCCCCTCATTTCCTTCCCCATGCCGCGTCACCGCTTGAAACGTGATTTATACGTGAGTTTTGGCAAATTATTGCATTAATCTTTTCAGCGCGGCTTTTATGCGCGCTATACTGACACCATAATATTGAATGATGATTTCATTTAGACATCTTGAAGATATTACTGGCTTGCCAAAGCCAGCTTTTGGAGAATGATATGCCCAACAGAATTCTGATCATCAGAAGCGATTTCTCCCAGGAGATGCCCTCCGGGATGATGGATCGTTTCTCAAATGTAAAAATGATTGTGAACAAAGGCAAGAACAGCATGTCAATGGAGATGGTCTCCCAGCTGCTCATGATCCAGTCACAGTACAAGATCCAGATCGATCTCGTTCAGATCGACAGCAAGGACAGGGAGGACTTCAACATGCAGTTCGCCCTGAGGCTCGGACTGCTGCTCTCTGAGGATGACGTTGAGATTACATTCCTTTCTGATGACACCACCTTTGACCATATCTTCGAGGTATGCAAGGATCTTCATCTCAGAGTAAGCCGCATGTCGGCACTTGGCTCTGACAACGGCGTCTCCACCGCAAAGGATGAGCCCCCTGCTCCTTCATTCAGCAGAAGGCGTCAGCCGGAGCCGGAACCCGAGCCGAAGCCTGAGCCCGAGCCGGAACCCGAGCCCGAGCCGAGACCTGCTCCTCAGGCAAGGCGTCCTGCCAAGCCCGAGCCTGCAGCATCGGGAGCAGACCGCAACCGCAAGCTTATTTCCTCTCTGCTTGGCGGCTCAAAGGCTCTGTAACAAGGCTCCCGGCCTGAAATGAATGAAATGGAGAACTTCGGTTCTCCATTTTTTTGTTCCGGGTTTCAGGACTTTAATCCTGAGCCCGGACAGAGGAAACCACGGCACCGACCTGCAAGCTGACAGTCAAAGAAGGCCGGGCTCCCGGCCCGGCCTGCCTGTCATTTCATCACTCTCCGATCACTCACCCCGCGCTCATGGCAAGGAAGCTCCTGAGCTCGCTCTTCGAGAGGTCGCCGAGCCACTTCTCGCCCTTCTGCACGGTGAGCTCCGCGATTTCCTTCTTGGAGTTAATCATCTCGTTGATTTTCTCCTCGAAGGTCCCCGCGCAGATGAAGCGGTAGACCATGACGTTCCTGCTCTGCCCGATGCGGTATGCCCTGTCGGTTGCCTGATCCTCGACGGCAGGGTTCCACCAGAGGTCATAGTGAATGACCGCAGTCGCAGCGGTGAGGTTGAGCCCTGTTCCTGCGGCCTTCAGGGAGAGCACCATGACGCGGTCCTGCGGGTCCTTCTGGAAGCGGTCAACCATCTCCTGGCGGCGCTTCACGCTCACGCCGCCGTGGATGAAGTCCGGAACTGTCCCGAGCCTCTCCCCGATCCAGGAGACGAGGAGATCCCCCATCTCCCGGAACTGGGTGAACACGATGGCCTTCTGCCCGCTTTCGGCAAGCTCCTCAAGGAGGTCGAGAAGCATCTCCGCCTTCCCCGAGTGCGCGGGGCCAGTGATCTTGGGATCCTTGGAGAAGAGCTCCGGCGCGTCGCAGATCTGCTTGAGCCGGAGGATGAGCTTCAATACCCTCGCGCTCCTCTCCATCTTCGAGAGCGTCTCGGTCACTCCCTCGAGCCCGTCGCTCACGAAGGTCTGGTACATCGCCGCCTGCTCCGGGGTAAGGGAGCAGAAGCGGTCGGAGCTTATCTTCTCGGGGAGGTCAGCGATGACGCTCTTATCGGTCTTGAGGCGGCGGAGGATGAAGGGAGCAGTCACACTCCTGAGCCTCTTCACCGCGTCGGCGTCGCGGCTCCTCTCGATTGGCTGCGCGTAGTCGGTTACAAACGATCCCAGAGTGCCGAAGAGCCCCGGGTTCACGAACTCCATGATTGCCCAGTAGTCAGCGAGGCGGTTCTCGACCGGCGTTCCGGACATGGCAATGGCGGAGTCCGCCTTGATGATGCACATGTCCTGGAAGATCTGCGAGCCAGGGTTCTTGATGTTCTGCGCCTCGTCAGCGACGGCGACGCGCCACTTCTTATCCTTGAGCTTCTCGATGTCCTGCCGGAGGGTCCCGTAGGTCGTAAGGAGCACATTTGCCTTTGGCTCCAGGGAGCGCTGCGTGCCGTAGTAGACGTTGACACTGAGGTCAGGCGCGAAGCGTTTAAGCTCACGCGTCCAGTTGATGACGACTGACGCGGGCACCGTGACGAGCGCGGGGTCCTTCTCAAGCTCCCCTGCGGCCCGGAGGTTCTCGAGGGCGGCGATGACCTGCACCGTCTTCCCGAGCCCCATGTCGTCCGCGATTATTGAGCCCATCCGGGCGCGGAGGTTGTGCATGAGCCAGGAGTAGCCCCTCTCCTGGTAGGGGCGGAGCGTGGCCCTGAGCCCGTCCGGAACCTTCGCGGGCGGGGTCCTGAGCTCCTCATTGATGGCCTTCCGGATTTTCCCGTCCATGAAGACCTCATTGCCCTCGAAGCTCCCCGAGAGGGCGGCCTCAAGGAGCCTTAGCCTCGACGGCCGCTGCGCCTTCCCGCTGAGGCGCTTCAGGATGGAGTCAATCTCGGAGGCGGTGGCGTAGACATAGTCGTTGCCGAAGCGCACCAGGTGACCGGCATGCTCCCTGAGCTCCTCGAACTGCTCCTCGGTGATCTCCCGTCCGCCCAGGGTGGTCTTCCAGTCAAAGGAGAGGAGCGAGGCGAGGCTCATGAGGCCGCTCCCGCCCTTCCAGCCCTTCATGAGGGCGAGGTTCGCCATGGCAGCAGGCCTCAGGATTTGCCGCATCGAGCGCGGCAGCACCACAAGGGCGCCGGAGAGCTTAAGGGCGGGAAGGATTTCGAAGAGGGCCTTCTGCAGCGCCTCGATGGAGAGCACCGCGCGGCCGGACTTCCCGGAGATGATGTCCGCGGCCTCGGGGAGGAGTGCCGAGATGCGCGCCGCCGCCGCGCGGCACTCCCCGCGCTTCCCCGCGTCAAGCGATGAGACCTCGCTGTAGCTTACATAGCGCCCGTCCCTGCGGTCGATGAACCCGAGGGAGATCTCTGCTGATACCTGCTCCTCGACCGAGGCATTCTCCAGGTCTTCCTCTTTGTTCCCTGCCTCCTTATCCTCCGCCTTCTCGGCATCGGCAATCGCCTGCTCCCCGCCAGCGCGGAGTCTCTCCTCGGCTGATGCGATGTCAGGATCCTGCCCGACGGCGGTTCCGAGAATAAGGACAGGCCTCATGCCGCCAAGCCCCATGAAGAGCGGCGCGAGCCACTGTCCGAGCGAGCTCTCCATGCGCTCGAGCGCGGCCTGGCTGATTCCGCCGCCATAGCGCCAGAAGGAGAGCGTCGTGAGGATGAGCTCCGGAGTCTCGGCCGCGGCCCTGTTCCATGCGGCCTGCACATGGCCCATGTTCCGGAGGAAGCCCTTTCTCACGAGGTCGCTGATGAACATCCCGAGCGAGAGCGCGCCGAAGCCCGCGTCGCTCATCTCCTCAGCCTTAAGCCCGAGGGACTTGTCAGGAACAAGCACGCTCCCGAGGAGGAGCCTCCTCGCGAGCATGCCGGCGTGCGCGGTAAGGGTCAGCACCTCGTGCGAGAGGAGGCAGGGGATCCACATTACGGAGAGCTCTCCCCTCGTGGAGCGCAGGGGACAGGGCATCACCGCGTCCGCAAGGAGGAGCTTCCTCGCGAGCGAGCAGAGCGCGTACATCGCCTGCGCGGCGGTGCCTGCCCTGTCAAGGACCTCCGCTGTGATCTTCCCGTTGAAGACGCCCGAGGGGAGGCTGTGCATCTCCTCAAAGCCGAAGCCATTGTCAGGCGGCACGAAGGCGCAGCCGGTAAATTCGGCCTTTGCCTTGCTGCTGCTGAGGCGCTGCAGCTTGTCAGCTCCCACCCCAAGCTCCTTCCGGACATAGTCCGCCGAGAGCGGATCAGAGTCATCACGCCCTGCCATGAAACGGGCAGAGGCCGGCGGATTGCCGTAATCGCGCACGTGTCCGTCAGCTGAGATCTCGGCCTGCACCCTGCTGAAATCAGGAAGGTTTTCGATCCCGGTATCAGACCTTATCATGCTCCTCGCGCATTCGCGGGCTGAATCCAGGGCCCTGAGGAGCGCTCCCTTGCAGTCCTCCCCGCCGTATCCCGCGGGGGACTCCTGTATGAGCCTCATGGCCGAGCGCAGGAGTCCCGAGGGGACCTTCGCGAAGCTCGCGCGGTTCAGGTGGTAGAGCGCGTCCTCCGGGAGCATGTCCCCGGTGTCCTTCGCGTCAAGCTCAGGATGGATCCTGAAGAGCGCCTGGGGCGTCATCCACGCGGAGGAGACGCTGAGCCCGGCGCTGAGCTTCCCAAGCTCTTTCCTGATGTCGAAGCCCCGCATCAGGAAGAGGAGCGGCGGATCACTGAGTATTCGCTGCGCGGTGCGCTTGAGGAGCGCGACCTCATGGCGGCACACCCTGTTATCCGAAACATCGCAGGAGCACCACATCAGGTCCCCGGTGCTCTCGCCGCACATGAGCGGGATCCCGAGAGACTGCAGCCTCCGGACAAACCCTTCGTCAAGCTTTCCGACCTGAAGCTGCGAGAGCGCGTTCGGATCCTCCTTCAGCTCCCTCATCACGCTCTGCCGCTCTTCCTCCGTAAGGGGCTCAAGCTGCAGCGAGGCGGTATAGCTTGAGGTGCTGCCGTGCCTCACGTCGAGATCCGTCTCGCGCTCGCTGCTGTCGAACACCGCGTCGCAGATGCGCGATGCCCTGGCGTCGCGCTGATAGCCGATGATGGCGTCATCGGCAAGGTTCGCAATGAAGCGGCGGGCAAAGGATTTCCGGAGGAAATCGTCCGCTCCGCCCTCTGCTGCCGCGCCCTTCCCGCGCCTGAGCGCCGAGTCGGCCCCGTCAAACTCGCTGAGCGCCTCCTCCTCGGGCTCCTGCAGGGGAGCATCCGACCCGAGTCCGAGCTTCTTTTTTATGTCAAGGCCGCGGCTTAGAAAGATGAGCGAGGGATCCTTCTCAAGAAGAGGCAGCATGCGCCTCGCGAAGGTGATGCGATCTTTATTGCTGCAGTAGTAATCGTCGCCTCTCACCACATATTCGTCATAGCTGACCTCGAGCAGCGGGATGTTCCTCAGCCTGGCGAATGACCTGAAGCTGCGGTCCAGGTAGCCCTGCCCGAGGGCCTTTGCGAGCTCCGGCCTCTGCCGGAAGAAATTGAGGATCACCTCCATGCCATGATCCGTATACTCGAACAGGGCGAGGTAAAGGCGCCTCCTGCCGCTGCTGTCCGAGACGTCAGTGTAGAAAATGTGCTGGTTGGGGAGGAAATGCATCACTCCGTCATCCCCGCTCTCCTCTTTCTCATCCCCGCTGCTGTGTCTGCCTGCGATGCTGCTGAGAAAATTGAATGCCCACCAGGGCATGCCGTCCTCAGGCTCAGACCATTCGTCGGTGAATGACAGCTGGAGGTAATTGTCCGGCTTCTCCGGCCCAGCCATGAGGAACGGCCCGTCAGGCGTCTTCCCGGCGAGGCCCGCACGGATCTGACCGAGGGACACCCTGCCGAGCGGCAGCCCGCGCCAGGCGAAGAGGAGCGCCGGGTTCTTACCGAGCTCCTGCGCGAGCCTCACGATGACCGCGAGGATGGCCGGATCGGATGAGACCTCCTGCGTCACGTCCTCTCCGTTCACTGAGAGCGTCCCGCCGCGGGTAAGCTCCGCGCCGGCGTCCCTGATAATGCCGTCAAGCTCTCCGGGATAGTTCCCTTTCCCGAGCTCCTGCAGGATGCCGTAATGGCGGTCAAGGCAATCCGCAAGCTCCCGGACCTCAGCGCAGGTGAAGGGCTCAAGCGCAAGAACCGCCGTCTTCTTCGCCTTGAGGCGGCCGAAGCTTAAGCTGACGCTCCCTCTGCCGTCTGCCACGGGGGCCCCGATGGTCTTTCCGGAGAGAAGCCTTCCCGCCTCCGCGAGGGGAGCGCCCAGGGGATCCTTCACAAAGAGCCTGATGAATCTGTTCGCAAAGGGCCCCGGGGCAAGTATCCCGAGGAGCGCGTCGGCGGAGATGTTTCTGCTGTCCAGGGTGCTTTCATCGCTGATGTCAAACCCGCGCCATTTAAGCAGCAGCGAAGGATCTGCCGACATCAGCTGCGAGGCCTTTATCATCACGGTGAGGAGCAGCTTCTCCTGATCGGACACGGGGGTTACCGAGACTCTCTCATGACCGTCAGGAAGGAGCTTTATCCCGTGGTCTGAGAAAAGCGTCCGGAGGGCAGGGGTTATCCTCCCCTCCCGGAGCTCATTGAGACGCTTCTCGTTGAGATAGAAGAGCGCTCCTAGAAGTGCGCGCTCCTCCGGCTTGTAGAAGCCGAATGACAGCGTTACCGTGTGTCTGTCGCCGAACTCGTCGGCAATCTCACAGACAGTACGGTGCTCCTTCTCATCATATTTGAAGTCACCGGCTCTCCCCTCGCGGAGCGCGGCCCGGGCGTCGCCTGCGTTCTCATTGTTATCGAGAAGGACCGTCTCCGTGATCCAGCTCCGCGCCCATGGAGCGCTCCCCGGCTCGTCAGACGGAGCGTCTCCTGCACCGCCCGCCGCATCAGTGCCATGAGACAGATCCTCTCCCGTACCCGGTCTTCGAGCCCAGCCGCGGCCCGGGCCCCTCAGCGCATCCTTCCTGATGCCCTCGGCAATGCCGGTGACGCTCACTCCGCGGAAGAGGAACATCAGCCTCGGGTACTTTGACATGGCGGACGCGGCCCGGAGGGCGAGCGCAAGCGCCGCCGGATCCCAGCTTTCCCTGACCTTGTCCCGGCTGCCGTCTGCAAATCCGGGAACGAGCCTTTCCGCAATGTCCGAAAGCTCGCCGCTCAGGAAGTTCCTCTCGAGCGAGAAGCAGTCCTCCTCATGGCCCCTCAGATATGACCTGAGTCTTGACGCCCCGTAGCTCTGCGCGGAAAAAATCAGCGACGGCTCCTTCATCTCCCCGTCAGGGGTTTCCACAGCAGCTGAAAGGCTCATGCGGCCGTAGAGCTTTTTAATCCCGAAGCCGTGCAGCTGCGGGGCAAGCTCTTCAGCAGCCTTGAAATCCGCATAACGCGGCAGCACGCCTGAGAGCCACCTGCACTGGAGTGTGCCGGAGGCCCAGCGCTTTATTACTTCAGATCTGTCCTGGCCGTCGTTATCTGCTGACGGTTTTTCGGCAGGAGTTTCCGCCTCTTGATTCATGGACTGCTGGTCAGGAACGTCCTTCTTCGGCTCCTGCTCACCGGGCTGCTCCCGTACATATCCGTCGTTCCAGTAAGAAGACGTGTTATTTCCTGAAACAGGTGCAGCCACAAGCTTTGCCGGAACAGGGAGACGCAGCTCGCGCGCCGGCACAGCCCCGGAGGGAAGCGGCTTTACCGCTATGCTCTGTATTCCGAGATCGCCGTACAGGCTGACCCCGCGCCAGGCAAACATCAGGGCAGGATCGCAGCTTACCAGCCAGGCCGTGTACAGGAGCTCCGCGGCCGTATAAACAGAGATGTTCGGTTCATTCGTTCTTCCGGATAAAGAGAGCGTGTCAAAGCCGGCGAGATTGGGCAGCAGGTATTTTTCCCTGATTTTCGCCCAGAGCGCCTCGTTCATTATGCCTTTGCGCAGATCATCACAGCCTTCCCTGTCATTCAGGATGAGATTGCGCAGTCTGACCTTCTGCGGCGCGGAATAGCGCTCGAAGCGCAGTTTCGTGGCCGACATCATCCCGTAGCAGTGAATAGGGCCCCTGCCGCCTGCGCTTACATAATAAAAACAGCCGTCAGAGAGGAGCCGGCAGCCATCATTGAGCTGCTCCGTGCTGAATTCAGCCAGTTTGGCCTTCGCCCAGGCCTGGCTCCACCAGTTGGGAAGGAGGGACTTGTAATCAAGCATGATAATCCGCGACTTATGGTCAGAAACGCCCGTATTTTAAGGTAAATCACCGCCATCCAGAAAAAATCACCTGTCTGCGTTGGTTTTCCGGACACATTTCCTGTTCATTCTCTGACAGAACGCACATGCAAACATGAATGCCTGATATCCAGGAGCCCCTGAATCATAAGCAGACTGCCAGAGCGCGTTCTGTCCATGCTCTGGCTGTGAGCTTTCTGCGGAGAGACTTTCTTCCTCTCACTGATCCGGGCGGTCAAAATCAAACCGCTTGACATTTAGGCCTTTTGTTCATACCCTCAGAACCTCAGAATTCACACAAGTGAGGCAATTTTGCACTCGGTTATTTTTCCAGGGATCTGGACGAGAATGGCAGCTGCAGCCCTGGTTATTGCCATATGCCTGGCAGTTCTGGCCTCCGTCACCGGAGAGGCCTGAGGCGGAAAATGCTGGAAATAAAGAACCTGACACTGGGCTACAGCAGGCATCCCATTGTCCATCATCTGAACCTCTCCGTCGCCGACGGCGAGATGCTCGCGGTAATAGGTCCGAACGGCGGGGGAAAATCAACCCTTCTCAACGGGATTATGGGCATACTGAAGCCCCTTGAGGGATCTGTGGAAAAGAAGCCCGGCATCAGGATAGCCTACTGCCAGCAGGCAAGCCAGATCAACAAAAGCTTCCCGATTACCGTGCGTGAGTTCGTCTCCCTCGGGCTCTGGCACAGGACCGGGCTTTTCAGAAGAGTTGACCGGTCCATGCTGCATCTCGTCGACAGCGCGCTTGAGAAGGTGAAGATGCGGAAGTTCGCCGGGGAGAATATCGGGGACATCTCAGGCGGGCAGTTCCAGCGCGTCGTATTCGCCAGGGTCTGGCTCCAGGACGCTGATCTCATCATGCTTGACGAGCCGTTCAGCGCGATGGACGAACCGACCTCCGAGGAGCTCGCCGGCCTCCTGCAGGAGTGGAACAGGGCCGGAAAGACCATCATCACCGTCATGCACAACCTTAATCTCGTAAGAAGGTTCTTCCCCGAGACCGTGATTCTCGCAAGGGAAATCATCGCGAGCGGGAAAACCGCCGAGTGCGTTACCGCAGAGAATATCGAAAAGGCCGTAAACAGCCGCTACCAGCTTGACTATACGGCAGGGCTCTGCACGAGGACAGAATGATCGATCTGCTTTTTTCACCGTTTGCCGACTTCTCCTTCATGAGAAGGGCGCTCTTCGGCTGCCTTATGATCTCCCTCACTGCCCCTGTCATCGGGATGCTTCTCGTATACCGCAGGATGAGCCTCACGGGAGATGCCATGAGCCACGCGATACTGCCCGGAGTCGCGGTAGGCTACCTCATCGGGGGACTCTCCGTCTCCTCGATGACAATAGGCGGCCTCATAGCCGGAGTCACGGTAATCATTCTCTCGGGCTTTGCCTCGAAGGCCTCGAAAACAGCCGAGGACGCGAGCCTTGCCTCCTTCTACCTGATTTCCCTCGCGGCAGGAGTGCTCATCATCTCGGTGAGCGGCAGCAACGTCGACCTGCTGCACATTCTCTTCGGCTCGCCTCTTGCGCTTACCGATCAGGGGCTCACCCTTCTGGCGTCAATAACCTCGGTCTCCCTCATCGTCCTTGCGATCTTCATAAGGCCTCTCGTGGTCGAATGCTTTGATCCCGGCTTCCTTGAGACCGAGGGAGTGAGCAGCCAGGCCGTTCACACCATCTTCCTGATCCTGACTGTCCTCTCCCTCATCTCAGGGTTCCAGACCATCGGCACGCTGATGGCTGTCGGAATAATGATCCTGCCATGCACTTCGGTGAAGCTGTGGTTCAGGCACCTCACCGGACAGATCGCGGCTGCTGTTGCCGCAGCCTCAGCAGGGAGCGCTGCCGGTCTCCTTCTCTCATTCCACCTTGACTGGCCGGCGAGCTCATCGATCATTCTCTGTCTCGGGGTTTTCTACATTTTCTCCCTCATATTCGGCATCAACGGAGGACTGATATGGAAGTTCGTTCATTTAAGGCATTACTCGGGATAGGCGCTGTGCTGCTGTTCTCCGCTTTCTCCTCAGCCGGGGAATGCAGGCCGCTTGAGGTGGTGGCCTCCGGCACCATCATCGCCGATATTGCAAAAAACATAGGCGGAGACAAAGTCAGCGTCCGGCCTCTCATCGGCTACGGCGGGGAAATGCATTTCTATACCGAGAAGCCCTCTGACCTGAAGCTCGTCGGGAAGGCGGATCTGATTCTGAAGAACTGCCTGGATCTCGACACCTGGGCTGACAGGCTCGCCAAAGCGTCAGGCACAAAGGCAAAGTCGGTCTGCGTCACTGACGGAATAACACCTATCAGGAGCCAGACCGGGACTGACCCCCATGCGTGGAACTCACCTTACAGCGCGCTTGCCTATGTCGACGGCACGGAGAAGGCCCTTGCCGGAGCGGCACCGGAGCTTGCCGGAGAATTCGCTGAAAGGGCTGCCGCATACCGCTCGGAAATATCAGCCCTTGCTGAGAAATACAAAGGGGAGTTCAGCAGAATACCAGGGAGTGCAAGAAAAGCCCTCACAAGCCATGCCGCGTTCGGCTATCTTGCGAGAGACTACGGCCTCGATCTCAGATCAATTCACGGTCCGGGCGACGAGGCGGAGGAAGGAGCAGGGAGCGTCTCGGAGATTATCAGGGAAGTGAGAAAGACCGGCATAAAGGTCATTTTCATTGAGACCATGCATGATCCCCGTCTTGCGAATACAATTGAGAGGGAAACGGGGGCAAAGGCCGCAGGCGAGCTTTACTCTGACTCGCTCCCTGACAGCTCCGTCTCATACCTTGATTATCTCAGGCACAACCTCTCTGCGGTCCTCGACGGACTCAGGAGCCAGATTTCAGCAGACGGCAAATAAGGAGAACAGACAGTTGGACAAAATAGCCTTTTACGGAACCCATTCCTATGACCGGAAAATGTTCCAGGAAATCAACGGAAAGTTCGGCTTTGAGATACTGAACCACCGCAGCTACCTCACCGCGGAGAACGCATCCCTGACTGCAGGCGCAAAGGCGGTGTGCATATTCGTCAACGACACCTGCGACAGGAAAGTCCTCGGGATCCTTAAGGATAACGGTGTCGGTCTTGTCGCGCTGCGCTGCGCCGGATTCAACAACGTTGATCTCGCAGCCGCAAAGGAGTTCGGGATCAGGGTCGTGAGGGTTCCGGCATACTCGCCTCATGCCATCGCAGAACACACCGTTGCCCTCATCATGGCCCTCAACCGCCACACGAACCTCGCCTGGGTCAGGACCAGGACCTGGAACTTCTCCCTGAACGGACTCATGGGCTTCGACATGTACGGCAAGACCGCAGGCATTGTCGGGACCGGAAAGATTGCCCGCCAGCTCATCGGAATCCTGAAGGGCTTCGGCATGAACATCATCGCCTACGATATCTACCCTGACGAGAAATACGCAAAAGAGAGCGGCATCAGGTATGTGACCCTTGACGAGCTTTACGCGAACTCGGACATCATCTCGCTCAACTGCCCTCTCACCAAGGAGAACTATCACCTGATCAACCGCGACTCCATCTCGAGGATGAAGAAGGGGGTCATGATCATCAACACCGGAAGGGGCGGACTCATTGACACCGAGGCGCTGATTGACGGTCTCAGGAGCGCCCAGATCGGGGCGGCCGGCCTTGACGTCTACGAGGAGGAGAAGGATTACTTCTACCAGGATCACTCCTCCGAGGTCATCACCGATGACAAGCTTGCCCTCCTCCTGAGCTACACCAACGTGCTTGTCACCTCCCACCAGGCATTCTTCACCAGGGAGGCGATGGAGAACATCGCGACGACCACTCTGCAGAACTGCAGGGACTTCTTTGACGGCAGGGAGCTCGTCAACGAGGTTAAGTAATCATACAGGGGCCGGCCGGATGCCTTAAGGGGACGGCCGGCCCTTCTGGCTTTGCCTGCGCCGGAGTCAGGAACCCCGGGACTGCGTGTTAATTCCAGCAAAAGACATGAATGCCGAGCTGGAGAACATATGAGCAGGTGAATTCCGTGATTTGCGGAGAGATATGAAACGGAGGGAATGAAGTGGTGCCGGGAAAAGGAATCGAACCTTCGACCTTCGCATTACGAATGCGCCGCTCTACCAACTGAGCTATGCCGGCAGCCTGTTGCCTGTGCAACGTTGCAGTATTATACACAGAGAGCCGCCCTTCCTCAAGAAAGGCGGCTCTTTTTTTATCGCTGGGAAAGCCCCCGGATCAGAGGATATACCTCGAGAGATCCTCATCTTCGACAAGCTTCCCGAGGTGATCACGGACATAGCCGCTGTCAATCGTGACAGTCTCGCCCTTCCTCTCGGGTGCGTCGAAGGAGATCTCGTCAACGAGGCGCTCCATGATGGTCTGCAGGCGGCGCGCACCGATGTTCTCGGTCGACTCGTTGACCTTGAATGCCGCCTCCGCGATGCTCTGCAGCGCGTCATCAGTGAACCTGAGCTCAACGCCCTCGGTCCTCATAAGAGCTGTGTACTGCTCGGTGATTGACGCGTGCGGCTCGGTCAGGATCTTCTTGAAGTCCTCGACAGTGAGTGCCTTAAGCTCAACCCTTATCGGCAGGCGGCCCTGAAGCTCAGGAATAAGATCCGATGGCTTCGACACCTGGAACGCGCCTGAGGTGATGAAGAGTATGTGATCGGTCTTCACCATGCCGTACTTGGTCTTTACGGAGCAGCCCTCGATGAGGGGAAGGAGATCGCGCTGCACGCCTTCCCTTGAGACGTTAGGCCCGTTCTTCTCGCCGCCGCCTCCGCAGATCTTGTCGATCTCGTCAATGAAGACGATGCCGTTGTTCTCGACCGCCTCGATGGTCTCCCGCGAAAGATCAGTCCGGTCCACCATATGCTCGGCAGCGTTCTTTGTGAGCTGCTCCCTCGCATCGCTGACCTTTGCCCTGACACGTTCGGTGCGGTTCTTCTCGATGTTCTCGAAAATGGACTGGAGCTGCTCGGACATGTCCTCCATGCCGGGAGGCGACATGATCTCGACATTTATCTTCTTCGACGGAAGGCGGATCTCGATTTCCTTGTCGTCAAGCTCACCGGCCTCAAGCTTCTTCCTGAGCATTTCCCGGGTCTCGGCGTCCTCCTTCCTCTTCTCCTCGTCCCCGGCGCTTTCACCGGGCTTTGCGGCAGAATCGTCCTGTTCCTGATCCCTCCCGGCATCCTCCTCAGCGACGGCATCCTCCGCATCATCCTCCGCGTCGGACTCGTCAACGGCCCCGCTGCCGCTCATGAAAAAGCTGAGATCATCCGGATCATCATCGGCGGCGCTTCCCGGCATCAGGGCATCAAGGATCTTCTCGTCGGCTATCTTCCTCGCCTTCTCCATATTCTCCTTGACGCGCTTCTCGCTGAGCTTCTTGAAGCTGATGGCAGTCAGATCCCTGATTATGGAGTCGACTTCCTTTCCGACATAGCCGACCTCGGTGAACTTCGTCGCCTCGACCTTGATGAACGGGGCATCGGCGATGGTCGAGAGCCTTCTTGCGATCTCGGTCTTTCCGACGCCGGTAGGTCCGATCATCAGGATGTTCTTGGGCATGATTTCCTGCCTGAGCTCCGGCTCAATCTGCATTCTCCGCCAGCGGTTCCTGAGGGCTATGGCAACCGCCCTCTTGGCGTCGTGCTGGCCGATGATATGCCTGTCAAGTTCCTGAACTATCTGTCTCGGAGTCAATTGTTCCATTAAGTTTCCCCGTATCTGCCCAAAGTCCTTTTCCTGCCGCCCGGGCGGCCGGCACCGGCTCAGTTGGAGCCGGCGCTTCCGGAATAGTCTATTGTCTCCACAGTCCTGAAGCTGTTGGTGAAGACACATATGTCCGCCGCTATGGCAAGGGCCTTCACCGCAATCTCCTCGGCACCGAGATCGGTGTTCTCGAAAAGCGCAGCCGCGGCTGCCCTCGCGTAATTTCCCCCGGAGCCCATGGTGAGGATATCGTTCTCGGGCCTCACCACGTCGCCGACTCCGGTGATGATGAACGACTCGCTGGCGTCAGCCACGGCAAGCTCCGCCTCAAGCTTGCGGAGCGCGCGGTCGGTCCTCCAGTCCTTCGCGAGCGCCACTGCCGCGCGCTGGAGGTTGCCAGAGGCCTCCTTCAGCTTGCCCTCAAAGCGCTCCATGAGCGTGAAGGCATCTGCCGTGGCGCCGGCGAATCCCGCAAGGACCTTTCCGCCGCCGATGCGCTGGACCTTCTTGGCATTGCCCTTCATTATGGTATTGCCCTGCGACACCTGCCCGTCTCCGGCCATGACCACCTTGCCGAAACGCCTGACCGATATGATTGTTGTCACTTCAGTTCTCCTGTCTGTCCGGACGCTCTGTCCGTTCCTTTATGCCGGGCGCCCGGCCTCAGCCGCGCTGCACCTCAAGCGGCTCCATATGCACGGTCACATCGGCATCAGGGAAGGCCTCCCTGATGCTTTTCTCTATCCTGTCAGCGGCATTGTGCGCCCTGAGGAGCGACATCGCGCTGTCCATGGTCGCATGGAGCTGGATTATCTTGATGCGGCCTGACTGGCGGGTCCTGAGATCATGAATGTTGATGACATCCTTCTCCCTTACGGCTATATCAAAGATCCTCTGCTGATCCTCTGGCGATATGGCAGAGTCAAGGAGCATCTGTATGGCCTCATAGCCGATTTTCGACGCGCCGTAGATTATGTACAGGCCTATAAGAATAGTGGAGACACCATCGACAAAATCAAGTGACGGATAGTATTTCATTACGGCGAAGCTCCCGAGCACGCCGACATTGAGAAGCACGTCGAGCCGGTAATGGAACGAGTCGGCGTTCACGACCTGGGAGCCCGTGCGCCTTACCACATAGATCTGGAACAGCACCAGAAGAAGGGTGATGACAATGGTGGCCACGGTAATCCAGATGCCGAAGGAAAGGTTCTCGACCTTCCTCGGGGTGACAACGCACTCCGAGCCGTGCAGTATGAGGAGGACGGCCGTTCCGCAGATGAATGCGGACTGCATGAGGCCGGCAAGCGACTCCGCCTTGCCGTGCCCGTAGGCATGCTCGCGGTCAGGCGGCATCAGGGCATAGCGGACCGCGAACAGGTTGACGAGCGACACGCACAGATCCATCACCGAATCCGTGAGCGAGGCAAGCATCGTCGAGCTGCCGGTCACGAAGAGGACATAGATTTTGGCAAGAAGCAGCAGGATGGTAATTACTGCCGACGCGACGCACGAGCAGGTGACGAGATAGTCATAGCCCTTTCCGCTGCAGGCGCATTTTGCCTCTTGATTCTTACTCATCTGGGACTCCGGGAAAAATACGGGGCATCAGCTGCCCCGGATAATGAAACGGCACTCATGATACAACATGCACGGGCGGCGCGTAACAGCCGCGCCTCACATCCTGCGGCACGGCAATATCCCTGCCTGCTATATGAATTCAGATTGTCATCTATGATCATCAGATCACTGTATTTGCGCATAAGCTGTATCCAGATGTATAAAACATGAGTTTTTATTCATTATATCTACACTTTCGAAAAATCATGTGCTAAAATGCTCAATGGCTAGCAATAACAGTCGCAAAATGTGGAAAATGGTTTATATCACCTGTCTGTTTTCCGGATTCAAGGATAAAACAAACAGTTTTTATACCTACAGGTGAGCTGACTAACGGAGAAACCGCACAGGCGGTTTTGATGCAGAATATGACTGATGACATCTCAAAAAAAGTACCCGGACTGAAGGACGCATACCATCTGACCAAGAAGCAGGAAGCAGTGCTCAACTTCATCCAGGACTACACCGAAAAGAACGGCTTCTCGCCCTCCCAGGCTGAGATCCAGCACCATTTCGGCTACAAGTCGCCCAACTCCGTCGAAGGATATCTCCGTGCGCTGAGGAAGAGCGGCGTCATCAGCTCAACCCCGGGCAAGGCACGCAATATACTCATCAACCAGGTCAACCCCGAGCTCAAGATCGAGCGCGTCAGCATTATGGGAAAGGTCACGGCAGGCAACCCGGCCGACGCCCCGGAGAACGTGGATCGCAGCATCTCCTTCTCGCAGAACGCATTCGACTCCCATGTTGACTACTTCCTGCGCGTTGACGGCTACAGCATGTCCGACGCAGGAATCTTCCCGGGCGACCTCATTGCCGTCAACAAGACCGAGGAGGCAAAGGACGGCGACATCATCATCGCCAGAATCAACAACGACGCCGCCACCATCAAGCGCTACCACAGGGAAGGCAATATCGTATGGCTCGAGCCGGCCTGCGGGTACATGGAGAACATCAGAATTGACCTCGACAAGGAGAAGTTCACCATCGACGGGCTCTTCGTCGGCCTGGTAAGGCCCAATGCCCTCAACATGAAGTCAAGGAATTAATACCCGGCATCCGCCGGTGCATGAGAGGCCGCGTCTGCGGCCTCCTGCCTTAGGAAAACGGCCCGCATGCGGGCCGTTTCTGCATGCGCCTCACGGCGCCTCCGCGTGAATGATCAGCTTCCCGAAATGCCGTAGGCGCTGCGGTACGCGAGGACCTTCTGGTAGAGTGCGTCATCGAGAAGACTGTTCTCCCTCACATACTCGATGATGTCGCCGAAGCCGACTATCGCGCTGACCCTGACGCCGAAATCCCTCTCGACCTCCTGTATGGCGGAGAGCTCGCCGCGTCCCTTCTCCTCACGGTCAAGGGCCACAATCACGCCGGCAAGCTCCGCCCCGTTCTTCCGGATTATCTCCATCGACTCCCTGATGGCGGTTCCCGCGGTAATGACATCGTCGACCAGAAGGACCTTTCCCTTCAGGGGCGACCCGACAATATTGCCGCCCTCGCCGTGATCCTTCGCCTCCTTCCTGTTGCAGCACCAGGGAGAGTCGGTGTCAAAGCGGTCGGAGAGCTCGACAGCCGCAGCCGAGACAATGGGAATGCCCTTGTAGGCTGGTCCGAAGAGAACGTCATAGGAAATCCCGCTCTCCTTTATCGCCTCGGCGTAATAGCGTCCGAGAAGCGCGAGATCACGCCCGGTGCAGAAAAGCCCGGCGTTGAAAAAGTACGGGCTCTTCCGGCCTGACTTCAGGGTGAACTCACCGAACCTGAGGACTCCGCGGGAAATGGCGTGGGCGATAAAATTCTTCTGATATTCCTTCACAGTGCTCTCCATCGGGATCCGGCAGAGCGGAGTCCCGCAAAATGAAACTGCATCATTTTACAAAATCACGTAATTCAAGGGGAAAGGATCGCCCTGCCGCGGCATAAGGTTGAACAGTCTTAATCAGGCGGTTACAATTCAGCAGCATGCGCGGAAACAGACAGCAGCTCCCTGATGCCGCACCGCCATGATTTTGAGAGAAGGAAAGCGCGGCGGGAAGCCCCATCTGAGGCCCTGCCGACAGATACAATGGCTGCAATTTTAAGCATGACAGGCTACGCCTGCAGTAATACCGACTCCAGGTTCGGCCGGATCGGCTGGACGGTGAAGTCGGTGAACCACAGATTTCTTGATGTGACCGTCTCCATGCCTCCCGGAATGGAAAGCTTCTGGCACCTCGCCGACGAGACGGTGAGATCAGCGCTCAGCAGGGGAAAGGTGGAATGCTCCCTGTCATTCGTTCCGAGGGAGGAAATCTCCGTAATAGAGATCAACCGCGAGCTTGCCGCCGAGGTCGTGAGGAAGGCGGATGAGATTGTCTCCATGTCCGCGCATCCCGGAACGGTCGATCCGATGCAGGTCCTCTCGTGGCCAGGCGTCGCAATCAAGCACTCCTACTCCGGGACGGAGCTCGAGAAGGCGCTCCGCGACTCCCTCAGGGAAACTCTCTCCGAGCTCATCGCCTTCCGCGCGAGGGAAGGGGAGAAGATCAAGAACATCCTCACCGGCAAGATGAGGGATATCAGCGCGGAAATCCAGAAGGTCAGGCAGCAGCTTCCGAGGATTGTCGCCTGGGAGAAGAACCGCATGAAGGATGCGGTACTCTCCGCAGGCGTCGAGATAGACAAGAGCAGGCTCGAGCAGGAGCTCATCCTTACCGCTCAGAGAATCGACGTCGCCGAGGAGCTTGACCGGCTGACCGCTCACATCTCCGAGACCGGTGACATCCTGGAAAAAGGAGGGGTTGTCGGCAGGCGCCTCGACTTCATGATGCAGGAGTTCAACCGCGAGTCGAACACGCTTGCCTCAAAGTCAGTCAATGTCGATGTTACTGACTCAGCTGTCGAGATCAAGGTCCTCATCGAGCAGATGAGAGAGCAGATCCAGAACATAGAATAGCCCCGTTTCAGTTAAAATAGGCTGTCTGCGCCGCCGGCGCGGACAGCTGTCCAAAAACCGGACACCGGCATCAGCGCTCCGGACCGAGTGTCCCGGACCTGTCAGGTCTCCGCTCAAGCAAAGGAGGATAGCCGGCATCTCCGGCTTAACAGACAATGCAGTTTCCCGCCAACCTGTTCATAGTTTCATCACCGAGCGGCGCAGGCAAGTCAAGCCTGATCGCGGCCCTCATAAAACAGTACTCGGCAGTGCACCCGATGACTGTATCTGTCTCCCATACCACCCGCGCCATGAGGCCGGGCGAGGTCAACGGCGTCCACTATCATTTTGTCTCGAACGAGGAGTTCGAGCAGATGATCAAGAGGGACGCCTTCTTCGAGTGGGCCAGGGTGTTCGATCACTATTACGGCACCTCAAGGGAGAACATCTTCAAGTTCCTCGAGAAGGGGACCGACGTGTTCCTTGACATCGACTGGCAGGGCGCAAGGCAGATCAGGAAGCTCTTCCCCGAGGCAAGATCGGTATTCATCCTTCCTCCGAGCCTCGAGGAGCTCGAAAGACGCCTCCGCAACCGCGCGCAGGACAGCGACGAGGTAATCAGGGGCAGGATGAAGAAAGCTGTCTCAGAGATGGTCCACTACAGCGAGTATGACTATGTCATAGTCAATGATGTGTTCGAGAACTCCCTCGAGAAGCTTCACTCAATCGTGCTCGCCGAGCAGCAGAAGCTCTCCTGCCAGGAAATCATCAGCTCCGAGACACTGAAGAAGCTGCTGGACGAAAGCGCGGCGTAGCAGCGGCCGGCCCGTGGCCGGCACATTGCAGCCTGAAAAAAGCAATCCCGGATCCTCACGGATCCGGGATTCATTATTACATGGCAGAACGGCCGGTGGCCGCCTGCTGCCTTACTCGTCGTCAGAAGAAGGGAAATCGCTCACATCGCTGAGGCCGCCTGCCCTGACGTCCTCGTCGTCGGTGGTGTAGTCACCGGTCTCGCTCGCGATATCATCGTCACGGGTCTCGAGATCCCTTGCCTGCAGCGCTGACTGCTGGTGATCGAGCTTCTCCATCTCATCAACCTTGTCCATGACCTCGTTGAGACCGGTTCCTTCCTCCTCAATCTCCCTGAGGGCAATAACGGTGGGCTTGTCGTTTTCATCAGGCACAAGGGCCTTGCAGTTAAGCATGGCAAGCTGACGCGCACGGCGGGTAGCCATGAGAATAAGGTCAAAACGGTTTCCTACCTTCGATACGGCGTCTTCAACAGTTACACGTGCCATTTATACACTCCTTCGGAAAACGAAACGCAATTTTATCATATCATCAAAATCAGATCATCATCTAATTTCCGGCGGCAGATGTGCCTGCCTGCGTATGCCAGACACAGAAACCGGAGCGGGATCACGGAGGAAAAGCGCATGAGAACATTAAGGGCTGCCGTGGCGATTGACTCATTCAAGGGCTCCCTGGACTCTGAGACACTCGGCCTCGCCGCGGCGAGGGGCATAATGAAAGCCTGTGCCGGGGCCTCGGTACGCGTGATACCGGTGGCGGACGGCGGCGAGGGAACGTCAGCAGTCCTCAGGAAGCTCCTCAGGGCGGATGCCGTTTCCGCAAAGGTCAGGGATCCCGAAGGAAAGACTATTGAAGCGGAGTTCGGGCTCTCCGGGAAAAGCGCGGTGCTTGAGATGGCCTCAGCATCAGGCCTCACCCTGGTCCCGAGGGAAAACAGGAATCCCTGGAAGCTCTCGACGGAAGGCACCGGCGATCTCTGTCTCGCGGCCGCGGCGGCAGGCGCTGACCGGATAACCATCGGCATAGGCGGCAGCGCGACGAGCGACGCCGGGTCTGGATTCCTCCACTCCCTCGGCGGCAGGTTCTATGACATGAACGGGAATGAGACAGTTCCTGTTCCTGAGAACTTCATGAGCATAGTGAAGGCGGATCTCAGCGAACCGCTCCGCTTTGCGGAAAAGGTATCCATAACCGCGGCATCTGACGTGATGAACCCGCTGCTCGGAGAAAACGGCGCTGCCATGGTCTTCGCCGGACAGAAAGGAGCAAAGGAAGAGGATCTCGCAAAGCTTGACGTGGCGTCAGGACATATTGCGGATGTCATCTCAGAGGCAGCCGGCAATGACATGAGGGAAAGTCCTGGCGCCGGCGCCGCGGGAGGGCTCGGCTTCGCTCTCCTCACGCTCGGCGCTGAGCTCAGATCAGGCATAGATCTGATCCTTGACGCCGCTGACTTTGACCGGACTGCTGCGCTCTGCGACTTCGTGATAACGGGCGAGGGATCGGTCGACAGGAGCACCTCTCTCGGGAAAGTTCCTTACGGCGTCGCGCGCAGGGCATCTGCCCTCGGCGTCCCCGCGATAGCGATCGCGGGGCGCTCATGCATAGAGGAGGAGAGCATCGGTGACACCATGCTGACATCCGTGTTCCCTGTCCACCGTACGGCACTGACACAGGAGCAGGCTATGGATCCCGCGCTCACGGAGCATGACGCCGAAACGGCGGCGTTCATGATCGCGAGGACGTTCTGCGCCGCCCTCTACAGAGCCGGTGCAGAGCCGTACTGATCATCGCAGATGACAGTCGGCCAGCCCATTGAGGTCTGCAGCTCCGCCTCATGCTCCAGTTCGGTGGAGCGGAGGTAATGCTCGGAGAGCCAGCTCCCCGGGAGCCTGATGTCAAGCGAGTCTCCTGAGGCGGAGGCCTTGATGTCAGGCAGCGTGCCGTCAGAGCGGCGCATGCACATGATGATGGAGATCCGGAGGATCCTCGCGAGGCGGCAGGCCTCGGAGAATGAAACGGCGCTCTGCTTCTCGAGTACATCGAGATGGAAGCTGTCCCTTTCGTTGTAGAGGAGCGCTGAGAGAAGCTGCTTCTGCGGTACGGTGAATCCCGGCATGTCTATGTTGTTGATGATGTACCAGGCATGCTGCGGCGCCCTCTTGTACTCGATGCAGAGCCCGATCTCATAGAGGACGGCCGCCCACTTGAGCATGGCCCTGCCGGCAGGAGGGCCGAACTTCCACTCGTCCTTCACTGCGTCATAGATGCTGAGGGCAACTGTCCTGACCCTCTCTGACTGCGCGGAGTCAAGCTGGTAGCGCTCGATGAGGCTCCTCACCGTCCTGACCCTGGCGTCAACCCTCTGCTCGAAGCCGACCATCTCGGCAATGAGCCCCTCGCGGAGCGCCCCGCCCGAGAGGATCATGCTCCTGATGCCGAGCACCCTGAAGAGCGCCGTGAGGATGGAGAGCCCGGAGAGGAACACCTGCCTTCTCTCCGGAACCAGTCCGGGGATGTCGATATTGGAGATGGAGCCGGCCTTTATGCACCTCTCTGTGAGCTTCGTGAGGAGATCAAGCGTGATCTCCTCACTCACCCCGCCGCCCGCGATGATGATTTCCTGGAGGGCCTGTATGGTGCCGGATGCTCCGGAGCAGAGCTCCCAGGAATAGCCTTTGTACTGCCCGGCAACGGATTTGACGACGTCCTCGGCAGCCGAGACGGCACGGGAAAACCTTTCGCTGTCCACGATGCCGTCACTGAAATACCTGCCCTGCCAGAGGACGCAGCCCATGGGGAGAGAGTTGACCACCGAGACGTCATAGCCGTGCCCGAGGACAATCTCAGTTGAAGCGCCGCCTATATCAATCACGAGCCTGGAGCCCGTGCCGCTTGACGTTACGGAAACCCCGAGATAGATGAGCGAGGCCTCGCGCTTGCCGCTGATGACCTCCACCCTGTGTCTGAGGATCCTCTCGGCCTGCTCCACGAAATAGTCCCTGTTGGCCGCGAGGCGCAGCGTTGCCGTCCCGACTATCCTGACATTCTCGGCGGCAACGTCCTGCAGCTGCTCGGCAAAGAGCCTGATGCAGTCGAGTCCGCGCTTTATCGCCTCATCGCTCAGGTTGTTATTGCTGTCCAAGCCGGAGGCGAGGCGGACCTTGCGCTTTACCCTCGAGACAATCCTGACCTGACCTGCAACCTTGCGGACGATCAGCAGGTGAAAGCTGTTGGAGCCAAGATCTACTGCTGCATATAGCGGACTCTGTTCCATAACACTACCTCCGGATCCTCTGCCGATGATAACTCACAAACGCCATGCCGCTTAATATACAGGAAGTGAATTAAGAAAAAAAACATCAAAATGAAATCAATGTTCCAAAATGCCGGAAAGGACAGTGAGCACCAGCCGCTGAGCAATGTTCCACGTGGAACATCATGATGATGCCCGCACTGAAGTATAGGGCATACCCCTATTTTGGCTGAA
>DEHC01000031.1 GCA_002351705.1 Gammaproteobacteria bacterium UBA2810 | reverse complement strand
ATCCTGGAGTCCGAGGGCTTCAGCGACCAGAACATCCTGACGGGCTTCATACAGAAGGTAAGGGAGCACCACGTGAAGCTCGCGATAGACGACTTCGGCTCCGGGTACTCGAACCTCCTCGAGATCATCAAGATGAGGCCGGACATCATCAAAATAGACGGGGAGATCATCAAGAACCTCCTCAACGACCCGATGAACCGGCAGCTGATGGACGTCATCATCTACATGTCCAATGTCTTCAACGTCGATCTCGTCGCGGAGTACGCCGAGTCAGAGGATCTGCAGAACTTCCTCATGTCGAAGGGCATAAGGTACTCGCAGGGATACTATTTCTCGAAGCCTATTCCCTATGACCAGATTGACGCCTACCTCGAGAGCGAGAAGAAGATGAAGATCTCCCTCGAGGCCGCCGGGAAGGTCAGGAAGACCGAGGAGGAGGCGAGGGCGAAATACCTCGGGACTGGCACAGGCGGGAAGGCGTCTGAGGGAGCATCCGGAGCCGGCGCTCAGGGAGCAGGAAATGCCGGAGCGGGGAAGGACGGGGCAGACGGCGTTGTCATTCCGGACATCAACGTCTCCGCGGCGGAGTTCCTCCGCTCAATGAGGCTCGCGGCAGGGAAGGCGCCGGAGGGCGGAGCGGCTCCCAGAGCTGCGGCTGGCGGTACAGCCGGATCCTCAGCTGAAGGGAAAGCGCCCGCGGCCGGTGAGGCGCCTGCAGCAGGGAAATGATCTCCCCGTGAGCTTTTGCCATGGGGCAAAGGCTGCGGCTCCGGGCGGAAGCTCATGATTCAGGCAAAGGTGAAATAATCCCCGGGCGTGTGGATGCCCTGTGAGGTGAGCTCTTATGCGGCTTCGCGCCTCGTGAGCGGGCGCTTCCGGGTGCTGCCGCGCGTGGGCGGTGAGCCGGCGTCCTTGGAGACTGCATGGCCAAAGGCCTCTCCCGCACTGAGCCTGTCGGGCGGTGAATGCTATTGCAATCCATTCCTCAGGGGCCGGTGTTCAGCTGGATTCCTCACGTGCTCAGGACCTCGTATTCATATCCAATCAATATTCCTGCCATCTGATGATGCGTCCGGGCTGCAGTCTGTGAGCGCCTCATCACGGCCGCGCCATGCGCGCATCATAAGGATCTCCCACCCCAAAGCCTGAAGGGGCCGGATGTTTTCCCTGTATTTTCCTCTGACAGTCTTTCGCGCCGGCGGCGGGCCCCCTCTCCGTGCGTCAGCCGATCAAATCCATACTCAGTTTTCCGGAATCAGGCATTGCAGCCTGCTGTCGGAGAGTCACGGACGGGGGCTCATGCCGGGGAATTGCGGGAGCTGGTGAGGTCTGAGGAGGAAATTACGTATATCCCACTCTTCAGTGCAGGCGACATATTGCGCGCCGGGACTTAACATCTCGGCAGGCACTCTTACTCTTGCCGAAGGCTCGAAATCAACTGTGAGCGGCACAGTCACCGCAGACAGCCTCACCGCGGCCGGAACAGCTGACGGAACAGGCAGCATCACTGAGAACAAAACCGCCGATATTTCAGGCTCCCTGACGGCTGGTACGCTTACTCTTGCCGAAGGCTCGAAATCAACTGTTAACGGCACAGTCACCGCAGACAGCCTCACCGCGGCCGGAACAGCTGAGGGCAGCGGAAAGATCACGGTGAAGAAGGGCGCAGACGTGTCAGGATCCCTGACCGCCGGCACTCTCACCCTGGAAGAAGGCTCGGTGTCAGATGTCACCGGCTCTGTCACCGCGGAAAATCTCACGGCTTCGGGAACGGTTGGCGGCAGCGGGAAATTCGCGGTCAACGGCAAGGCTGACATCTCCGGAGAATTCGCCGCGGAGCGCATCTGCGCGAAGAGTGCTGACATTTCCGGAAAGCTAGCGGCTGGTGACGCCGTTCTCGGCAATGCCACGGTTGCGGAAACCGGCACTCTCACCGCGAAGAGCCTCACATCCGTGGGGAGCCTCGGCGGCAGCGGGAAGATTGAGGCGTCAGAAAAATTCACCATGGAGAACGGCTCTGCCATCCTTAAGGGCGCATCCGTCACTGCGGCTGACGCTGCCGTGCCAGAGGAATCATCCGCCGCTGCTGACGGGAGCCTCTCTGCGGACAATCTCACTGTCTCGGGCACGGTGACCGGCAGCGGAAGCATTACGGCAAAGGAGAAGGCCGACATCTCGGGCTCGCTTACCGCAGGGAGCTTCAGCGCGAGGAGCGCGGACATCACGGGAAGCCTCAGCGCGAAGGATGCTGTCCTTGGTGACAGCACCGTGACCGGCACCGTCACAGCGGAGAGCCTCACTGCATCGGGCACCATCTCGGGAAGCGGCTCTGTCACAGCGGAGAAGCCCCTTGTCCTGGGAGGCGACTTCACCCTCGGGAACATCGCGTCCCTCACTGCGGGAACCGCTGACTTCGGCGGATACAGCGCGATGCTCGTGAACACCAGCGGCTCCGCTCCCACAGTCCTCACCATGACCGGCCTCTCGTCCTCGGGGACTGACGGAGTCCTCTCGGGAGGCCTCACGGCAGGCAGCAGCTCCGCGTTCTACATCGGCGACACAAAGGGCGGGTCTGAGCTTTTCAGGACCGAGGTTAAGGAGGTTGAGGGAAAGAGCCTGAAGGCTCTGGGCTTCATCGACAAGAAGGTCACGCTCGCGAAGGGCTCCTCAATCACCGTTGACGGGACTCTCACGAAGGCTCCTTCAGCCTCCGCGGTGTCCTCTGCATCAGCAGCGGTCAGTTCCTGGTCTGTCCTTCCTGTGTACGTCCTGAACGGCGCTCAGGCAAAGGGCGCTTCCGCAGCGCTGGTTCCTTCGGCGGCGTCAGCCTCCTCCTCTTATGCCGACACCGTAACGGTCGGGAAGGGCTCGAAGCTCACTGTCTCCGCTGCGGCCCTTGAGGGCGGCGCGGCTGTCATCTTCGAGAAGGGCGGAAAGGTTCATAACTCCGGCACCATTGAGATTACGAAGACCGATGTGGCCGCGAACGACGTCATCCCGGTGTTCGGGGCGAAGTCAGGGACTGTCACTGACAGCACGCTGCCGCTCGGCGGCGAGTACACCATGCTCGGCGGCGCCTTCATCCTTGACCCCCTGGGGAACGGCTCGGTCCTCGCCCGCTGCCGCGGCATCCAGGACGAGGGCGTGGAGAGTTCCGTGAAGGACCCGGTGAACAGCTGGATTGAGGCAGGCGGCACGGTGGAGGACGGCTCGTTCCTCTCCGACGCGATGTCATCTGAGGAGAGCGCGAAGGCCTTCAACTCGGCCGCGAGGTTCTCGGTCCTTTCGGGAACCATACAGAACTCGCTCCTCGCGGGGCGTGCCTCGTATGACTCCGTATCGGAGCGCCTCGTCTTCGGCGCCGCGTCAATCGCAAGGCAGGGAACTATTGAGGGCACCAGCGCCGGCGTCTGGCTGCAGCCTGTGTATATGCACTATGACTCGGACGGGCTCAGCGCGGGGCTCACCGGAGACTACGGCATTTCGACCGGGCTCTACGGCACGGTGCTCGGGGCTGACGTGAAGTTCGGCGGAAGCTATATCGTGGGCGCATCGTTCTCTACGGGAAGCGGAACCTCCCACTCTGAGGGCAGCCACTCCTACACGAAGAATGACTTCGACTTCTGGGGAGGGAGCATCTACGGGAGCATGGAGTTCGGTGATTTCACCCTGGCGGCAGACACCGGAATAACAAAGGTCACCGGAGACGCGGAGCAGACCTCGCCCATTGGGAAGCTCAAGGGCGACGCCGATGCTGACGTATGGACCGCCGGAGTGCAGGCAAGGTATGACATAAAGGCCGGAAAGGTCAAGGTCTCCCCGCATGCCGGAGTGCGCTGCACGAAGGTCAGCACCAAGGCATCTGATGTGAGGACTGAGAAGGGCGCCGCCATCAGGACCGGGAAGGTCACCGTGGAGCAGGAAACCTTCCCGGTCGGAGTGAAGGTCAGCAGCGACTTTAAGGCAGGGGACTGGAGCCTCAGCCCCGCCGCGGACGCAAGTCTTATCTTCACGGCAGGCGACAGGGACGTCACCACGCACACGAACCTTGGCGGCCCTGAGGTGAGCGCAGCATCGGACATCTCGGACGGCGTCTCCTGGGATGTGAAGGCGGGCCTCAACGCAGAGTACAAGGACAGGCTCGGCCTTGGCATCTCGGCGGGCTTCGGGGGCTCGGAGCACACCGACTCTGAGGCCAGGGTTTCGCTCGGAGTGCGCTTCGAGTTCTGATGAGCTGAAATCCTGAAAAGAAGCAAACACAGAAAGTCCCGCGGCCCTGAAAAGCTGCGGGATTGTTTTTTGGGGAGCTCCGGCGCCACGGACAGTGCAGGAACACCGCTCCTTGCCTGAGTGCCGTTGTGCTGCTCTGCGGTTTCCTCTGCTTTCAGCCGATCAGACGTCTGAGAAACTGCTTCGCAAGATCGGAGTCAATCTGCGGGCAGTCCGGCTGGTTCAGAATATTGGAAAGCGCATCTTCGGTGAACTGGACTGTGCCGCGGGTATTCCGGCCTGACCAGTGAGATTCTATATGAGTGGAGCTGATGAGCCTCTCATCGAAAACAGAGATCAGCCTGGTAAAGATATCTCTGCTTCCGATGCCGAGGACATATATAAGATATACGGACTTCGGCTCCGACAGAAATTTTAACAGCTTGTCTATGTTGAAGCCTTTGGGATTGCCGTGCAGGAACAGTATTTTGGTCTTTATGTCAGTTTCTGTGTCATACGACGGGTATGACTTTGAATAGTCTCCCAGCCTGTCCTCTGTAAGGAACTGCGGGAGCGGCAGATTGTTTTCAAGTGCCTCGCAAATCTGAGCCCTTGATGCCGGATTGCTGTTTGTTATCAGATATTCAATGACCCGGCCGCGGATATTCACGTTGGGATACCGTGCAGCCTTGATTATTGCGTCCTGAGCCGAGTGTACCCGCGAGTTGAGGTCAGCTCTTAAATCAAGGTAATCATCCGAATGCAGGAATTCCACGGCCCTCCGGGGAGACCTCATGATGGCGGATTCCATCGGAGCGGTAACGTCAAGTTTCTCAATGCGCCCGTTAATCCCTTGTGTGTTTTCCACAAGCCGTGACAGGTTGCCCTGGAAGGAAATTTCCGAGTGGAGCGCGAACAGCGCCTCGAAATTCTCAGGGATGTTGCTGAGCCCCTGGTATTCCGGCATGATATCAGTGCCGTTGAAGCTCCCTTTGATGTTGTCGGCCGTAAAGTTCTGCGAGGAATGGCTCAGCTTGATCAGGAACGTTGTATTCGCCAGCATCAGATAATTTTTGCGGGAGTGACTATGCATACAATGAACGGGATGCTGTCGTATTTCTGCAAGGCAGAGAGTGACAGCACGGTATTGCTCATACGCTCTCTTTGTGACTGGCTGAACCTTATGGCAAAGTCAGGACAGAAGTACACTGACCGGCTGCGCTCAAGATGAAAGGCGTCCTGCACCATGGCTGATAGCAGCCTCTTGTCCGCAGTGCCGTCATGCTGCTGTATGAAGCAGACAAGTTTTTCAATAAGCTCTTTGTTATACATGCCGTGCCAGGCTCCAGATATCAGGATCGCTCTGCCTGCTTTTCTGCAGCGACGCGGTGTTCCTTTCCCAGAACACCCCGTCTGCGTATCCCTGTATTGTCCTGTCCGAATCTGCCATCTCGAGCCTTTTCTCTGCCCAGGC
>DEHC01000015.1:13505-16570 GCA_002351705.1 Gammaproteobacteria bacterium UBA2810 | reverse complement strand
ATCATGAACGTCAGTGAGGCGCTTGAGGCAAGAAGATCAGTACGCTATTTCCAGAACCGCGAGGTTCCGGAGGAGACTCTCCGCAGCATAGTGAAGGATGCCCAGTGGGCTCCCTCCTGGGCAAACGCGCAGCCCTGGAAGGTCTACATCGCGACTGGCAGGAAGGCGGAGGAGATCAGGCAGAACCATTACAATTCCGCAAGAAGGGGCATGAGGGGCAGCTCTGATCTCGAGACCGGACACCGGAGCGACTGGGGGCAGAAGGCCTATCAGAACATGGGGCTCTGGGGTGATGATCTCTCGGGGTACCTCGGCTATGAGGCAGGGAGCCAGTTCTCATCAAGCCAGGCGGAGCTATTTGACGCGCCCGCGATCGTGTACCTGACAATGCACAGGAACTCGCCGTTCTTCAGCATCTTCGACATGGGCGCCTTCTCGCAGAGCCTGATGCTCGCCGCGAAGGAACGCGGGGTCGACTCGATGGAGGCTTATGAGTTCGTGAAGTTCCCTGACGCCATCAGGAAGCTCATGGGATCCCGGATGACGAGGCGATCGTCATGGGCATCGGGCTCGGCTATGCGGACGATCGCAAGATCAACGGCTTCAGGAGCAGCAGGGAGCCTCTGGAGGACGTGCTGACCATCAGGTCGGAATAGGATCGGGCTGAGGCCTGGCGCGAAGCCTGCGGAATAGCAGGTGTTGACCTGTAAAAACAAAGGCCGCTGTCATGGGCAGAGGCCTTTCTTCATCCGGTCAGCAATACCGGCCGGCTCACTGATTAAGGCTGTGTTACTCGCCGAAAGTCATTGACTTGTGGAATTCATCCTTGAGCGCCTGGCTGCCGAGGCCACTCAGCTCCGTTTCGGAGGAATACCTCCAGTCATGGTAGTTGGAGCCGACATAGAGCTCGACTGCCCCTTTGTCTGCAATCTTGAACTTGAAAATATAGTCGCTCGGATCATCCTTTGAGCCGGGCCTGTTCTTTACATCAAGCACCAGAACCTCATCGAGCTCAGGTCCCATGTGTCTCTTCTGCCCGATCTCAAACCCGGGCTCCTGAGCCTTGGGGTAATACTTCTTAAGTGCTGCAAAGTTCTTCTGATAGTCCTCAATAAACCATTTCGCATACTTGACATTGCATCTGTCCTTGTACTCAGGAGAGCAGTATGATGCGAGCTTCTCGGCATCGCCTGCCGCCACGGCCTTTGCCATGCCGAGGGCGACATCCCCGGAATCGCTTCCGCATCCTGTAAGAGCTGATGCTGCAAAAACCGATGCGAGGAGGCAAGCAAACTTCTTCATAAAAATATCCTTGTGTTCTTTAAAATCACCTGCCTGGTTCTGCTGACCATCGGCAGGCCATGCTCAAAATCAGCCCCGGATGCAGTCCTGTGCTTTTGCAGGTGTCTGCAGAAACGGAACAGCCGGTATCAGGAAGAGCAGCAGCAGCTCTCAGTAAAGTCTCATATATCAGTGCATGCCGCTTCAGTCCTGCGAAGACAATCTTACGGAAATATGTGCCACCAATCAAATTTTAGTGACAGCTGAAATGTCATACGGAGTCGTTTATCGATGATTTCCCCCTTTTTACCTGGACATCGCTGCATGGGAAGGAGATTCGCCATGTGGTTCGGAAAAGAAAAGCCGGAAAATTCAAGTACTTCCCGGCTTTCTTTGGCAGCAGCTGTCTTAAGGTAGCTTTCAGGCTATTCGCCGACGCACTGCTTGAACTTTTTCTCCAGGTCAACAACAACCTCGGTCATGCTGTTGACCTCCGGCTCCCAGTGGAGCGGCTGGCCGTCCCTTGTCGGATCGGTAGCGCGTATAACGGCCTGTTTCTTGTTCACGCTGAAATGGAACAGGACTGATGCCCAGGCAGTAAGAATTGGATTCGGTCTTATCTGTACCCATGATTTGGTAGTGAACTTGTGCAGCTTGTCGCTCTCGTAAACGAAGAACTGCTCGCCGTTCTGGGGGGTACCGAGCATACTTGTAGCGCAGTCAACAGCCTTGCCGTAGATCTCGTCATCGCTGTGCTTTGTGGTCCACTTGAGCTCGTCCGGCGCATACTGCATGGCCGTGCATCCGGAGATTACTGCTGCAACAGCGGCCGAGGCCATGAGAAGGGCAATCTTTTTCATCACATATCCTTTTTTATCAGTTTAATTTTCCGGGAACTGAACAGCCTTTTCCCGTTTTCCTTTGTGCGGCAGGACTGCTCACGGGGAGCCGCTCTGCCGCCACAGCAGCCCCTGCCCTGAGGGGCAGAGGCCGCCCGCCTGCACGATGCCGTCACTGCGTTCTCGGAATCAGACCAGCCGTTCCTGACGGAAGAGCCGGCCCCGCGGTGGCATCCTGCCTGTGCAATTCCTGTTAGGGAATTACTTCACCGAATACTTCTTGATCAGCGCAGGCTCGTCCTTCAGAAGGTAGTCCTTGAATTTCTTGAAGAAATAGTCTTGGCCGTCCTTATCGCATTCATACCTGGTGTACTGACTGTTATCCTCACGCCAGTTGTAGTCTTTGTTCGGAACACTTTTGCCCTTGTCATCGGTGACAACTATGAAGCATGTTTTTGGATTCATTGCAGTTGTATATTCCACAGCAGCTTCGAGCGTGCTTTCGATGGAACTGTATGTTGTGCCATAGCTGTTTTTTGATATCAGTTTTTGGCCATCAGAAGAAAATGCGGTCAGTTTTGACAGCCTGTCTGACTGCCAGTCAGTGCCATAAGTGATGAACTCATTGAAATGCTTGAATTTCTTATAAAGTTCTTTCATAAAGGGACGCTTTTCCCTCCATTCTCCATCTGAGGGTTTTTCCTTCCCGCTCAGCACCTCATCAAATTTCTGAGCAAGCTGCTCGTTGGTGAGAGTGTATTTTTCCGTTACGATCGGCTCAACCCATTTTTTTGTCTTGGCAGCGGCATTAAGCGGCTCTTCTGATGAGTTCTCCCAGCTTCTGTAGCGGGGGAATTCAACGGCTCCCTTGTCGCTGATTCCGACCCTGAAGGTGAAGTCACTGGGATCGTCCTTGGAGCCTGGCCTGTTCTTTACATCGATTAC
>DEHC01000015.1:12770-13441 GCA_002351705.1 Gammaproteobacteria bacterium UBA2810 | reverse complement strand
TACTGCTCGATGGCAAACTTTGCATCCTTGATGTTGCAGTGAGTCTTCTCCTCAGGCGAGCAGTAGGAGGCGGCCTTCTCGGCATCGCCGTTCACGATCGCCTTAACCATGCCAAGAGCAACATCCTCAGGATCGTTCCCGCATCCGGTGAGTGCCGAGGCGGTAAAAACAGAGGCCAGTGCAAAAATAAGCTTTTTCATAAATTCCCTGTATCTATTTGTTCAGTTATCTTCCGGATGAGTTCACCACCAGGCGTTTCACAATCATTTCAGGATTTGCAGCACCTGAACGGTCAGTGTATGGAATGATTCGCTTGTACTCCAATGACTCGTATGTCAGAACATTGCGTTTCATCTCCACTCGGACAATCATACGGAAAGCTGTGACCTCAATCAAATTTTATCTATAATTAAGAGGACACAAACAGTCTTTTATTCGTGATTTTTACGGCTGCTTTCCAAATCAGGTATGATTGTCCGAAGGTTTTTCTGTCTCTCTCTGCCTGCACCGGCGCATAAAACGGGAAACTGTGCAGTCCTGGCAGGACTTTGGTTTTTAACTTAAAATAACCTGTCACGCTCACTGATTTGCACATATTCATGCAGGTTGAATGCTACAGAAAGACATGTTCTAACATTGAAACTATTACATGTCGAGTATACCCACCCCCC
>DEHC01000015.1:11461-12749 GCA_002351705.1 Gammaproteobacteria bacterium UBA2810 | reverse complement strand
CAAATATTTTTGATATTTCCTGATTTGGGTTTCTGCTCCGCAAGTATCCGGTCCGTAAAACCGCATCAGAGGCTTTCATCATCCCCGGAGACATGTCACCGGTTTGCAGAAGCGTGATAAGTGCAGCAGGGCCTGTTTTGGAGATGGCACTTCCGGAGCCTGATTAAATATGCCCGGATTTTTTACTTTGCTGCAAGGAAAGGACTTTCTGTCATTGAGCCGGGATTTTGAAGTGCCCCAGGTTCAGTGCCTTCAGGCGGCCTGTCTTCTGATTGGGGAAACTGTGGAATGAATAAAGTAAGTAAATGCCGATCTGATTCAGACACGGAAGACTGCGGGGCTCTTGCGCCCCCGCACTTCCGGCAGAATAGCACCGGACCATGCAATCAAACATTCTTCGGCGCTTTATGTACCAGGATGTTTACGGGCAGAAACCTGTGCCGCGTGCTGTTTCCCGTTTCCCTGTGTGAGGCAGGACTTCTCACAGAGAGCCGCTCTGCCGTCACGGCAGCCCCTGCCTCTGAGGGGCAGAGGCCGGTCGTCTGCACGATGCCGTCACTGCGTCCAGGGATTAAGCCGGCCATTCCTGACGGAACGATCCGGCCATGCCGGGGCATCCTGCCTGTGAATTCCTGTGGTGGAATTACTTCACAGCATACTTCTTGATAAGCGCCGGCTCATCCTTCAGCAGGTAATCCTTGAACCTCTGGAAGAGGTAGTTCTGGCCGTCCCTGTCGCATTCAAGGTAATCCTTCTCTTTATTGAGAATAAACTTTCCGTCAGGGCCTGTTGCCAATACACTGCATGCATGGGGATCTTTGGCTAATGTCACTGTAATGTTGTCCTTGAGAGTCTCCTCAATTACGTTTGCCAGTACCCAGCCTGTTCTGCTCCAGGCACAGTTGGTAGGACATGACCATAACTTGGAAAGCCTGTCAGCTTTGAGATCCGTGCCATTTTTCAGATAGCTGTCGAAGTAATGGAACTTCTTCAGAAGCTCTGCCATGTACGGGCGCTTGTCACCCCATCCTTCGTAAGCCGGTTCCTTCCCGCTCACCACGTCATCAAACTTCTGCGCGAGCTGCTCATTGGTGAGGGTGTATTTTTCCGTTACGATCGGATTAACCCATTTCTTCGTCCTGACCGCTGCCTGCAGAGGTTCTTCCGAAGAGTTCTCCCAGCTTCTGTAGCGGGGGAAGCTGACGACGCCCTTGTCGGAAATCTCAAACTTGAAGGTGTAGTCGCTGGGATCGTCCTTGCTGCCCGGCCTGTTCTTTACATCGATTAC
>DEHC01000015.1:7984-11361 GCA_002351705.1 Gammaproteobacteria bacterium UBA2810 | reverse complement strand
TACTGCTCGATGGCAAACTTTGCGTCCTTGATGTTGCAGTGAGTCTTCTCCTCAGGCGAGCAGTAGGAGGCAGCCTTCTCGGCATCTCCGCTGACAATTGCCTTCACCATGCCAAGCGCTACTTCCTCAGGATCGCTCCCGCATCCGCTGAGTGCCGAGACGGTTAAAGCTGAGGCCAGTGCAAAAATAATCTTCTTCATCAAAATATCCTTGTGTCTCTACAGTCATCAGCCGGCTGTAAATTCCCCGGCTGCAATCAGGAAGAGCTGCAATGCACTTTGGCAATGGCTTGCATGTCAGTGCATGGCGCTTCATTTCCACGAGGAGGATCATACGGCAAAAGCGTGACCTCAATCAACTTTTAGCAATGATTCGCATGTCATTGCGGGTCGTCTGTCAGTGATTTTTGTGTTTTTGATGAGATTTGGTTAAAAAAATCACCGCTCTGGCACTCTCCTGATACAGAAAAGCCGGAAACCCCTGGGATTTCCCGGCTGTGTCCTGTGCCTTGTCCTGACTCAGTCCCCGGCAGCACCTGATTTTCCTCTTTGCCGGAGAATTTCCCGGATGGCGTCCCCGACTGAGAGGCCGCCCTCCCTGAGCTGCCTTATCTCCTCGACGTCCTCCGCCTTCGTGGAGTAGAGGAGCTTGTGGAAGTCGTCAACCACGAGGCGCCCGATGCCGGAGCCGTAGTCGGTCATGAAGAATATTTCGGAATAGTGGCCGGTTACGGTATGCACTGTCTTGAGGAGCTCGTAGCCCCCGGGGCTCAGTGGCAGCCTCTGCTCCTTCTCGAGCTGGTTCACGACCTCCCCCTTCTGCCCGAGCAGATAGAGGTTCGCCGAGTTCTCCACGATGGCGCGCCCCGCGTCGGTGCTGTAGAGATCGTTCACCGACTGCGTGACGGTCACGGCCGCCCCGCCGTACTTCCTGAACCTCCGGTAGCCGGTCTCGAGGAACGATCCGACCTCGCCCGAGGTGAGGAGGTCCCAGGCCTCGTCGATGATGACGACCTTGCGCCTGTCGCGCTCGCCGAGGTACATGCTCTGCTGGATCTGGTAGATGAGCATGAGGAGCACGACCTGCTGCAGGTGCTTCCTGCCCTTGAGCTCCTCGAGCTCGAGGACGGTGAGGTCCGACTCGAAGGCGACGGTGTTGTGCCCCGTGAAATACTTCCCGTACTCGCCTTCTGAGGTAAAGGGGAAGAGCTGCCTACCGATGTCGCGCACCCTCGAGTCGCTGTCCTTCTTGAGGGTCTCCGCGACGAGATCAACTGTGATGCCGCGGCCGTATCTGTCCCAGAGCGAGGATAGCGCCCGCTTGAGGCAGGCGATCTGAAGGTCGGTGAGCTTCTCTGTGGGGGCGGCCATTGCCGCAAGGAGGGCGGTGAGGATATCGGCCTCCTCGCCGTAGGATCTCACGAGCTCGAAGGGGTTGAGGCAGATCGAGGAGTCCTTCCCGAACTGCATGAACCTTCCGCCGTAGGACTCGCAGAGCTTCTCATACGAGCGCCCGACATCGATCACCCAGCAGCGCCCGCCCAGGGAGAGGCAGCTCGAGATGAGCTCGTTCACGAGGAAGGACTTTCCGGATCCCGACTGCGCCGCGATGCAGAGGTTGTAGTTGGTGCCCGAGTCGTAGAGCGACATGTTCATGAGCCCTCCGGTGCGGCTCACGAAGTTCATCGCGGGCGTGCCGGTGCCGCTCCAGGTGGCGAACACCGGGAGGAAGGCGACTGCCGCTCCGGCGTTCAGCGTCTTGTAGCGGAAGAGCGCCTGCACCGCCTCGCGGTCGGCGCCGAAGGGGAGGGAGTTGAGGAACACCGGGAGCATGAAGAAGCGGTCGCGCATCATCTCGAAGCCGATTTCACGGAGGTAGGTTCTTGCCTCCTCGCACCTCCTTGAGGCCTCGTCAGCGCTTCCCGCGATGAGAAGGAGGGTGAATGAGGCGCGGACAATCGCGTCCCCGCCGTTCACCGCCTCGAAAAGTACGTCAAAGCCCTTCTTCCTTATGGCAAGCTGCGGGAGGAAGCGCATCATCGGGCCCGTCGCCTGGTTCACCGTCCATTGCCTCCTCGCCTCGGTCCTCTCGCGGATCTTCTCCTGGTCGGGGTAGAAGAGGTTCATGGTGAGGAGGAACTCCCCGGAGATGCCGCGGGTTCCCGAGGTGAGATCCCCCGCGAAGCTCACGGCCCTTCCGAAGTACATCCTCTCGGGGAGCCTCTTTGCGGAGAGCGCGGCGATGACGCGGGTGCCGGTCCTCACCGTGTCGGTCCCGGCCTCGATGTACTCACCGGGCGAGAGGAGGCTCTCCCTTACCGGCCGGTCACTGTCGGTCCCCGGCATCCTACCGTCAGCCTTCACCTTATCCCCCTCAAGGATGCGGGAGAAGAGCGGCACAAGGCGCTCCGGGGTGAGGGTGAGCGGGCGGAAGCCGACGGTCTTCAGCGTTTCCATGAACGAGGACCTGCGCGAGATGAGTTCGGTCATCTCCGTGTCGCTGATGAGAGGGCCGGAGATCGGGATCTTGACCGTGATGTAGAGCCGGAAGGTCCGGAGGACTCCGGCGAGCGCCGGATCGCGGAACCCCTCGGTGCAGTCCTCGAGGAAGGCGATTCTCCGCCTTACCGTCTCGCCGCTGAGGCCGTCCCCCGCCGCGCCGCGGAGCGCGCCTATCGCGGAGAGCTCGCGGCTGATGTCGGAGAGGGCGGAGAGTGAGAAGGAGACTGAGGTCCCCTTCGGCCACTGGGTGTTGATGAGGACGGTGAGCCTGCTCTGCAGCGCGTCGTCCGCGCCTGACAAAGGCTCCGTGACGAAGCCGAAGCCCGCTGAGCGGTCGGCGAGCAGGAAGAGCCCGTCATCGCTGTCAAAGGCAAGCTCCGGCAGAAGCTCAGCGGCCCTCGTTATCCTTACGGTTTTCTCGTTCATGATGAAATTCTCCTGGCGGGCTTCAGGCTGAAATGATTTGCTTTGGTCCCTTCTGCCCGCCGGAGAAGATTCTCATCCGGGAGACAATGCGGCAATGCCTGAAAAGCCCGCGCTGATGAGGGCTTTACGGAGGTGGTTCTGAGGGAGTGAGAAGCAGCGGCCCAGTAACAAGACTGAGTGCCCGTTATCCATGCTTGCCTCTATGGTGCGCTGCGGCATCTCTCTGGCAGATACAGTCAAGGGAGGTCTGGGGAATGCAGGAGCGGCGTGTCATGGCAGAAAAGGAAATCACTCTGGAATTGGATTAGAAAAGCCCTGACGGGATCCGGGAAACGGCGGGGCTTTCCGGCATGACGGCGGAGGAGTTTTCCCGATGGCGGAGGAGCTCTCATTAAGCTCCAAAAGAGAACGCTCTTTCGCCCCGCCGCCTGCGCGGAGGACGCCCGGGAG
>DEHC01000015.1:830-7928 GCA_002351705.1 Gammaproteobacteria bacterium UBA2810 | reverse complement strand
AGCCCGGCAAGGACAGTCACTCTCTGACTATGCCGGAGGGAGCTGCTTCTCCGGACGAAGGGCGGGCAATTCCGGAGGCAGGGCAGCGCATCACGCAATTGTGAGCGCCTCACCTTCTTGTGATAAATTAGCACTGCGGCGTGCCCGGAGCTGTGACTGTCAATGCACGCCAATGGAGATAACAGAATGGATGACAAAGTCCTCAGAAATTTTACCTACGGCCTCTTCCTCATAACCGCACGTGACGGCTCGAAGATGAACGGCTGCATCGTGAATACCGGCATACAGGCGTCATCGGAGCCGCTTACCGTGGCAGTCTCTGTCAATAAGGCAGACTACACCCACGACATGATCGTGAAGACCGGCGAGTTCAACCTGACCTTCCTCAGCGAGGAGTCAGACTTCGCGACCTTCAAGCATTTCGGCTACCAGAGCGGCAGGGATGTCGACAAGTTCGAGAAGTTCGAGTATAAGCTCGCAGCAAACGGCATTCCTTATATAACCAAAGGCTCCAACTCCTACCTCTCCGCAAAGGTTGTGAAGAGCGTTGACCTCGGCAGCCACACTCTGTTCGTCGCTGAGATCACCGCCGGCGAGATCCTGGGCACCGCTCCCTCGGTCAGCTACAGCTACTATTTCGAGCACATCAAGCCGAAGCCCGAGGAGAAGAAGGAGGACGGCGAGAAGAAGGTCGGCTGGATCTGCGTAATCTGCGGCTACATCTATCCGCATGAGGAGCTTCCCGCCGACTTCATCTGCCCGATCTGCAAGCATCCTGCCTCTGACTTCAAGAAGCTCTGAGCAGTATTCCTGGATGCCTTCTGACTGCGCCGGGCTGCCAGTGCCCGGCGCAGCTTTATTGGATCTGTGATCATGATCGTGCGGCAGATCCAGTTTCTGACTCCTTCTGCTGTTCAGGGACGGTAATTGGTGATAAAAAGAACAGTTGTGTTCAGTTTTCCATTTTCAATCCATCCCGGTAGCAGAGCCATGCGCAAGGCAGAAAGCGGTTTTACCCTGATTGAGCTCATCGTGGTCATCGTGATCCTCGGCATCCTTGCCGTCACGGCGGCTGCGAAGTTCCTGAACCTCACTTCTGACGCGACATCCTCGGTAGTGAAGGGCCTCGCGGGGGCGCTCCGCTCCTCGAGCAGCATGGTCTACGCCAAGTCAAGGCTCCATACCGGTGACTACTGGGTGTGCATCTCCGATGCCTGCTCAGGCTCGTCTGCCAACCTGGCAGAGGCTGATGTGGAAAAATTCCAGGGGAATGGAAAAGAAGGCTGGATCCGGATAGAGCCTGAGAACGGATACCCTTCATCAAGAAACCCTCCTATTCCGCTCATTAATACCATCGCAGGCACAGTAGATTTGGGCAGCAGTTCGTCAGGCGTTACACTTGATCCGGATTCAGACTGCACAAAGGTAGGAGACTGGATTGTGGGATCTGCTGCTGGCGGTACGCTGGATAAGGATGGCAAGCCTGAAATGGGCACAATGGTTTTTATTCCAGCCTCGTCGCACGCTGACAAGGACTGTAAAAGCAGCAATTACATGGCCACGAAAGACGGCGGGCAGGTCGGCATCGACTCATCTGACTCCTGCGGAGTTGTTTTTTATAACTCAAGGAAAACCGGCACCGCTCCTGTAATCGCGGTCCTTACCAAAGGCTGCTGAGAGGCTTCCCGCTGTTCAAGGAAGGCCTTTTCCCGTGCCTCATATGCTGTTTTCTGAACAGAACTGTGCAAATTAAGTAAAATCTGACGGTGCGGGGGATCCAGGCCGCGAGGCCGCAGCCTTCCGTTTTTTACTCCATGGCGGGACAGAGGGCCTGCCAGGCTGTCTTTTTTCATTTCAAGTCAGAGGTTCACGGTGGACGATAAACTTACCTCGTTCGTGCAGCTCGTAAACAGCTATCTTTGGGGCATCTGCGGCCTTATTCCGCTCCTTGTCGGCGTCGGCATCTACTTCACGCTGCGCCTCCGCTTCGTCCAGATCCGGAAGTTCATCACAGCGGTCAAGTTCACCCTCTCGGGCGCGAGCTTCCACGGCAAGAGGGCAGGAAAGAGCGGCATGTCCTCGTTCCAGTCGCTCGCTACCGCGGTCGCCGCGCAGGTCGGAACCGGCAACATCGCGGGAGCCGCGACAGCGGTTACCATGGGCGGCCCGGGCGCGATTTTCTGGATGTGGATTGCCGCCTTCTTCGGCATGGCCACCATCTTCACCGAGGCGGTGCTCGCGCAGCTCTTCAAGTCGAAGGACCACGCCGGCAACATCACCGGAGGCCCTTCCTATTACATAACGAACGGCCTCCATTGCAAGCCTCTCGCAATATTCTTCTCCTGCGCGGTGATCATCGCGCTCGGCCTCATCGGCAACATGGTGCAGTCGAACTCCATCGCGAGCGCCTTCACCCAGGCCTTTGACGTTCCTCCCATTGTCACCGGAATAGTCATTGCCGCCATCGCGGCATTTGTGTTCATCGGCGGCGTCGGGCGCATCGCGTCGACCACCGAGAAGATCGTGCCCATAATGGCGCTTGTCTACATTGTCGGAAGCCTCATCGTCATCTTCATCAACCTTGACCAGTTCATTCCCGCTATAAAGAGCATCTTCGTCGGCGCGTTCAACCCCTCCGCGGCTACGGGCGGCGTCATCGGCGCGACGGTTAAGGAGGCGATGCGCTACGGCGTCGCAAGAGGACTCTTCTCCAATGAGGCCGGAATGGGCTCGACCCCGCACGCGCACGCCGTCGCGAGGGTTGACCACCCTGTCGAGCAGGGCCTTGTCGCGATCTGCGGACTCTTCCTCGACACCTTCATCGTCCTCAACATGACAGCGTTCGTAATCTTCACCACGGGCGTCCTGGACGGAAAGACCACCGGCATCGAGCTCGCGCAGAAGGCGTTCAGCACCGGCTTCGGATCGACTGTCGTCGGAGGGAGCTTTGTCGCGGTCTGCCTCTTCTTCTTCGCCTTCTCGACCATCGTGGGCTGGTACTTCTTCGCGGCGCAGAACGTCAAGTTCCTCTTCGGCACGAAGTCGGTGAAGTTCTATGTCTGCATCGTACTCCTCTTCCTCGTCCTGGGCTCGGTTCTCAAGGTGAACCTCGTCTGGGAGCTCGCGGATCTCTTCAACGGTCTCATGGTCATACCGAACCTCATAGCGCTCCTCGGCCTCGGCGCGCTCGTCTCGAAGGCGCTGAAGGACTTCGAGGGACCCAGGGAGCTTGCTGACTCGAACGAGAAGACTGAGGAGTAAGGCAGCCCAAGCCGGAAGCCCCGCATTTTTCTGTTACTGGAGGAATTATGAGAAGATTTGCTGAAGTTTCTGCTGCCGTGCTTCTCGCCGCACTTCTCGGGGGATGCTCGTTCAGCGGCTCCAACGGGCGCACGTCCGTTACCTACAATAACGGCTCTTATGCAGAGAGCGGCTCCGGATATGATGACTCCTCCTCATGGGCCTCCATCGGCTTTGAGCTCTCGGGCTTCAATGGTCCCGAGGAGGGCGCCAGGATCTGCCTTGACCGTGAGATGACCGGAGCCTGTGAGGGCGGGGCAGTGACTGACGGAAAGGGGGCCGCCTCCATCCGCGTGAGCAGTTCAGACGCTGACGTCATCAGAACGGCAGGCATTCCGGTTACGGCAGTCCTTTCTGACGGGACGGTGCTCCGGGGCCTCGCGAAGGGAAATGAGGCCCTTGAGACCGCTGTCGTCCTGAGCCCCGCCATGTCCCCGGTCTATGACCGTGCTGTAAAGACCGGAGAGGGCGTTGACGAGGTGCTCTCCGGTGCCGCATTCTCCCTTGGCTGCAGCACAGATGAAATCCTTCACGCGAAGCCCGGCAGCGCGGTTAATGTAATGCTCAAAGCATCCCTTGACGCCGGCGAGCCTCTTGACGAGAATCTCCTCGTGAGCAGGAGCGGCGATGTGGGCATCGTAGAGAGCAGGCTCAGCGCCGGGGAGACTCCGGAGAATATAGCGGAGAGCTATCGTCTCGGCGGCAGGTTCTGAGTTTTCCGGCTTCGGCGCTTCTGGAGGCCCGGCTCAGTGAGCCGGGCTTTCACGTTCATGGGTGCAAGCTTATAAGGAAAGGAGGAAGCATGCAGGACATAAAGGTTGAAATTGTATCGCCTGATGACGCGGAGGAGCTTCTTCAAATCTACGCGCCGTACGTGACCGGAACCGCGATCACCTTCGAGTACACTGTCCCCTCAGAGGATGAGTTCAGGGAGAGGATTGTGAATACCCTGAAGACCTATCCTTACCTCAAGGCGGTGCGGAATGGGGAAATCCTCGGCTACGCCTACACCGGAACGTTCAAGGGGCGCGCCGCCTATGACCGCTCGGCCGAGACCTCAATCTACGTCCGGCAGGGACTGACGCGCTCAGGCATCGGGAAGCTTCTGTACGCAGAGCTTGAGAGGATTTCGAGGATGCAGCATATCCTCAACCTCTACGCCTGCATCGGCTATCCTGTAGCGGATGACGATGAGTACCTGACCCGCAACAGCGCGGAGTTCCACGCGCACCTCGGCTACACTGAGGTCGGGAGGTTCCATAAGTGCGGATACAAGTTCGGGCGCTGGTACGACATGATCTGGATGGAGAAATTCATCGGCGATCATGATGCCGGGTTCGAGCCGCTGGTGAAGTTCCCTGATCTCGGGCTTCAGGCACAGGCTTGAGCGGCGCAGGGGCAGGCGGAATCCTGAGATGTGATCATTGAAAACAGACGTTTTTCTCTCAGGCCTCAGATACAGCCGAAGCTCTCTCCTGATGGAGGGCGTGGAGGCGCTCTCATCGTAAGCAGACTCTGTTTTTGCCGTCAGGGCAGCGCTGGTTGCCTGCTTCTCAAAGGCCTTTGTGATCAGGGGACACTCTGCCGCCTTGCAGATTTCAGAGAGCACACTTGAGAAATGGGTGAGGACGGCTGACAGGGAAGGCTTTGACGGTCTCCTGGAAGGCTGCGGTGGGGACAATCCGGGCAGCAGGGTATCCTTGTCCCTCAGCGGCTTCTCGATCTCCTGAGGGCAGTCAGGCCGGTCAGAGGAAACGGGTGCCTTTCGGAGCAGCAGAAGGCTGAAATCCTGGAAGTCACCGGCAATCCGCCAGAGAAATACGGATACAGTGTCTGGGACGGGGCGTCGCTCTCGGACTTCATAGCAGTCAGGTACCGGACAATCTGCAGCGTAAGGGAGTGCGTCAGGGTCCTGCGCGAGGCAGGAATAGAGAAAGGACTTCAGCCCCTGTGATCATTTCCCCGCTGAAGCGCGATCATGCCGGGTAGATGGCAACCTGAACATGTCCTGAATATCTGGTGAGAGGGAAGCTGTCCATCCCCGGCCGATGCCCCTGGCACCTACAAGGCGGGAAGACGCTGCCGCATGATAAATCCTGCTCTTCAGGATGAAAATCGAAAAGTTGTCCGGCGCTTCGCTATGAAATGCTGAGGCATCGGCCTCGCCGCAGGTGCGGGGCATCGGCCGGGCGGATTTTTCGTAATGGGGATCTCTTGGTAGGAAGGCTGACAGCCGTGGTTTGAGACAGAAAACGTCAAGAAAATTTGCACATTAGTTTGAACAGATGTTAAAATTATATTGGCTTACAGAAGTGCAGAATTTCGATGTGTTTTACTGTTTCAGTGTAGGTTTACCCAGTGCTATTATTGCGCGCGATCCTTATAGTTTCCGTCCCCTAAGTCGGTTTCAGTTTAAGCCCGCCCAATGCTATTATTGAGACAAATCCTCGGCTACGCCTACACCGGAACGTTCAAGGTTTCAGTTTAAGCCCGCCCAGTGCTATCATTGAGACTTCCGCATGGTTGGCAGCTGCACCAAGTTAGGTTTGTTTCAGTGTAGGCCCGCCCAGTGCTATCATTGAGACTCGAACGGCGACATGTTGTAGTTCGGCGAGTTGCCGGTTTCAGTGTAGGCCCGCCCAGTGCTATCATTGAGACATCGGGATTTTTCGGAAGACGCAGAAAACCTACAAGTTTCAGTGTAGGCCCGCCCAGTGCTATCATTGAGACCGGATGTGGCAAAGGAATACAGGCCCGGAATTTACGGTTTCAGTGTAGGCCCGCCCAGTGCTATCATTGAGACTGGTTCCGCATTGCGTCATATCCCGAAGAGACCAGGTTTCAGTGTAGGCCCGCCCAGTGCTATCATTGAGACTCATCATCGATAGCGTATGCCGAGTCCATAGCGAGTTTCAGTGTAGGCCCGCCCAGTGCTATCATTGAGACTGTCTTTGACTTTGGCGCGGGGCAACTGTGCTCAAGGTTTCAGTGTAGGCCCGCCCAGTGCTATCATTGAGACCCCAGTTTCCACCTTCGAGCTTCGCCCAGCTCTTAGTTTCAGTGTAGGCCCGCCCAGTGCTATCATTGAGACCACAGCACGAAGAGCTCTAAGATACATGGTGAAGATGTTTCAGTGTAGGCCCGCCCAGTGCTATCATTGAGACACGCCTGCCCGAGGCTGACCTCGGCGATGTCCGCGAGTTTCAGTGTAGGCCCGCCCAGTGCTATCATTGAGACTGAGTTTCCCCATTTATCTTTAGCCTTATTTATCAGTTTCAGTGTAGGCCCGCCCAGTGCTATCATTGAGACGTCCGGGCATACCTCACCGCGAGGGGCGCCAAGTCGTTTCAGTGTAGGCCCGCCCAGTGCTATCATTGAGACTCGAGTACGCGTCAGTCTTGTAGCGGACGTCGAGAGTTTCAGTGTAGGCCCGCCCAGTGCTATCATTGAGACGGAGCAGAGATATCACCCCATAAAGCAGTACCTCGAGTTTCAGTGTAGGCCCGCCCAGTGCTATCATTGAGACAGCTGCCGGCCGTGAACGACACCGATTTAGTCATAAGTTTCAGTGTAGGCCCGCCCAGTGCTATCATTGAGACAGGCAATGAGACTTCTGACCGACAGTGAGGAAACGTTTCAGTGTAGGCCCGCCCAGTGCTATCATTGAGACCAGGTGCATTTCTGGAGAAACGGCGTGCTGACCAAGTTTCAGTGTAGGCCCGCCCAGTGCTATCATTGAGACGACAATGTTGTTGACGCCTCACGCGTCCGCATCATGTTTCAGTGTAGGCCCGCCCA
>DEHC01000015.1:457-753 GCA_002351705.1 Gammaproteobacteria bacterium UBA2810 | reverse complement strand
GCCCAGTGCTATCATTGAGACGATGTAACAAACGCCAGGAGCGACCCCGCTATAATGTTTCAGTGTAGGCCCGCCCAGTGCTATCATTGAGACTGAGAATCCTGAGAATGTACCTACTCCGTATTCAGGTTTCAGTGTAGGCCCGCCCAGTGCTATCATTGAGACACTTCTGTGATGTCCGTAAATTTTGTCCGTTTTGTGGTTTCAGTGTAGGCCCGCCCAGTGCTATCATTGAGACATAATGATGTTGCGGCCGTTGTTGTGGCGTTCCCTGAGTTTCAGTGTAGGCCCGCCCA
>DEHC01000015.1:0-237 GCA_002351705.1 Gammaproteobacteria bacterium UBA2810 | reverse complement strand
CCAGTGCTATCATTGAGACATTACAGCGACTCACAAATAAGGCTCATGGCGGTAGTTTCAGTGTAGGCCCGCCCAGTGCTATCATTGAGACCTCCCACGGGATGTTGCAGGTCTCTACCGTGTCAGAGTTTCAGTGTAGGCCCGCCCAGTGCTATCATTGAGACCATGTGCATTTCTGGAGAAACGGCGTCCTGATCAAGTTTCAGTGTAGGCCCGCCCAGTGCTATCATTGAGACG
>DEHC01000077.1 GCA_002351705.1 Gammaproteobacteria bacterium UBA2810 | reverse complement strand
CCCGGTTTAAGGGAAACTCACGGATCAATGATGGACTGTTTTTCCTGGTTCTTTTTGTTATGGATAACCTGTCCGAGAGTCATCCCGGTTTCATAGCTGACAATTGATGTAATCTGCTTGCCGCCAGAACGTCTGCCGTCAGGCTGAAGTCGTGCTGTCGCGCGCATTGCCTGTCCGTCGCATGCGAGAACATCGCGCATTGACAGGACTTCTGTGGCGTATATTTTTCTGCATACACGCACGCAAGTGTACTGCCTTCCCATGATTTCCTTGATGGCATCAATGAAATCGACGCTCTGCAGCGTCTGTGCGACGGACACCCCTATACGGTTGAGGAAATCTTCCGGGAACATCCGCTCTGAATCAAAATCATAACATCGATCTGGAAGCGGGCCTGACGGCCCGCCAGGTTATGTATGTCTGCTGATCACGTAAAAAGTGCCTTTGCGAAACCCATCAGTTGCACAGGTCTGGGCAAACCCTTTCAGGAAGCGGGCTTAAGTCATGCCTGGCTAGTCATGCCTACAGTTGGGCTGTGAATAGTAACGCAGTATCTCTCCGACTGACTACTGCAAGCCAAAACGCCTTTCTACTCTATTCCGGGATGCAGATAAGACATGTGCCTCCCAGGATCATGCCGTCATCCGCCTTGAAGAGCCTGAACCTATAGCCAAGATCCAAGTCCTCGATAAAGGGCTTTATTCCGAAGAAGTCATCAGCACTATGATAGATGCTGAGTACCAGAATAGGACGATCCTTCTTGATCGTCTCAAGCGCTCCCCTGAGGAAATGCATCTCGAATCCCTCAAGATCTGTCTTGATAACGCCAGTCACAATATCATTCTGTTTCACATAGTCATCAAGTCGCACAATCCTGATGGTTCTATCATTTTGGGGCTCTTTTCCGAACCTCCGGTCAAGAAGGTTTGAGCCCATGCCGTGGCTCGTCAGTTCTCCATCACTGTTCGAATCACCAAGTCCCATCGCAACCGGTATGATGTTGCTCTTTTTGTTCATGGCGATGGTCTTTTCCATGAGTGCATAGCTACTTGCATCCGGCTCAAAGGCATATATTCGCCTGCACTTTGAGAAGTACCTGTCAAACACCAATGCAGAGTCTCCAATGTAGGCACCGGCGTCAATTATGTCCTTCCCGTCTGAGTATTCTGGGTGCTCAATCAGGTCAAGCCCGTAGTTGCAGGCAAATGTGCTTATCTCAAAGAGATTTATAGGGAGCTTGTAGCCGCGGTAGACGAAGCAGTGATCATTGAGCCTCACAATTCTCAGGTTTTCTTTCCTGTTGCGGTAGATTCTCTCAGCCTCTTCGGGGAGATAACAAGTCCTGTCACCTTTCTCACATAAATTCTGGATTCTACCGATCATTGAGTCGACTGTTGTCTTGTCCTCATTAGAAAGACCGCTGACCAGCCTGTCATATCTTTCCTCTATGTCAGTGCCCTTGATGGCATTATAGAAGTTGTCTTCCCAGTATCTGAAACTGGAAAACATCGTTCTTGACATTCTGGAAAATTCAATTTCATTGACGCACTGTTTCTGCCCAGCTGAGATCTGATCAAGCTTAGACTGTGCTGCCACGGCAGAATCATTAAGCAGCTTCTGTCCGGCCAGTACCTGATCCGCTTTCTTTACAATATCCTGCTGAACTGTTGCTGTCTGGTCAGACTTCTTTCCTAGCTCTAGCTGCAGTGTTGCTGCCTGTTCTGCTTTCTTCTTCAGTTCCTGCTGAACTGCGAGTGCCTGGTCAGACTTCTTCACCAGTTCCTGCTGCTGAGCTAGGGACTGTTCTGCTTTCTTCTTCAGATCCTGCTGGCCGGCAATAACCTGGTCAGTCTTCTTTTCAAACTCCTTCTGCTGAGCAAAGGACTGATCTGCTTTCCTGCTGAGGTCCTGCTGCAAGGTCAGGGCCTGATCCGACTTTGACGATATTTCATCGCCAAGGAGCAGCAGCTGCCGCTGGCTGCGCACGGCATCATCTATCTTATTCTGCGCGCTTACACACTGATCCTTAAGCTGCTGATACTCTGTGTTCTGTTCTGCTTTCTGCAAAATGGCCTCACCCGTCTCTTTCAGATTCTTCTGGATTTGTATTGTCTGATCGAGCTTAGCCTGGATCCCCCCCCCCCCATTCGAACATATTTCCTTCAGGCATTTATCAACAATCTGATGTGTCGAATCACATACATCATTCACCTGCTGTATATGCAATCTTCTGCGCAGATAACGAATTAGTCCCATATTCACCCCCATATATGGCTGGCAGACTGTCACCAGTGTCTGTTCCTGCCTTCAGGCGGCAGAAACCGAAGGGCATACCTGCAGACTCACATCCCATGTGCCGGCTCAAGAAGATCAGCCTGCGATCACGCAAAGCCTGAGCTGCAGAATTGCCCAGTTAACGTCTTTCCGCTCATGATTATAATTTAACCGAGTGCCGTTCCGTCAAGATCCGAAAGGATTTCTGATTTCAGATTCATGAGGTGCTTTCCATAAACATTACAAAAAACCGCCCTGCCATGCCTGCACATGTTCTCTTAATCTGCTAGAATTGACCTGCATTTGACAAATCTCTTCTATATTCAAGGAGCATCACATGAGACAGCGTCTCGTCATGGGCAACTGGAAGCTCAATGGCACCAAGGAAACCGTAGTATCACTCATCAAGGCATTCGCAGCCGAGGCCAACAAGTACGACAAGGTTGAGGCAGCCATCTGCGCCCCCGCAATCTTCATCGGACTCGTTGAGGAGAACGCGAAGGGCAGCCGCCTTGCCTGGGGCTCAGAGGATGTTGACGTCAACAACCAGGGCGCATTCACCGGCGAGAACTCCCCCGTGCAGATCAAGGAGTTCGGCTGCAAGTACGCAATCGTCGGCCACAGCGAGCGCCGCGGCTACCACAACGAGAGCAGCGAGTACGTCGCGAAGAAGTTCAAGGCAGCCCAGGCAGCAGGCCTTAAGCCGGTTCTCTGCATCGGCGAGTCACTCGAGGAGTTCGAGGCAGGAAAGACCAATGAGGTCGTTGACGCCGAGATCAAGGCCGTAATCGATGAGAACGGCATTGATGCGTTCAAGAACGCCGTTATCGCCTATGAGCCTATCTGGGCTATCGGCACCGGCAAGACCGCTACCCCTGAGATCGCAGAGGGCGTGCACAAGCACATCCGCGAGTACCTTGCATCATTCAGCAAGGAAGTTGCCGAGGGTGTCCAAATCCTCTACGGTGGCTCCTGCAACGACAAGAACGCCTCCGAGCTCTTCCAGCAGCCGGACATCGACGGCGGACTTATCGGCGGCGCATCACTGAAGGCTGACAAGTTCACGAAGATCATCGAGGCTGCCGCAGCTCTTGCGAAGTAAGCAGAACTCTTAAGCCAATAGAGATGCCGGCAGGAATTCCCTGCCGGCTTTTTTGACGCATCACCAAAAGACGCATCACCCTAAAGGAGGAGCGTGACTTATGCTCAAGAAAATCGGAGTCCTCACGAGCGGCGGAGACTCGTCAGGCATGAACGCAGCCGTGCGGGCCGTCGTGAGATCCGGCATCGCGAACGGCATGGAAGTCTGCGGCATAAGTGACGGATACCTCGGGCTCTGCCAGGGGCGGATTTCCCTCATGGAGCCGCATGACGTCTCGGACATCCTGAACAGGGGCGGCACAATACTCGGGACATCAAGGTTCCCCGCCTTCAGGGAGGAGTCTGTCCGCGAGGCAGGCATCGCGCAGCTCAGGAAGTTCGGGATTGAGGGGCTCATAGTCATCGGAGGGAACGGCAGCTACCAGGGCGCAAGGCTCCTCTCGGAGGCGGGAATGCCCTGCATCGGAATCCCCGGGACAATCGACAACGACACGCCTGGAAGCGACTTCTCCATCGGCTTCAGCACAGCCCTGAGCACTGTCGTCGAGTGCATCGACCGCCTCCGTGACACCGCCACGTCCCACAAACGCATAACCATAGTCGAGATTATGGGCAGGCACTGCGGCGACCTCGCGCTCTACGCCTCGATTGCCTGCGGCTGCGAGGCGGTAATCGTCCCCGAGCACGAGTTCTCCCTTGACGATGTCCTCGCCTCCATGGACCGCGCAATAAAGGCCGGGAAGCGCTCCGCGGTCATTGCGCTCTGCGAGAACGTCACGGACATCACTGAGCTCACCAGGGAAATCGAGGCCCATACCGGCTTCGAAACCCGTGCCTCGGTCCTCGGGCATATTGTAAGGGGCGGAGTGCCCTCCGCCTTTGACCGGGTCCTCGGGAGCAGGCTAGGCGCGTACGCGGTGGATCTCCTCCGCACCGGCATGGGTGGGAGGATGGTCGGGGTCCACAAGGGAGAGCTCGTCAACTACGATTTCTCAGAGGATGACGTGAGGCTCCACTTTGACGAGAAGCTCTACCAGCTCTCGGCGCTCCTCGTCTGATTATTTTGCCTTGCCTGATGTTCCGGCAGCAGCTGCCACAAGCCTGACTCACGAAAGGAGGAGAAAAGTGCTCGAAAACTACAGGAATTCCGACTTCAATATCACCTACAGCATCGTTAACATGAAGCTTAGGGATGAGTACTCATCCCTCGAGGATCTCCTCCGCGCGTACGACATCGACGCGGAGGACTTCATGGCATATTTAAGGGAGCATGGCTGCAGCTACGACAGCGGCACCAACTCCCTCAAGACGGACGACTGAGCGTGATTAGAGAAAAGCTGAACGGAAATGAGACTGCCGCCACCGAAGGCGCAGAGAACACTCCTGATGCCGGTGCAGAAGAGCAGATTAACCTCTCTGACTTCATGATTACAGGCAGGGAGCTTCTCTCAAGGAGAGGCTCTGAGCAGTTCCGGAAAGATAACGAGATCAGGCAGGATCTTGTTCACCAGAGGCTTTTCTTCTATTCAATCGAGACCTTCTCCAGGAATAAGTCCGGTCCTATCGCAGAGTTCTCATATCTTGTCGCTGACGAGGACCTCAACGAGCTTGAGGGTAGGAGCGGCAGGTTCCTCATGGCACTGCCGCCCGATGTCCTCCCGGATCCCGTATGCGCAGCGGCGGCTGGGATTTCTCCCTCGGAGGCGCAGAGGACGGGACTCCGTGAGAACGAGTTCGCTGAGAAAATCCTCTCGGAGCTCCCCAGGGGGGCGTTCTGCCGCATCGGCTGGAACAATGTCGGGTTCGCCGATGAGCGCCTCCGCGCGCTCCTATTCAGGACCTTCCATGAACCGTACCTTTCAGGCAGGGACGGCTTCGAGCGGACCAGGTTTGACCTTCAGACATTTACGAGGACAGTCTTCACCCTGCGCCCGGGCACAATTGCGAAGCCTCAGGGAAAGAATATCCTCAGCCTCACCGAGGTCTCGAAGGAGAACGGCATTGAGACTGCGTTCAAGCCCCGAATGATGCTTGAACTCATGAGGCTCTTCAGGGAAAAGCTCCCGAAGATGCTCTCTTTCTACATGAGCCTCAGGACCAGAGCCGCCATGTCAGAGTACCTCAAAAGACAGTCGCTCAAATGGATTCAGATCGTGACGGCGGCGACATGGGACGGTAAGCTCTCCTCAATCCCTGCGATGCCCCTGGGGCCGATAACCGGGAAAGGCCCTGACAGCGGGCGCTGGCTGATGCTCTCTCTTGCAGGTGAGCCCTCGGAGTACATCCTGAACCCGTCACTCCTTAACAAGGAAGCTGAGTCACAGGAAGAGGAGATCCTTGATACCGGTGACAGCGGCAACGACGACGGAACGTCAACTTCCGGATATTCAGAGGGAAACGACGCAGGGGCGCAGCTTCCGAAATCATACGGTCTTGAGAAATACGGGCTGTTCCTCCTCTCTCCTAACCGCTGCCCCGCAGTCGCACCCATTGCGACTCTCTCTGAGGAGAGGGCCAAAGAGCTCGGAGTCTCCGCACAGAAGGCACAGGCCAATTACCAGGCGTACCGGAAGGACTGGGGCACCTCAATTTCCGCGATAAAGTGCATCCTCAAAAAGGCCCTTGCAGAGAGGAACAGGCTGATGAGG
>DEHC01000050.1 GCA_002351705.1 Gammaproteobacteria bacterium UBA2810 | reverse complement strand
GTCACTTCATATTATCTGAAAATTCCTCCCGGCCGTATTCCCTTCGGGCCTGCTTCATCACTGATGGGAAAGCCTGATACCCACATTCTTTCGAGTTTATCATTTTTGTCCGGCAGGGTGTTTGACTCAGCTGTCATTTTCAATTAAGGTATCCGCTCTTCGCATAATGACGTAACGCCTCTTTGGGTACAGAAAGGTTCTTCACCGTGACAATTTCTGCTTCTGCTCTGTTTTTCTGCCCGGGACTTTCAGGGAACTGATTTTTCGTCAAAAGCAGACATGATCCGGATCACAGTGCCGGGCGTCACTGAAAAAATTAAAAATATTTTTGAACTTTTTGTGATTCTGCATGTCTAATAAGACAGCAGATTGGAGATACTTGTTCATTGCTTATTTCAGCCGGAGCGTTTGCCCCGGCTTTATTTTTTCAGGAATCCGTTTTCCTGTCAGTCAAATCATTCCTGCCTCCTGAATGAGGCTTCCGCACCGTGGCAGCGGTCAGTGACCGTGGTTCATATTTTCCTGTTCTCCCGCGGGCATTTAATCCGCCTCTGATATAAGATCGCTTTTAAAACTGGAGGAGTTATGGGAACAGGACTAAGCAAGGGCGCTGCTCTTATATTTCTCGGAGCGATCCTTTCCGTGCCTGCCTTTGCCGCAGACGGCGCAGGGAAGAAGGCTCCAGCCGCAGGCGACCTGAACGCCAGAATGAGCGAATCGCTTGAGCGTGACATAAAGGACTGCGCGGGCGAGTGCTATCCGGATCCGCAGACGACCCAGGACGAGTGGATTGCATCACTGGGTCCGGGGAAGCGCGGCGCAGCAGAGTGGAATGAGATCCTGAGCAGCAGGATCTTCGAGCTTGACCGGAACGTCTCGCTGCGCCCCGTGAGCCCGGACGGGAGCTGCCGCTGCGTTCTCGAGGCGGATATCGGGTCAAAGCAGGTCTGCGAGGTGAAGAGGCTTGACAGCAAGTCAGGCGCCTGGCGCGTGACCGGCGTGTTCCTCTCCCAGAGCGGAGCGAATTACGATGACTACCATACCGGCTGGGACTGGGAGTCTCCCTCTGTCTACTGGTTCGGCGATCACTACCTGGTCGGCGCCTCGGGCGGAAGCGTCAATGTGTATGACATAGCGACGGGGCACCTCCACGAGCTCTGCGGCTCTGACTTCAGGACGTTCTACCGGCTTGAGAGCGCCGGTGCAGACTTTGTGAAGGTCGTAAGGGCTTCATGGCGGAAGCCCGCGGCGGAAGGCACTGCTCCGGACTCGCTGTGGGAAATCACCATCTCATCAAAGCCTGACGGCATACTCGATGCGGTATGCGACGAGAAAGCCAAAGGCAACAGGGGAGTGAACCTCGGGAAAAAGAAGCCCGCACGGAAGGCTGAGCTCCCTGCCGGAGGAACTTCCGTCAGCAAAGCGGGAAACCCGCCGGCACAGGAGACTTCGGGTGATGGCAAAAAACCGGCGCAGCCTGCCTCTGCAGAGTCCCGGGATAAAAACCCGGATGCACTCCCGTCCGGGGCTGAGGGCATAAAGGCTGTGACTGAGTCTCCTGCGCCCGGTGAAAAAGCCGCTCCTGCAGATTCCGCAAAGGCTGCCGGCGGCGCAGAGAACAATGATTCACAAAAGGAAAGCAGTAACTGAACGGCGGAGCAAGAGAAATTTTCCATGTCTGACAATATGTTGCGCATTCTACTTATAGGAGCTCCCGGAACGGGAAAGTATTCAGTGATGGATGTGTTCGCGGGGAGGCTCCCCGAGGGATCCGAGGAGAATGTCTCCTGCACTGTGGGCAGCGTCACGCTTGAGAAGCTCGACTTCCCGTTCATTGATTCCGCCGGCAGTGCCGGGCTGAAGGAAAAAATTGACGCCATCCTGCCCAGAGGGGCCGGAAAGGCCGCTTATGACGAGATCATCGTGATGATCGACTCAAGCCGTGATGATCTCGGGAAGGAGGCTGAGGCTGCCATGAGCTGCCTTGCCGGAAGAACCGGAGGCGCCGGTCTGGTGTTCGCGCTTTCCCAGGCGGATCTCGGCATGAACGGCCGGTACTGGGACACGCTGAAATCTCGTCCCGAGCCGAAGCTTGTTAGCTGTCTCAAGGAAAAGGCCGGGATTGTTGACGCCCTTGCGGAAAAGGCCGGTCTCGGCTCCCACCATACGGTCTTCTTCAGCGCCGGCGGGCGTGAGGAGGTGAAGTCGCAGAGGCTTCCCTACAACATCGGTCTCCTGATGGACGCCATGCTCGAGGAGCTCCCGGAGGAGAAGCAGAAGGTCTTCCTCGAGTCTGCAGGCGCGGTTCACCAGACCTGGAAGAAGATGTACCTCTCAGGAGAGAAGTGGGGCGGGATTTTCTCCTCTGCCTTCGGCGAGAAGGCGGAGAAAGCGGGACGCAAGTTCGGCCTTGCTGCGGGCAGGGTGTCTGAGATTGCCGGAAGGATCATCCACGGCTGACTGGTGAGGTCCGGAGCACGCTGTGAATCCGGGCTGCGGCCAGGCATAAAAAAAGCGCGGTAAAAATCACCGCGCCGTTTTCAAAATCAGTTGATGCCGTATTTCTTGAGCTTCTTGCGGAGCGTGCCGCGGTTGATGCCCAGGAGAACTGCTGCCCTGGTCTGGTTGCCGCGTGTTGCCTGCATTACAGCGTCAAGAAGCGGATGCTCCATGGTGCTGAGGACCTCCTCGTACAGGGAGCCGTCATTGCGGCCGCTGCTTACATAGTTCTGAACAGCATTCTCAATGCTGTCCCTGAGGGGAAGTCTTGATACTGCCTGCGCCGCAGTCCTGACTGCTGCTGCGGCTCCGTTATCTGCTGCGTTATTTGACTCGTACATACCTGTTATCCTCATTTTGGACGGCTGTCTGCGGCCGATTGCCCTGACGCCGCTTTGTGGTGCCGGACGGACGGTCTACGAGCACATCAGTTTTATTCTTACTATTGTAATGATGAAGCGGAAAGCGGCTGGTTCTGTTCAGAATTCAACCACATTTCCGAATACATTTTAACCAATTCATCATGAAACGCAATAATTTTTGTGACGTACCGCACTTTGGAGTGGGAAAAATCCCGGGGCCTGGCAGGACGCCGCATCTGGGAATGCCGGAGCGGCCCGTGCTTATGCACTTACCTGATCGCTTATGCCCGTTCGGTGCATAAAAATCAGAAAATCCGCATCAGAGCAGCTCCGGGCTGATGTATGATTGAGCCGTGCTCCGGGAATGGCAGCGGGGAATGCCCTGCCGCCATTTCCTGGGCCTCTGTTTTCCCGAGGGAGACCGGCATTGCTCTGACGGCTGCCGGGCCTTAAGTTGCATCTCCTGTTTCTGGTGGTCTTAAATGAAAAGTCTTGAGGATCTTCCCGAGGCCGGATTCCTGTCCGCAGTCCTCGATGAAAGCAAACACGGCTGGAAAAGGCGCTCGTCCGGCAGAAAAGCCCGGGGAAGCACCTCCACCGGAGCCGTGCTTCCGGATGACGGCCTCATGAGCTCACCAGAGAGCCCCGGTGACGCGGCCCCTGCCGCAGGCCTCACTTATGAGGAGTTCCTTGAGGCGCAGGGGGCCGGTCCTTCAGGCACTGTGGCTCCCCGGGATTGCAGGGCGCCTTCGCGCGGCCCATTCAGGGGGAAAGCACGCTGCCCCAGGAAGAACGGCAGGTCACAGGGAGAATCAGCGCTTTCGAGAGGAGCAGAGTCCGGGACGAAGCCTGCCGGGGGGAAGTCAGAGCTGCGCGCGGCCGTTGACTACATCCTCTCCCTGGAGTCGCGCCGCGAGTATCCCTCGCTTGAGATAAGGCGGAAGACCGAGGGCAGGTTCGGGAGCGATGTCGCGGAGCAGGCGCTCGCCTACGCAGAGTCCAAAGGGTATGTGAGCGATGAGAGGTTCGCGAAGGCGTTTGCCGAGTCAAGGATTGCCTCCCTTTACGGCAGGATCAGGATCATGGCGGATCTGCGGACGAAGGGCATTGACTCCGGAACCGCGGAGGAGATCCTCTCCGCTCTCTCGCCGGACTGGAGTGAGATGGCCAGGGAGGCGTTCAGGAAGAAGTTCCGCGGCGCCGACATGTCCGATCCCAAAATGCGGGTGAAGGCGTTCCGCTTCCTTGCCGCGCGCGGCTTCTCGTCAGACGAGGCATCCGCTGCCCTCGGAGGCGGGGACGATATCTGAAAGCTCACTGGCCCCTCATGAGTTCCCGGGAAACACCGCCCGGCATATCATCCTCTCTCTTCCTCAGAGGTCAGGCGGCATGAGACTGAATCCCGCTATTTTGCTATAATTTCACGGGCTGTGAGAGCTGCCATAAGGGCATCTCTGACAGCCCGTACAGTCTCCCGCCTGGGGCAGGGGACACGGGGCCGTGCATAGTGCCGGCCGCAGAATTCCCGCCGGTTTCCGGAGGGTAGAATTTCAATCTCAAAGCGGAGTTGGCCGGCGCGCGGCCGGTCATTAAAAAAAATAACGATGTTCATGACCACTTCTGAGATCCGCTCTGCGTACCTTAACTTCTTCAAGTCCAAGGGACACACAGTGGTTCAGTCCAGCTCTCTGGTGCCGGACAATGATCCCTCGCTGCTTTTCACCAACGCGGGAATGAATCAGTTCAAGGATGTTTATCTCGGCAAGGAAAAACGCGGCTATACGAGAGCCACCACCGCCCAGAAGTGCGTACGCGCCGGCGGCAAGCACAATGACCTTGAGAACGTAGGCTATACCGCACGCCACCACACTTTCTTCGAGATGCTCGGCAACTTCAGCTTCGGCGACTATTTCAAGCATGACGCCATCCACTGGGCATGGGAGCTCCTCACCGAGGTGTTCAAGCTTCCTCCCGAGAAGCTCACCGTCACCGTCTACAAGGACGATGACGAGGCATACGGCATCTGGCACGACGAGGTGGGCATCCCCGCCGAGAGGATCATCAGGATCGGCGACAACAAGGGCGGCAAGTACGAGTCAGACAACTTCTGGACCATGGGCGACACCGGCCCGTGCGGCCCCTGCTCCGAGATCTTCTACGATCACGGCCCCTCAGTGCAGGGCGGTCCTCCGGGATCGCCCGACGAGGACGGCGACCGCTTCATGGAAATCTGGAACCTCGTGTTCACCCAGTTCAACCGCCAGAAAGACGGCACCATGACGAAGCTCCCGCGCCCGAACATCGACACCGGAATGGGCCTCGAGCGTATGGCCGCTGTGCTGCAGGGCGTTCACTCGAACTACGACATCGACCTCTTCAGGGAACTCATCAAGGATACGGCTGCTGTCGTTCACTATGACAAGGATCTGACCAACAAGTCTCTCCGCGTCATCGCCGACCATATCCGCTCCTGCTCGTTCCTCATCGCTGACGGCGTCGCCCCCTCTAACGAGGGCCGCGGCTATGTGCTCCGCCGCATCATCCGCCGCGCAGTGCGCCACGGAAGGAAGCTCGGCATGGAGGACACCTTCTTCTACAAGCTGGTTCCGTCCCTCGTACGCCTGATGGGCGACGCCTATCCCGAGCTCGTCTCCCAGGAGAAGATCATCGAGAAGGTGCTGAAGACCGAGGAGGAGCAGTTCTCGAGGACCCTCGACAGGGGACTCTCGCTCCTTGAGTCATCGCTGAAGACCCTCGGTGACTCCAGGGTCCTTCCGGGTGACCTCGTCTTCAAGCTCTATGACACCTACGGCTTCCCCGCAGACCTCACCGCAGACGTTGTCCGCGACAGGGGCTACACCATCGACACCGACGCGTTTGACCGTGAGATGGCCAAGCAGAAGGCCAGGGCCAAGGAGGCCTCGAACTTCGCGGTTGACTACAACAAGAAGGGGCTCGTCGCGAAGAGCGCGAGCGAGTTCACCGGCTATGACACCCTCAGGAACGAGGCAAAGGTCATCCAGGTATTCAACAGCGCTGACCAGTCCGTCGACAGCCTTGCCTCCGGCGAGGACGGCGTCATCATTCTTGACCGCACCCCGTTCTACGGCGAGAAGGGCGGCCAGGTCGGCGACACCGGTACGGTAACTGCCGGCGATCTTAAATTCGAGGTCAGGAACTCCGTAATTCTGAGCGGCATCGCGACCGGCCTTGTCGGACACCTCGAGGGCGGCAGCCTTAAGGTCGGTGACACCGTCACCGCAGAGGTTGACGCAGCCCGCAGGGCTGACATCGAGGCAAACCATTCCGGAACCCACCTGCTCCAGTACGCGCTGCAGAAGGTACTCGGAAAGGATGTCGCACAGAAGGGATCCTACGTGGACGGCGAGCGCCTGCGCTTTGACTTCTCTCATACCGAGGCTGTAAAGCCTGAGGAACTTGCGGAGGTAGAACGCCTTGTTAACGAAGCAATACGCGCCGATGTCCAGGTTCAGACGAAGGAAATGCCTCTTGAGGAGGCTAAGAAGAGCGGAGCAATGGCGCTCTTTGGAGAAAAGTACGGCGACGTCGTCAGGGTCGTCACCATGGGTGACTACTCCAGCGAGCTCTGCGGCGGAACGCACGAGAAGAGCACCGGCCGCATAGGCTACTTCAGGATCCTCTCCGAGTCAGGCATCTCCGCCGGCGTCCGCCGTATCGAGGCTGTGACCGGGCGCACCGCTGTCGAGTCCGTGATTGAGACCGACAGGACCGTCAAGGCTGCCTGCGCTGCCCTTAAGAGCGACGCCGCAGGCCTTGCCGAGCACGCCGAGCAGGCCGAGAAGCGCATCTCCGATCTCGAGCACGAGATCCGCCGCCTCAAGGAGGAGCTCGCAGCCGACATGGCAGGCAAGCTGATGGACAGGATTGTCGAGATCAACGGCAGGAAGGTCATTGTCGCAAGGGTTGACGGCGTTGACGGGGCAGGACTGCGCACCATGTGTGATGACCTGAGGAACCGCCTCCAGTCCGGAATCGTTGTCCTCGGCAGCGCCGAGGACGGCAAGGTCAGCCTGATTGCGGCTGTCACCAAGGACCTCACAGGCTCTGTCAAGGCAGGTGAGCTCGTCAACGTTCCCGCCGGCCTTGTCGGCGGCAAGGGCGGCGGCAAGCCTGAGCTCGCAAGGGCAGGCGGCAGCAGGCCCGAGAACCTCGATCACGCTCTCTCCCAGGTTGCGCCCTGGCTTGAGGAGCGCCTCTGAGAAGCCAGCCCCTGACTGACAAAGTCAGACGGTGATTGAATGAAAGAAGGAAGGCCCGGTGCCCTCCTTCTTTTTTTGTGTGCTCGGCATG
>DEHC01000017.1 GCA_002351705.1 Gammaproteobacteria bacterium UBA2810 | reverse complement strand
GAAAAAATGATTGACCCTTCTTTATTCTGAGCGACGGGAGGAAGAACTACAGTGTGTCAAAGTCCCTGATCCCCTCGTCCCAGCGCTCGATGAAGATGCGGAGCTCCTCACCGCCTGATCCGCGCTTGAGAATCTCAGAGTACGAGATCTCTGTTCCGTCCGGGAATGACGCAACGTGATAAAGCACTGCCCGCACTCCTTACTGCCGCCTGACTGCTGTACGATTCTCTCAGAATCATCCATCCTGCGCAATCCGCCACGGGCCTCAGGCGCCCTGCCTGCATGGACATTAATATACGTACACTGCTGTTGGCAAATCCGCCGGAATGGGATTAAAATCACAAAAATTGCTCCTTCGATCCGGAGTATCGCTGTTTTTTCCGGCCGCAGTGATCGGGCGGCAGGCACAGAATCGCACAATGGCAGAAGAGTCACAGTTTCTCAGAGTAGGCGTCGACATCGGCTCGACCACCATCAAGACCATCATCCTCAAAGGTGACGGGACCGTCATCTTCAAGTCCTACGAGCGCCATCTCTCCGAAACCGTCAAATCCCTCAAGCGCAACCTCGGATACATCAGGGAGCATGCCGGAGACAGACAGTTCTATTTCGCGCTGACCGGCTCCTCTGCCATGGGCCTTGCCGAGAAGTCCGGGCTTCCCTTCGAGCAGGAGGTCATCGCCTGCGCGGCCGCAGTGAGGAAGCTCATCCCGGAGACCGACACCGCCGTGGAGCTCGGCGGCGAGGACGCCAAGATCACCTATTTCCGGGGCACCATGGAGCAGCGCATGAACGGCGCCTGCGCCGGCGGCACCGGCTCGTTCATCGACCAGATGGCCATCCTGCTCTCGACCGACGCGAAGGGGCTCAATGACCTTGCCGCGAAGGGAAAGGAGATCCATACCATCGCCTCGCGCTGCGGCGTGTTCGCGAAGACCGACGTGCAGTCCCTGATGAACACCGGCGTGAGCCGCGAGGACATCGCGCTCTCCGTCTTCCAGGCCGTCGTGAACCAGACCATCGGCAACCTCGCCCAGGGCCGCCCGATCAAAGGCCACGTCGCGTTCCTCGGCGGGCCCCTGCATTTCCTCCCCGAGCTCAGGAAGCGCTTCATCGAGACGCTGAAGCTGAGCGAGGACGAGGTGGTAGAGGTAAAGAATGCCAACTATTTTGTGGCGGCAGGCGCGGCATACTCTGAGAGCGCAAGGCTCACGACGGTCCCTGAGCTCGAAAGGCTCCTTGGGAAGGCCGCCGCGCTCGGCGGGCACGGCGCGGGCTCGCCCGATCTCGCGCTCTTCAGATCCGATGAGGAGTACCTTGAGTTCAGGGCCCGCCATGATCTCCACAAGGTAAGGCGCGGAAGCCTCGAGGGGTACAAAGGCGGGCTTTACATCGGCATAGACGCGGGCTCGACGACCACGAAGCTCGCTGCGGTGAGCGCGGGAGGCGAGCTCCTCTATACAGACTACCAGAGCAACCGGGGCGCGCCGCTCGGCACCGTAATTGCGGAGCTCCGGAAGCTCTACTCCCTGCTCCCCGATGGCGTCACCATAGCCGGCTGCTGCTCGACGGGCTACGGCGAGGACCTGGTGCGCGCCGCGCTGCACGCCGACACCGGCGAGGTCGAGACCTTCGCCCACCTCCGCGCCGCCCGCGAGTTCTGCCCTGACGTCTCATTCGTCATGGACATCGGCGGGCAGGACATGAAGTGCTTCTTCGTGAAGGACGGCGTCATCGGCGGCATCACTTTGAACGAGGCCTGCTCGGCAGGCTGCGGCTCCTTCATCGAGACCTTCGCGAAGTCGCTCGGCATGGGCGTCGCGGAATTCGCCGCCCTCGCCGTAAAGTCCCGCGCGCCTGTTGACCTAGGCACCCGCTGCACGGTGTTCATGAACTCCCGCGTCAAGCAGGCGCAGAAGGAAGGCGCTGACGTCGCGGACATCTCCGCCGGCATCGCCATATCAGTCATCAGGAATGCCCTCTTCAAGGTCATGCAGCTGCGCGACGTGAGCACACTCGGCAAGAGAGTCGTCGTCCAGGGCGGCACCTTCCTCAATGACGCGGTGCTCCGCGCCATGGAGAAGACCCTGGGTCTCGATGTCATCAGGCCGGATCTCGCGGGGCTCATGGGCGCCTACGGAGCGGCGCTGCTCGCAAGGGAGCGCTCGAAGGGGACCTCAACGCTCCTCGGCGCGGAGAGCCTCACGGGCTTTTCCGCAAGGACGGGCACCTACCGCTGCCGGAAATGCGGCAACAGCTGCGCGATAACCATGCTCCGCTTCGCGGACGGCGGGCGCTACTTCACCGGGAACCGCTGCGAGAAGGGGATAGGCGGCCGGCCGAGCGCCACTGACGAGAACGATATTTACTGCTACAAGTACGAAAGGCTCTTCGGCTATGAGCCGCTCGCGAGCGCCCCGCACGGGAAAATCGGCATCCCGCGGGTCCTCAACATGTACGAGGACTACCCCTTCTGGTTCACCCTCTTCACGAAACTCGGCTACGAGGTGGTGCTCTCCGACCGGTCATCGGCGGCGCTCTATTACTCCGGCATGGCGACAGTGCCCTCTGACTCCCTGTGCTACCCGGCGAAGCTCGCGCACGGGCATATCATGAACCTCATTGAGAAGGGCGTGAGGAAGATTTTCTATCCCTGCATCGTCATGAACCGGAACGACGAGTTCATCCACCTCGACAACACCTACAACTGCCCGGTCGTCGCCTCCTGCCCGGAGAACATCCGCTCCAACATGGACGTCATAAGGGAGAAAGGCGTTAAATTCATGGAGCCTTTCCTCCCCATCAACGACGAGAAGAGCATGGCAAAGAGGCTCAGGGCCGCGCTCTCTGACGAGGGGCTCAGGGAGAGCGACATCGACAGTGCGGTGAGGGAGGCCTATAAGGAGCTTGACCGCTACAAGCGCGACGTCATGGAGCAGGGACAGCTCATCATAGACCGGGCGCGGAGGGAGGGCCGCCACATCATCCTCCTCGCGGGGCGCCCCTACCATATCGATCCGGAGATCAACCACGGCATCCCCGAGATGATCTCCTCCTACGGCCTCTCGATAATCTCCGAGGACGCGGTCCGCGGCATGAGGGTAAGGGAGGAGAGGCAGGGCCTCGTGAACCAGTGGAGCTACCACGCCCGCCTCTACCACGCCGCCGAGTTCGCTGCGGAGAACCCAGACGTCACACTTATACAGCTATCCTCGTTCGGCTGCGGTCTTGACGCCATAACCACCGACCAGGTGAGATCGGTCCTTGAGGATCACTGGCGCATCTACACCATGCTGAAGCTCGACGAGGTCTCGAACCTAGGCGCGGCGCGCATCCGCCTGCGCTCGCTCCTCGCGGCGCTCGCCCGCAGGCAGCCGCCCGCGTTCGAGCCAGAGGGATTCACCGACCGGCCGCGCTTCACGAGGGAGTGCAAGGCTCAGCACACCATACTTGCCCCGCAGCTCGCGCCCATCCATTTCGCGCTCTTCGAGACCGTGCTCCGGAAGTACGGCTACCGGGTGGTAATACCGCCGACCCCGGAGAGGAAGGACATCGACGTGGGGCTCGAGTATGTCAACAACGACATGTGCTACCCCGCCATCGTCATCATCGGGCAGCTCCTCGCCGAGCTCAGGTCCGGGAAGAATGATCCCGACAACACCTCGATCATGCTCTTCCAGACCTGCGGCGCCTGCCGCGCCACCAACTACATGGCGGTGCTCCGGAGGGCCCTCGCGGCCGCCGGCTTCCCGCAGGTCCCGGTCTTCGCCTTCCACGGCATCGAGACCGACGCCTTCAGGATGACCATGCCGATGCTCTGCGACGCCGCGAAGGCCTCGGTCCTCGCCGACACCCTCATGACCTGCCGCAACCGCGTGCTCCCCTACGAGAAGAACCCGGGTGACGCGAGGCGCATGTTCGATCACTGGCTTGAGATCTGCCGGAAGGCCATCGAGGGAGGAAGCGGACGGGAGTACCGCCGCACCATCCGGGAGATGGTCGCGGCCTTTGACGCGATGCCGCTCCGGGACATCCCGAGGAAGCCCCGCGTCGGCGTGGTCGGCGAAATACTCGTCAAGTACCATCCGCTCGCGAACAACCACCTCGAGGAGGAGCTTGAGGGAGAGGGCGCCGAGGTCATCATGCCGCTCTTCACCGACTTCTTCCTCTACCTCGCCTGCGACAACATCATCAGGCACGATCTGCTGGACGGGAAGCTCAGCGCGAAAATCGCCTCGAAGATCTTCATCTCGGTGCTGGAGTACTTCAGGAAGCCCGCGAAGAAGGCCCTTGAGAAAAGCAGCCGCTTTGAGGCGCCCTGCACCATCTATGAGATGATGAGGCTCGCCTCGCGCCACGTCTCGCTCGGCAACATGGCGGGCGAGGGCTGGTTCCTCACTGCGGAGATGGTGAAGCTGATAGACAGCGGCGTCATGAACATCGTCTGCCTGCAGCCCTTCGGCTGCCTGCCGAACCACATCACCGGGAAAGGCGTCATCCACCTGCTGAGGGAGTCCTACCCCGGCGCGAACATCGTCCCGATTGACTGCGACTCCGGCTCGTCCGAGGTGAACCAGCTCAACCGCCTAAAGCTGATGCTGACCGTCGCGAGGGAGGAGAACCGGAGGAAGGCCGGGGAGGATGACGGAAATCAGGAGAAGAGGCACAGCGCCTGAGAGCGTTAATGCCTCTGCCTCACGGTCTCACGGGACTATTCCGGCCGCCCCTCGCCGAGCTCGCGGCATGCGTCCTGATAGCCTGCCGTGCATGCCTCGCTGAAAAGCTTTGCCGCGGCATTCAGGTTCTTCGCGACGCCCTCGCCGTCCCGGTACATAATCCCGAGGTTGTACTGCGCCTGGATATTGCCGAGCTTCGCCGCCTCGGCGAAATACCCGGCGGCCTTCCCCATGTCCTTCTCCGCACCGTTTCCCGTGTAGTAGATGACCCCGAGGTTCTGCAGCGCGTCGCGATCGCCCCCTTCCGCCGCCTTCAGGAACCATCTGAGCGCCTCGGCATAATTCTTCTCCGTGCCCTCGCCGTTCATATACATCGTGCCGGCATTGTTCGCCGAGGCGGCATTCCCGAGCTCTGCTGACTTCATGTACCAGGAGAGAGCCTCCTTCGGATCCTTTTTCCCGGGCCTCCCGGTATCATACATGAGCGCGATCTCACGAGCGGCATCGTCATTTCCGAGAGCGGCAGCCTGCCTGAAGAGATCAATGCCCTTCTCAATGTCCTTCCGCACGCCGTTTCCCTCTGAGTAAAGGAGCCCGAGATCGTACATGGCACCGGACTCACCGAGATCCGCCGCCTCGCTTAAGAGCTCCGCGGCCTGCATATAGTCGCGGCTTACCCCGTTTCCCTCACAGTAGAGCTCACCGAGCGCTGTAAGGGCCGGGCCGTATGCCTGGGCAGCGGACTTCTCAAAGAACCTCACCGCAAGCACCCAGTCCTGCTTCACCCCTGTGCCGTCCCTGTAGAAGATGCCGGTGTTGTAGAGTCCCATGGCATCTCCCTGATCCGCAGCCTTCCGGTACCAGATGACCGCCTTCGCCAGATCCTGCTCGGCATCCTCGCCCTTTGCGTACAGGTAGCCGAGATAGTTCTGGGCATCAGCGAGGCCCTGCTCTCCGGCCTGCTTTATGAGCCTCAGCCCTTCCGTGACATTCCTCTTAATTCCGTTCTGCCCGAGAAGGGTATAGGTGCCGAGCTCCAGCATGGACTTAGGGCTCCCGAGCTCAACGCCTTTTCTCTGCCACCTGACTGCCTCCCCCGCGTCTGCCTCAACGCCCTGCCCGTTCAGGTACATGAGGCCGAGGACATAGGCCGACTGCGCACTGCCGCCCTCAGCCCCCTTCCTGAGCCACTTCAGCGCCTCGCCGTAATTTCTGTCCACTCCGTGCCCGTTGTAATAGAGGATGCCGAGATTTAGCTGCGCCACCGGATCATCCTGATGGGCAAGGCACGACTCCATGAACGACTTCGTGTAGGCATCATCGGTGCCTATTTTTGAATCATCATGGGTGAAGCAGTCGTCAGAGAATGAACTGAAACTCATCAGGATGGAGGCGAGTGCAAGGGAACATTTCGTGAGGCGCATAGGATCTCCGGACAGACGGCTGGACGAGTGAGGCCCCGGGTCTCTGGATGAAGAGCTCATGCCCGGGGCATTCTAGAGATTCTACCTGTTTTAAGGAAGCCCTTCACCCGCCCTCAGGTGTGGGGAGCGCCGGAAAAACAGCAGAATTCCGCCGCTGGAACAGGATCCTGCGGCTCTGTGAGCAGATTTCGCGATATAAGGCATAACAGGGACGTCATCTCTCAGGTAAAATATCCGGGTCAGGCCGCAGCAGATCCTCTCTTGAGGCTGTGCGGCGGCGAATATTCCCGGAGGACATACCGTGAGCGACAGCGCAATCAGATACAACCTGGATCCGGATCACCAGCTGACCGGAGAGGAAAAGAGGATGCTTGACGAGGCGGAGGCCAGCGTGTCCAGAGCCTCAGGCAGCGGCGATGCTGCCGGAATCACTGTCACTCTCTCACCGGAGGCAATGGAGGAGGCGGAGAGGCTCGGAGGCGAGGCTGCTCTTTCCGCCATCCTTGAGGGAGTACTCAGGGATCCCGAGGCCGCGAAAAGGTATCTTGCCGCAGGCAGAAGCTGAGTCCCGGAGAGACTGTTTCCGCCAGCCCGGCAA
>DEHC01000024.1 GCA_002351705.1 Gammaproteobacteria bacterium UBA2810 | reverse complement strand
TAACGCGTGTTACATAATACTAGGGGCCGGAGCCTCAGGTCCGGAGCGGTGCTGCCCAGGCAAATCAGCAGGAGATGCACAGACCTACGCCGCGCATCCGTCCTCTCAGGATACTGCGGCATCCGTGACGCTCTCCTCAGGGGATGACCGCGTGAACGGCCCCGCACCTTTTTGCGGGCCGCCTCAAAAAAATCAGAGAATACGGCAGGTTTAAGGATATAATCATCAGGATAGGTGTCCTCTGAGGGCACCTGCCGTAATGGAGCGGCCAGAGCCGCGCTGATGAGAGGTGTGCCATGAAATGCCCGTTCTGCGGAGCCCCTGACACGAAGGTTATAGACTCAAGACTTGCCGCTGACGGCAACGGAGTCAGAAGACGCCGTGAATGCCTGAGCTGCCGTGAGCGGTTCACCACGTTCGAGACGGCCGAGCTTGTGATGCCCAAGGTCATAAAGAAGGACGGCAGCCGAGAGCCCTTCAGCGACGAGAAGATCCGCGGCGGCTTCATGGAGGCCCTGCACAAGCGCCCGGTGAGCGTAGAGGACATCGAGCGCGCGCTGATGCAGCTCAAGCTCCGCATCAGGGGCACGGGCGAGCGCGAGATCCCCTCGTCGGTCATCGGCGACTTCGTGATGGAGTCACTCAAGGAGCTGGATCCGGTCGCCTACATCAGGTTCGCCTCCGTCTACCGGAGCTTCAAGGATATCCACGACTTCAACGATACCCTGGAGAAGCTCGCCAGGCAGCAGGAGGAGCGCGAGAAGGCCGAGAAGGCAGGCGGGGCTAAGGGCTCCTCAGACAAATAAATTCATGAAGAGAATTGCATAAGAGTCCGGGCGGCAGGCCCTGGCAGGAAGTACTGAGCAAGGACGGAGCAGTCAAGATGTCTTTCAGAAGCGAGGATGAGCATTACATGCGCGAGGCACTCCGCCTCGCGGAGCGCGGTCTTTACACCGTGTCGCCCAACCCTGCGGTAGGCGCGGTCATCGTGAAAAACGGCGAAATTGTCGGAAAAGGCTGGCACCGGAAGGCCGGGGAGCCCCACGCCGAGGTTTACGCGCTCCGTGAGGCCGGGGAGAAGGCGAAGGGCGCCACCGCCTATGTCACCCTCGAGCCCTGCTCGCACTACGGAAGGACGCCTCCCTGCGCCGAGGCCCTTATCAAGGCCGGCGTCTCCCGCGTCGTCGCCGCGATGGTCGATCCGAACCCCAAGGTCTCGGGGAAGGGCATCGCGATGCTCCGCGAGGCCGGAATCGAGGCCGACACCGGGCTCCTCTCGGACGAGGCAGAGGCCCTGAACCGCGGCTTCCTGCAGCGCATGAGGACCGGACGCCCCTATGTGAGGCTCAAGCTCGGCATCAGCATCGACGGCAGGACCGCGCTCAACAACGGCGTGAGCCACTGGATCACCTCATCGTCATCGCGCTCTGACGTGCAGCGCTACCGCGCGATGAGCTCAGCCATCATGTCGACATCCGAGACCCTGAAGGTGGACAACCCCACGCTCAGCGTCCGCTGGAACGAGCTGCCGCTCGAGGTGCAGTCAGTGCTCAGGCCCGAGGACGTGAGGCAGCCCGTGAGGGTAATCGTTGACTCGCGCTCGCGCGTCACAGGGGACAAGGCGGTATTCAGCGTGAAGTCTCCTGTCCTCCTTCTCCGCCGCGAGAAGGGCGAGTGCCCGGAGGGCGCCTCCGAGATCCTCTTCCCGGGATCCGGGCAGCTGCAGCTCGCGACTGTCATGAGAGAGCTCGGGAGGCGAGAGATCAACGACCTCTGGATTGAGGCAGGCGGGCATTTCGCGGGAGCGCTCATCGAGGCGAACCTCGCGGACGAGATCATCCTCTACATGGCCCCGACCTTCCTCGGCTCCAAGAGCAGGCCGCTCGCCGAGCTCCCCGAGTACTACCGTCTCGAGGACGCTCCCTCATACGAGATCGAGAACACCTCGGTCATCGGGCCGGATCTCAAGGTGGTCCTGAGAAAGAGACACTGAGTCAGCAAATTCATCACATCACTGCGGCCCCAAGGGCCGCGTCAGCGCTCTGCAGTTGAGAGCCCGGGCGGCAGGTGCCGCCTGTCGGAAGGCGTGCCCGGGCTGAAGCCGCCGCGGAGGAAACAATGAAACTTACACCAGCTGTCAGCAAGCTCGCCGATGAACGCCGCGCGACGGTCGTGTCCCTGCTCGGGGACCTTCAGGTTCCCGAGAGCCTCATAAGCGAGATTGCCGCAGTGGCGGCCCTCTCCGACTTTTTCTTTGAGTCTGCGAAGTTCGATCCGGAGGGGCTCCGGTACATTATCAGGAGCGGCCTCTATGACCGTCCGGTGCGCTCCGACGAGTATGACCGGAGGCTCGCCGAGGTCTCCGCGTCTTCTGACGAGGACTCCTTCAACAAGGCGCTCCGCGTCTTCAGGCGCCGGCAGATGATGACGGTCGCCTGGCGCGAGCTCGCGGGCAGATCCGACATGGAGGAGAACTTCCGCGAGCTCTCCGCGATCGCAGAGAAGACCATAGTCTGCGCCCGCGACTGGCTCTACCGGGATCTCTGCGAGAAGCTCGGCACCCCGAAGGACAAGGAGGGCAACCCGCAGCCGATGCTCGTGATGGGCATGGGAAAGCTCGGCGGGCACGAGCTCAACTTCTCCTCTGACGTTGACCTTATCTTCTGCTTCCCGAGGAACGGAACAGCCGCGGGGCCGCGCCGCGAGATCACCAACCAGGCCTTCTTCATCAGGCTGGGGCAGAGCCTCATCGCGTCCCTGCAGAACCTCACCGCTGACGGCATGGTCTTCCGCGTCGACATGCGGCTCCGCCCGTTCGGCGAGACCGGCTATCTCGCGGTGAGCTTCGCCGCGATGGAGGACTACTACCAGAAGCACGGCAGGAGCTGGGAGCGCTACGCCATGGTGAAGGCCCGCGTGCTCGGGCCGCATGACAAGTATGCGGCCGAGCTCGAGGAGATGCTCCGCCCGTTCATCTACCGCGTCTACCTTGACTACGGCGCGATCGACTCGCTCCGCAAGATGAAGACCATGATCGAGGCCGAGGTGAGGCGCCGCGGCCTGAAGAACAACATCAAGCTCGGCGCGGGCGGCATCAGGGAGGTCGAGTTCCTCACCCAGGTGTTCCAGCTCATGAGGGGCGGGCGCGAGAAGGATCTTGTCCACCATCACCTTCCTGACGCGCTGAAGGCCCTCGGGAACCTCGGCTTCATCCCGCAGAAGACCGTCTCGAAGCTCCTCGAGAGCTACCTCTTCCTCCGCCACGTGGAGAACATCCTCCAGGAGATCGCTGACCGGCAGACCCAGACGCTCCCCGACAACGAGCTCGACAACGAGAGGCTGCTCTCGGCGCTCGGGCTTGATCTCGACGGCTTCATCGCGAGGCTCCAGGAGTCGATGGACTGCATCCACTCCGAGTTCAAGGAAATCGTCCGCGATCCGGACAGCGATGACGACGAGGTCCGCGAGCTCTGGGGCGACGTGTGGGGCACGAACCTCAAGGATACCGAGATCGCCCCGATGATCGCCGAGTTCCCCCGCATGACTGAGGAGTCCGCGGAGGCGCTCGCGAAGGAAATCACGGAGTTCCGCGAGGAGGCCGGGCGGCGCGCGATAGGGCCCGTAGGGCGCGAGACATTGAATCAGCTCATGCCGAAGATCTTTGACCGCGTCGTCACCTATGACAACCCGGTGGAGCTCTTCGTGAGGATGAAGACCTTCATCAAGAAGATCATGACCCGCACCACCTACCTGCAGCTCCTCCTCGAGAGAAGCGACGTGCTTGATCAGATGATGCGCCTCTCGAGCGCCTCGGAGAATGTGGTGAACCAGTTCTGCGAGCACCCTATCCTCCTTGACGAGCTCATGATCCCGGAGAGCCTCTACCAGCTGATGCCTCTTAATGACATCGCGCCGGCTCTGCGCGAGTTCCTGATGCGCGTGCCGACGGACGACACCGAGCAGCAGATGAACGCCATGCGCGAGTTCAAGCAGATCCAGCTCCTCAGGATCTCGTCCTGCGACATCGCCGACGCGCTCCCCCTCATGAAGGTGAGCGACTACCTGACGGCTGTTGCGGAGGCGATCATATCCGAGGTCACGGTCATCGCCTGGAACATGGTAACGGCAAGGCACGGCATGCCGAAAAAGGCCCGCGAGACCGGCGAGAGGGGCTTTGCCGTAATCGCCTACGGGAAGCTCGGCGGCATCGAGCTCGGCTACACCTCGGACCTTGATCTGGTGTTCCTCCACGAGGAGAACGAGGGCGACGAGATGACCGACGGCGCGAAGCCGGTATCCGTCAGGCAGTTCTACTCCAAGGTCGCGCAGAAGATCCTGATGCTCTTCAACACCAGGATGAGCTCCGGCGTCCTCTATGACATCGACACGAGGCTCCGCCCGGACGGCGAGTCGGGGCTTCTGGTCTCGACCTTCCATGCCTTTGAGCTCTACCAGAAGAACAGCGCCTGGACCTGGGAGCACCAGGCGCTCGTCCGGGCCCGCCCGGTGTTCGGCGAGGAGCACCTCCGGGAGGAGTTCTCGAGGATCAGGACAGAGGTCCTCACCTCCGCCAGGGATCCCGAGAAGCTCCGCGACGACGTCGTCAGCATGCGCGAGAAGATGCGCGCCTCGCTCATCAGGGGCGGGAAGGGCCAGGTTGACCTCAAGCAGAGCCCGGGGTGCATGACCGATATCGAGTTCATCGCGCAGTACCTCGTGCTCCGCTACGCCAGTCAGCACCACGAGATGGCCGTCTGGAGCGACAACATCAGGATCTTCGACTCGGCGGTCGCCTGCGGCATACTCACCAAAGAGGACGCCGCGAATCTCAAGAGCGCCTATATCAGCATCAGGAACGAGGCGCACCGGCAGAGCCTCAGGGGGCTGCCGAGGATTGTCGCCGATACGGTGCTCGTACCCGAGAGGGCAAAGGTTACAGCGCTCTGGCAGAAGATCCTGGGGTAGGCACCGGTTTGCATCTAACCCTTTGATTTCATGAATTTATCCGCTCCTGCTCTCAGTGCAGGGGCAGGTTGTGGTAAACTTGACCGTGAAAAGTGTTTTTTTTTGCCGGATGACTCCGGCATCATGGCGCATGCCGCAGGCGGCGCCAGGGTGCCGGATATGACAGAGGGGGATGAGGAACGGACAACCGTTCTCTTCAGCGATGAATAAGAGTGTCTTAGTCTGCTTGATTGCCGCAGCTGCGGCGTGCTCTTCAGTGCTCTCAGGATGCGGCGGCGCCGAGAGCAAGTGCGTTGATGCCTACAGGAACAGCGATTACCAGACCGCCTTCCAGGCCTGCACTGACGCGGTTGAGGATCATTCGGAGAAGGCCCAGGAAATCCTGGGCTCGATGTACTACTCCGGAAAGGGCGCGCCCAAGGACAGGCGCAAGGCATTCAGCCTGCTCGCGGTTCCCGCAGCGTCAGGCAACTATGTCTCCGAGGAGCTCCTCGGCCGCATGTACTATGAGGGCGAGGCCACCGAGCAGGACCTCGACATGGCTTACAAGTTCCTCTCGAGCGCCTCGAAGCACGGATCAGTGGATTCCGACTATTTCGCGGGGCTCGTGCTCCTCGACAAGAAGTTCAGCCAGCATGACGACAAGCGCGGCTTCGATCTCATCAAGACCGCGGCCGACAACGGCGTTGCCGCGGCCAAGCTGAAGCTTGCCTACCTCTACCGCGACGGGATCGGAACCGAGAAGAACATGCAGTCCTACATCGAGACGCTGCAGAGCGCCGCACAGCTCGGGCAGCCCTATGCGCTCCTTGAGCTCGGCGACGAGTACGCAAGCGGCGCCAACGTGAAGCAGGACTATGACGCAGCGGTGAAGAGCTACACCGACGCGGCGCAGAACGGCGTCTACCTCGCGGCCTACAAGCTCGGCAAGATGTTCGAGACCGGGAAGGGCGTGAAGGAGAACGACGAGACCGCCTCAGCCTGGTACATCAAGGCCGCGAACGGCGATATCGGCGAGGCGATGTTCTCCCTCGGACAGATGTACTCCCAGGGCCGCGGCGTCACCATGAGCAAGAAGGACGCCTTCGAGCAGTACCTCAACGCCGCCTCGCACGGCATTGTTGACGCGTACGTCCTCGTGGGCAAGGCCTACATGTTCGGCTTCGGCGTCGAGAAGGATCCGGTGAAGGCCGCCCAGTGGCTTGAGAAGGCCGCCTCCGAGAACAACGGCGACGCGGAGTACCTCATCGCCATCCGCTACCGCGACGGCGACGGAGTCTCGAAGGATCCCTCGAAGTACCTCAGCTGGCTCAAAAAGGCAGCAGAGGCCGGGGTGGTCGACGCGCAGTATGATCTCGGCATGGTCTACCTTGACGGGAAGGGCATCGAGGCTGACAGGAAGAAGGGCTTCGAGTACCTGACCTCCGCCTACAACGCGGGATCACCCAAGGCTGCCTATATCCTCGGGCTCAACGCGCTTACGGGCGGCAATGGCAAGAAGGACGTTGACCGTGCCATCGAGCTCCTCCTGGAGGCCGCGAAGGCCGGCATTCCTGATGCGCAGTACCGCCTCGCGGCAATCTACGAGACCGAGGTCAAGGATCAGCTCATCAACGCTTATGCATGGTACTACGCCGTATCCCGCTGCAACTACAGCGACTCCATGGAGAAGAAGCTTGAGGTTCAGCAGAAGATGGGCGACAGCGACAGGAACATCGCGCAGAACCTCGGCGAGCAGTACGCTGTGCAGCACAAGTGCGTGATGCCGCAGAGATAATGCCATAGTTCCCGGAAAGAAAAATCCCGCAGGATCCTGAGGTTCTGCGGGATTTTTTTGTCTGCGGCAGCCTGATCAGGCAAGCGGCGGGCAGGGCAGCGGGAATCAGTGAGAATTCCAGTGCTCTTCTGTGATGCCTCCGGGTACCTGCCGGCTATTCGTCCTCTCCGGAGCGGTAGTCTGCGTCGTAGACGTTCTTCATCGATGGATCGGGCCTCGTCGCGAAGCGCTTGTGGAGCCACATGTACTGCTCCGGTGCCTTCCTGATCGCGTCCTCGATTAGCCTGTTGTAGCGGGCGCAGTCCTCCTCGGGAGTCGACGGGAACTCGGGGAGGGCGGGAGTCGCGTAAAGGTGCCAGGTGAAGGTGCTGTCATCCCTGATGGTGTAGCTCAGGACCGCCTGAGCGTTCCTCACCTTGCAGAGCGTCGTGATGCCCGTTACCGTGAGGCATTTGAAGCCGAAGAACGGGACGAACACGCGCGACTTGGTGCGGTAGTCCTGATCGCCCGCGTACCAGAGCGAGTGACCCTCGCGCAGGGCCTTGATCATGCCCTTGATGTCGTGGTTCGTGACGAGCCCGATGTTCTCCCAGGTGCGCCCCACAATCTGCGCCCGCTCAAAGACCGGGTTGCGGTTCGGCTTGTAGACGCCGACCCCGGGGTAAATCTCGCCGTAGGCGCGGGCCATGATCTCGAGGTGCATGAAATGCGCAGTGAGGACGATGGTTCCCTTCCCGGACTTCTTCGCCTCCTCGATGTTCCTCAGGCTCTCGTCATCGATGACGATATGCTTCTTGAACCTCTCCTTTGACCAGAACCAAGCCATGCCGGTCTCGAGTATGCCCATGCCGACCGAATGGAAGTGCTTCCTCACAAGCTTCTCGCGCTCCTCAGAAGAAAGTTCCGGGTAGCAGATCTCAAGGTTGCGCCTCGTGATGAACACCCTCTTTTTGAGGAGGTGGAAGGCGATAAAGCCGAGCGCCGAGCCTGCGGCCCTGATGCAGGGATCGGGGAGCGCCACGATGGCGCGGAGGAGGAGGAGCGAGAGGTGCGCGGGGAGGTATTTGGGTGACCAGACGTTCGCTTCAGGAAGGTTTTCCCGGTTGTACATGTTTATCCTCCTCCGCTTGGTTATCAGGCGATTATATTGCATCGCCCCGCATGGATCGCATTATTCAGGCAATTATATAGGTATCCCGGCGTCCGGGCGGTATAATTTCAGAAAAACCGAGGAGAACGCGATGCTTTCAGTACCTGATTATTCCAAGGCCACGGTGGTTGTCATCGGAGACGTGATGCTTGACCGCTATTTCGCGGGTCCGGCCCTGCGCATCTCGCCGGAGGCGCCTGTTCCCGTCGTGAGGATTGACCACAGGGAGTCGCGCCCCGGCGGGGCGGCGAACGTTGCGCTCAACATCGCATCGCTCGGCGCTAAGGCGGTCCTTATCGGCCTCACCGGCGAGGACGCGGAGCGCGATGAGCTGAAGTCACTCCTCGAGAAGAAGGGCGTCGAGTGCCGCTTCGTCACGGTGAAGGGCAGCCCGACGGTAACCAAGCTCAGAATCCTGAGCCGCCACCAGCAGCTCCTCCGGATCGACTTCGAGGAGCAGTTCCACCAGGAAGGGCTGGACGAGCTCGCGGATATATTCGGGAAGGCCCTCGAGGGCGCCGGGGCGGTGGTGTTCTCCGACTACGCGAAGGGCGCGCTGGTGAAAATCCAGGAGCTCATCGCGAAGGCAAAGGAGAGGAATATCCCTCTCCTTGTTGACCCCAAGAGCGACGACTTCACGAAGTACAGCGGAGTCACGACCATCACCCCGAACACCAAGGAGTTCGAGCTTGCGGCCGGAAAGGCAAAGAACGAGGAGGACCTCCTTGACCGGGCGGTGAACCTCATCAAGAAGGCAAGTCTCGGATCACTCCTAATCACCCAGTCAGAGAACGGCATGACGCTGGTTCGCCCTGACGGGACGTTCATGCACCTCCCGACCGAGGCGCGCGAGGTTTACGATGTGACGGGCGCCGGCGACACGGTAATCGGCGTCCTCGCCGCGTCACTTGCGGCCGGTGCCTCCATGGAGGATGCCTGCCGGCTCTCGAACGCGGCGGCAGGTGTTGTTGTAGGTAAGCTTGGAACGTCGACAGTAAGCGAGTTCGAGCTTGCGGGCGCCCTCGACAACCGCGAGCAGCAGGGCTTCGGCGTTGTTGACGAGGAGAGGCTTATGAGCCTCGTGAGCGCAGCACGTTCAAGGGGCGAGAGGATCGTCATGACGAACGGCTGCTTCGACATCATACACCCGGGACACATCGCCTACCTGAGGGAGGCAAGGGCCTTAGGCGACAGGCTGATTGTCGCGGTGAACTCCGATGACTCGGTGAAGAGGCTCAAGGGCCCCGAGAGGCCGGTGAACACGCTGCAGGACCGGATGGATGTCCTTGCCGGCATCGACGGCGTCGACTGGGTGGTTCCGTTCACTGAGGACACCCCGCAGAGGCTCATAGGCAGGATCCTTCCAGATATCCTCGTTAAGGGCGGCGACTATAAGCCAGAGGACATCGCCGGCTACAAGGAAGTGACTGAGCACGGCGGAGAGGTGAAGGTGCTCTGCTTCAAGGACAGCTGCTCGACGACGAAGATTATCAACAGGATCGAGGAGCTCGGGCGCGCCAAGGGAAAGAGCGAGGAGAAAAAGTCCGAGGGGTTCAGCCTCAAGAGACTATTCGGAATAAAGTAAACGGCTGAAAGAGTTCAGCCAAAGAGCTGAAGGAAGGGGCCTGCCGGAGACGGCGGGCTTTTTTCGTTTATGGGATGAGGCGATTAGCGAATCTGGCCATGAGAGATAGGTAAATGCTGTTCGGATGGCGATGCGGGGAAGCACCTGCTGGATGGAACATAAAAAAAGAGGCTCCAAAAGGAGCCCTGTCTTTAGCACTTTGTCC
>DEHC01000075.1:9664-15882 GCA_002351705.1 Gammaproteobacteria bacterium UBA2810 | reverse complement strand
AAATTTTTTCGAAGCCGCAGGCCGCCTTTTCAGTTCCGGTTCACAGACGCAAAGCACTGCAAGGCCTCCGCTGACGGCAGAGGCCTTTTCCCGTATCAGGAAGCCCGGTCTCAGCAGATGCCTGGCACCGGATCAGATGAGGAAGAGAAATACCGGAAGCGCAAGGGCCCTTATCACTGTGCCGAGGCTGATGTCCATGGTCAGGCACTCTCCAAAGAAGCACACCCCGGACTCCCTTCTGCCGAGACTCCCGGAGAAGCGGCAGCGCTCTCCGCTCAAAGGGCACTTTCCGCGGCCGTAAAATCCGCGGTCCTTCCTTTTTCCGTCACCGACTGCCTGCAGCCCGTGACCGTACACGAAAACCTTCCTCTCCTCAGCCTTTGTCCCTGCACAGCTGCCATCTCTTCTCATCATCATCTCTTTTATCCTCTGCTCTGTCTTTTCTTGCACACCGGCATAAACTCACTGCCGGTCATCGTCTTTTTTCCGGGCTCCAGCCCGCAGGTCCGCGCCGCTTCTTTTCCGTGTATCTCCTCTCTGCCCTCTTTCACTTACAGCTGATTTTAGTTGCCGCTGGGATGAATGTGGAAGAGCATATCCGTGGTCAATTTGAGATCGCATGTCATAACGGGCCGCATCAGCGTAAAATGACATGTAATTGAATCATGAAGCAGGTACACTGCATCCTGCAGCGTTCCGGAGAAATTTTCAGGATCAGATCTTTTAAGTCAGCTGAAATCAGGTTTTCCCAGGAAAACCCCGGCCCCGGATGTAGAATAGTGAGAAACCGCTATGCCGCGAAACACCTCCGGATGATGCGCAAGGACGGGAGCCCCTGGGGCTCTGCGCAGCCTGGCAGGAGAGCCTCTGTGGAGAGAACATGAACGAGAGCAGTAAAAACAAGACAATGAAAATGAACTATTTCAGCTCGGACAGGCTTGACGATCTCGCAGCCATTACAGCGAAGATCCTCAAGGCCGATCCGCAGCCCGGAATAATCGAGCCGGAGATCTTCCTCGTTCAGAATCCCGGCATGGAGGACTACCTCAGGCAGTACCTTGCGGGAGAGCTCGGCGTCGCCTGCAATATGAAATTCGCGCTCCCGTGGAAGTACATGTACGAGCTTACGAACCAGGGAGGAAGGATAGACAGCCTCTACGAGTACACCAGGCCTGACAACATGACCTGGTCGCTCTACTCGCTCCTCAGGACGCTCTGCGAGCCGGGAACCACTGAAAAGCCGAACCCGTTCTCCGTCTGCATGAAGCCTGCTGCGGATTACGTGCTGAGGAAAGATCGGTCAGATCCGGAAAATCAATTCGACGAGGCGAGGCTCTTCGGCCTCGCAGAATCAGCAGCCGGCCTTTTCAACGACTATTCTGTCTACCGCCCGGGCTGGCTCAGAACACTGAGGGAGGCTGCCATGACACCCTCGGACCAGTCCCTCCTGTATTTCGGGAATGACGCCTTCAGCGAGGCGCTTGGAGACGTCTCTGAAGGCTCTTCCGCCGGGAAGGATGACAGCACTCCCCTGAGCTCCGAGAACGTGCCTCTCAGGCTCCTTTCCCTCCTCTGGCTCGGCACCGGCTACGGGCGCGATGCGGAAAAGCTTGATCCTGAGGAGTGGAAGGCAAAAGTATCGGCAGGGAGCCTTTCGGAAAGCGGGCGCAGCTTCCTCCGGCGATTCTCCTGGGAACCGCTTCTCCTCCTGCGCTACCTCGAGACACTGAAGAGCATTGAGGATGGCATTGAGGATGGCATACAGGAAGATGACACTGAAAATAACGGCAGCATCAGCGGATTAAGGAAGAAGATCAGAAACAGCGTGTTCCTCTCCGAGCGCCTTCTCGCGTTCATGGAGAGCCTTGAGAACGATGAGGAACGGAAGTCGCTTGCCTTACCCTACCGCGTGACGGTCTTCGGCATAAACTCGCTTCCGCCGATGTTCATTGATCTGCTCGACATGCTCGGGCACTACGCAGAGGTCAACCTCATGGTCCTAAACCCCTGCCGCGAGTACTGGGGCGACCTTACGGCAGAGGAGACAGCAGAGGGAGAGGCCGCAAGGAAGCTCATTGACCTCGACAGGCTCGCTGACTGCATAACCATTGACTCGAAGAATGCGGCAAGCCTCTCAGAGGCTGACCTTGCAAGCCTCGTCAGGGGAGAGAAGCTACCGGACGGGGCTTTCGGCAAGGGAAAAATCCTCTCGGAAAGGAGCGCTGAGGCCGCAAGGGAAGGAAGGGACGTCTCGAGCATGAACGCACTGCTCTCCTCCATGGGGCGCGTCGAGCGCGACTTCCTCTCGCTCATCTTCGACCACGACATCAGGGACACCACGCTGAGTGCCGCCCGAAGCGATTTCTCCCCGGAGAACTTCTCCTTCCTTGATGCAGTCAAGTACGATATCCACACGCTGACAGAGCCGCTCCTTACAGTCACCGACAATGATCCGATGGACGTGCCGCTCCGTCCCTCAAAGCTCTCGAACTACAGGAAAGACGGTGCAGGAGCGCCGCCTGCGGGCTTCCGCATCGCCGTCTGCAGCTCAAAGGAGCGCGAGATTGAGGTTCTCTACGACGAAATCCTCGATCTTTTCAACAAGGATCCGGAGCTCAAGCCCAGGGACATCGTCGTCATGGTGTCGGACATAAGCGAATACGCGGAGATCATCAGCTCGGTGTTCGGCTCGGTTCCTGAGAACCAGCTGTCAAGGAAGATCCCCTTCAGCATCTGCGACAGGAACGCAGTGCAGAGCAGCCCGTTCCTCAAGACCTTCCTTGAAATCCTGGAGCTTCCGGAGAGAAGCTTCTCCCTCCCGGCGGTAAGCGGGATCCTCAGCTCCGAGCCGGTGAGGAACAGGTTCGGGCTTTCCGAGGAGGACTGCCGCGTCATAACCGCCTGGGCTGAGGAGTCTGGTATAAGGGCGGATACCGGGCTTGACCCGTCGCGCAGCTTCAGCAGATTCAACAGCTTCTCCTACGGCCTTGAGCGCATGATGCTCGGCGCCGTAATGCCTGATGAGGAGCCGTATGCAGAAGCCGGCGGCGAGGTTCTTCCGTACAGCAGCATCGAGGGAAACGGCATAAGGGCCGCCGCAATGTTCAGGGAATTCGTGAGGACGCTCTCGCAGGCTGTAAGCGATCTCAGGACTAAGAGAACAGCGGCCGGCTGGCAGTCCTTCATAGGCAGCATGGTCCGTAGCCTTTTCAGCACCAGGGATTACGAGGAGGACTTCATGCTCCTCACCGAGGCCGTCGGGGACATGGCGAAATACTCAGGCGCTGCCTTTGACCTGAGCGGAAAGGCGCCGGGCGATCCGCTGATCCCGCTTGAGGTTCTCCGCACCTTCCTCACCGATCGTCTCGGGAGGGAGCCCTCCGGCTCGGCCTTCATCACCGGGAAGGTCTGCTTCTGCACGATGATCCCCATGCGCTCCATTCCCTTCAAACACATCTTCCTTGTCGGGTTCAGCCAGGATGTCTACCCGAGACGCTCGGAGTCCTCAGGCTTTGATCTCATGGCAAGGCACCGGATGCGCGGCGACCGCGACCGGCGCGATGAGGACCGCTACATGTTCCTCGAGGCGATCTTCTCAGCAAGGGAGTCGCTCACCATCTCCTATGTGGGAAGGGACATGCACAGCAACCAGGAGCTTGAGCCCTCGGTACTTGTATCGGAGCTTATCGACTACTGCGGCAGGACCTTCATGTCGGAGAAGATGGAAGGTGAGCTCAGCAGGCTCAGGGAAAAAGTCAGGGAAAATTCCCGGGAAATCGCGGAAAGCGCTCAAAGCGGTACAGGAACGGACAAAGAGCTCCGGAAGGCAAGGGACAAAGGCATCAAGGAGATGGTGGACGCCGTCGGGCAGAATATGGCAAATGTCCGTGATGAGCTCTCCGTCATCGAGCCGAGGTTCGCCTACCAGAAGGAAAACTTCACCGGAGGCGGGAACGGCATAATCCGCTCATACAGGAACGAGTGGTGCCCCGCGCCGGCATCAGAGCCCGCTCTGCCTCAGGCAGAGGAGGATGAGATCGCCGAGGTTGTTGACGTTGATATTGGCGATCTCCTCAGCTTCGTGAAGAAGCCTGTGGAGTTTTTCTACAAAAAGCACGGCATCGTCTTCGACATATACGAGAGGCAGCTGCCGGACAGCGAGAAGTTCTCGATTGATGACGACTATATCGAAAGGCAGGAGCTCGCCGGGGAGCTGGTAAAGGCAGGGCTTAAGGATCTTGAGTCCGGCCTCGGCACCGAAGACCCCGGGTCCGAAACGCAGAAAGCCCTGAGGCTCTTTGCGCTCAGGGGGCAGAGCGCCGAGGGCAGCTTCGGGCACAGCGAGACCGGAGAGCTCGTCCGCAGCATTCAGGAGAGCGGCATACTTAGGGCAGTCAGGGATAATACAGCCGGGCTCAGGCCTGTCCCGTCCGCTCCTCTGTCGGGAAGCTTTGCCTATGAGGGAAAAAGGTACCGGATATCGGGAGAGATGCCGGAGCACTACAGCGATGCATCCGGCCAGAGCGACGTGTTCTTCATGATCAATCCCGTATCAAAGCCGGCGAGGCTTAAAAGGCATCTTTTCACCATCTCCCTTATAGACAGGGTGCTCTGCAACAAGTCAGGCAGCGTCATTGCCTACGCAGGGACAAAGGACAAGGGGGCAATAAGGCTCGACAGGCTAGAAAGCTACGATGGGGATTCATCCATAAGCAAGAACCTGCTCGGAGAACTCCTGGAGCTCTTCGTCAAAGGACAGTCGAGGCCGGTCCGCTTCTTCGAGCCGACTTTCCGTAAGGACAGTCAGCCTGACGGCCCTGATATCTTCGAAGGGAAGCATTCGGGGGGCTTCAGCGGATCTGACTCATTCTCAGGCGACATACTCCTCAACAACAAGGGAAAATTCATAAGCAAAAAGGAAGGACCGTTCAAGAGCATGACCGAGCTGCTCGGCATGATGCTTTCATACCGCGATGGCGCATCAGGCAGAAAGGACACGCAGAAGTTCCTCTCCGAAAGCTTCGAAAATGCCGGGGAAAAGGCCGCAGAGAAGATCGAAGATCTGATCGATGTGAAGATAAAGTTCCTCAAGGGCTTCGCCACTGCCGCGGCAGATGACCAGAACCCTGTGTTTGCAAATGCCTTCCGGAACCGCACTCTCCATGAAGACGACAAAAATGAAATCATCCGGACAAGCATAATTTTCCACGCCATGACAGAAGGCGAAAAGGTATCCATAGAAAGCACGGCCAAATCGCGGGGGAAACCGTCGGGAAAAACCTCGACGAAGGCATCGTCCAATGGGAAAAAGGCTCCTGCCAGGAAAAAGAAGGCATCCTCAGACGGAGCAGAAGAGAAATGACAGAAAAGGCAGAGACAATGAAAGAGAGCTCTTTCGTGAACATCAGCTCACCCTACGAGATAGATCTGAGGAAAAACGGCTTCATCCGGGCAAGCGCAGGGACAGGAAAGACCTACAGCATGACAGCCCTCTTCGCGAGGCTCATTACCGAAAGCATAACGTTTTCAGATGATGGCAGTGCAGGCGGCGCGCCGCTCGATCTGAGGAGGATCCTTGTCGTCACCTTTACCGAAAAGGGAACCGCGGACCTCAAAAGGGACATCAGGAAAAGAATCGACTCACTCATCTCACGCGTGAGCGTAGTCAGGATGACCAGGCGCTTCAGCGAAGGCGAAATCTCGGAAATCTACGATGACCCCGGCAATTTCGAGACACAGTTCATCAAAAAAATAGGCAGTGAGGAAAATGCCGGAAGGATCCTGAAAATCCTCACCGCAGCAGCCAGCGATATTGATCAGGCCTCAGTCTTCACCATTCACGGGTTCTGCAGCAGGATGCTGAGGGCCAACGCCTTCGAGTCAGGTGAGCTCTTCGGGCTGCAGGTCAATGAGGATACCGCAGAGCTCCTCACTGAGGCCTCAAGGGAGGTATGGAGGGAAAACTTCTACCCCAGAGGGACTGAAGATGGAATTGATGATAAGGCTGCAGGGCTCGTGCACCAGGTTCTCGGGAGCCCTGACAGCATGGCAGCCCTCTTCAGCAGGCTTGACACCGGGCTCTCCGACGGGACGAAATTCAATGCGGACTGCCCTGAAGAAAACGGCAGGTATCTCACCCCACGAGAAGTCCTTGAGCGTATGACTGACAGCAGCAGAAACGGTCTCGCTGATGCGGTGAAAAACATCCCGGAAATCAA
>DEHC01000075.1:0-9567 GCA_002351705.1 Gammaproteobacteria bacterium UBA2810 | reverse complement strand
TCCGTCTCTGAGCTGAGGGAGACCGTCTTCTCCCTTGCTGATGAAATAACGAAGGCCCGGAGCGATGCAGAGGAGAAAGGCGAGGAGCCCGGGGAGCTGAAGGACTGGCAGCAGGAGGTGCTTGATCTCAGCCAGAATCCTGCGCTTGCAGACGCGTCGTGCCGCGCTGCCCGGAAAAAGAATGAGCTCCGAATGTCATTTGTCCGCGCGCTTCGGGAAAAGTTCCAGAAGAAGCTGAAGACCCTGAGCTCACTTACCACCAACGACCTCCTGACGGATCTCAGGGATGCGCTCATGGACAGGGAGCATGGCGAGGAGCTTGCCGCGAGGATCCGCTCTCTCCTCCCTGTCGCCATGATCGACGAGTCACAGGACACGGACTCGGTCCAGTCTGAGATTTTCCGGAAAATCTACCTCTCCGGGCAGGCAGCCGAGGAGCATGCCAGGATCTTCATCGTAGGCGATCCCAAGCAGTCAATCTATTCCTTCCGCGGCGCCGATGTCTACACCTACAACAGCCTAGGAAGGGACATTGCCGGACAGGGAGGCTGCCATTACAGCCTGCAGAGGAACTACCGCTCGAGCGCTGATGTCATTGAGGCAGTAAACCTGCTCTTCAAAGACAAGACTGGCAGCACCCCACTTGGCGAGGGGATCAGCTACGACGAGATCAAAAGCCTGAAGGAATCGGAGCTCATGATCAGCACTCCTTCGGAAACAAGGACGGCGCCGCCCTTTGAGATCATGAGCTCTGGCATTCCAGAGAAGTCCCGGAAAACTGTTTTTCTCGAAAAGGCCGCGAAAGCCGCCGCAGCCGAGGTGAGGAGGCTACTCTTCAGACACGGGAAAAACGGCGCGGATGAGCAGTACCTGCTCTCCGGCAGGGAGGTAAGGCCTGAGGACATAGCGGTGCTCGTCAGCACGCAGTACCAGGCCGAGGCGGTAATCAGGTCACTCGCTGATGCCGGGCTCAGGGGCGTCTACTACTCCGACCGGAGCTCCGTATACAGCGAGCCCGAGGCACAGAGCATGCTGTTCTTCCTCAGCGCTCTTAAAAATCCCTCCGACTTCAGGACGCTCCGCTCGATTGCCGCGGAGAAAATCTCCGGACTCACTCTTGAAGGGACCATGGCAATCCTGCAGGACGAAGGACGGATCATCAATCTCACGGACCTCCTCAAAAAATGCCGCAGGGACCTCGACAGCCAGGGCGGGATCATGAAGGCCGCCACCAGGTTCATCACCGAGAAAGGAGTGTTCAGCCCTGACGGCTCACTGCTTGACTCCATCATCAAATCAGACGGAAGTCCCGACAGGAAAAGAGAGAGGACCATCGTGAATTTCCTGCAGCTAGCCGAGCTTCTGAACGACGAGTTCGAGGGACTGGACTCCGTTGATGAGAAAATCGACCGTCTGCGCGATCTGATGGGGGATCTTGCGGAGCGCTCCTCTGACAGCCAGCGCCTGCGCCTCGACTCAGCCCAGAGCAACGTGATAAAAATCCTCACCATACATATCGCGAAGGGTCAGGAATTCCCCATCGTGCTGCTCCCTTTCGTATCAGCCGAGCTGCGGAAGCTTGTCCCTGAAGAGACCAGGTTCCATACCAGCCACACCGGAGGGGAGAAACACACCAAGCTTCCTGGAAGCTACAGCACCATGAGCGATCATGAAACAGAGGAGAAGGCGAAGGAGGAGGAGACTGCCGAGGAAATCAGGAAGCTCTATGTTGCCCTTACCAGGGCTAAATACCTCAACTGGATCTTTGCCGCGAGGTATGAGACACAGGCTGAGTCGCCCTGGTCAGTCCTCCTGCAGAGCGCCGGCATTGCCTCAGCTGATGACCTTGCCGGGATGAAGCCGGATAAGGCAAAGCGCGATCAGGAGATGAATAAGGAGTCACAGCTCCCTGAATGCCTCTTTGACCTGGAAAGCTTCGATGAGGACGAGGACTCCGTGACTGGGACAGAAGCAGAGACGCAGCAGGAACAGGAAAGCGACGGCAACGGAGATCAGGATGATGCAGCCGGCGCCGGCGCTCCTTCCGCCCAGAAGTTCACCGGAAGCATCGACCGGAGCTGGCACAGGCTCTCCTTCTCCTCGGTTACCCACAACAGCCGCGGCGGGCACGGCATCGAACAGGCGGAGAGGGATGAGCCTTCTGAAGCTGACGGTGCAGCGGAAGAAGAGGAGGCCGCTGCCATAAAGCCGTTCCTCTCCCCCGAAAGCTTCCCCAGAGGCACTTTCCCGGGACTTTTCCTCCACAAGGTGCTTGAGCTCATCGACTTTCCTGAAATGGCCGCGTCAGGGAGCAACGGCGCGGCAGCGGAGAAATGCCGGAGGATCATCCGGGAGCAGCTCATGAGGAAGTCACTCGGTGACGAGTCTGCCGAGATGAAATGGAACACCTCAAGCGGCATCAGCGCCATCGAGTCATGGCTCAGGAACGTTGTGACGACGCCCCTGCCCAATGGCGCCAGCCTCTCGGACATTACCGGTGAGCACCGGCTCTCCGAGCTCAAGTTCGTCATGCCGGCAGACTTCAGCACTGCGGACTACAACAGCGCGGTGAAGGCCGAGCGGCAGAGGACAGATGATGATTTTGTCAAAAGGTTCAACACCATCGACATGGATGAGAAAGATACAGCGCTCCGCGGCATGTGGACCGGTGAGATAGACCTCCTCATGGAGCATAAGGGGAAGTACTACGTGGTCGACTACAAGTCAAACTTCCTCGAGTCCTATGACCGGAAGCACCTCGATGACGAGATCATCAAAAGCCGCTATGACGTGCAGTTCATCAGCTACACGCTTGCCCTGCACCGCTTCCTTAAGAACAGGATAAAAGGCTATGACTACAGCACCCATATCGGCGGGATCATCTACCTTTTCCTCCGCGGAATGAAAGGAGAAGGCAGCGGTGAGGAAGGCAGCCCCGGAGTGCGCTTCCTGAAGCTCAGCAGGGAGCTTATTGAGGATCTTGACAGTAAATTCAGCGGAGAGGCAGCGAAACATGAATAGCATGGACAATCAGGCTTACGGCATGTCAGCCGGGCCTCAGGGATCCCAGGCAGATCTCCACTCAAGGCTCCGTGCCGCCGGGGCCCTCGCCGAGGAGCTCTGCGGCTATGCAGGGCAAAACCTCTCCGCCGGAGATGCCGGAGTGCTCCGCGCTGCGCTCACTGCGCTTTTCCTTGCAGGCGGGGATACCGGCATGTTCCTGCCGCTTGGAGGTGAAAGCACTGCGGAGTTCCTCGGCCGGTATATCCGTGAGGCTGAGGATGCACATGACAGGGATGACGAGGAGATGCTGAGCTCGGCAGCCTCCATTCTGAACGGCGCTGATGTCAGATCTGCGGTCGAAAAGAGCACGATAGCGGCCGCGAAATCCAGCGGGACTGAAAAGCCGCTGCTTTTCCTGAGCAGCGACGGCAAAAGGCTCTCCATCAGCGTAAGCCATGCCCTTGACGTCCTTGCCGGAAACAGGGTAACCGGACCCGAAGTTCCTGAAATGGCGGATTTCCTTACAGGGCTCTCTGGACTCAACGGAGATGACGCCGAAGCCTTCCGCGCAGCCGCAGCCGCACTTGCCGCCGCCTACGCAAGGCAGGACTCCTGCCTTCCGCTTGAAGGCGGCGCTGACGGTGAGTTCGGTGATTTCATTGACGAGAACTTTGACATCTCGGGACAGCCCTGGAACTACAAACTCGCTTACTGCTGTGATCTCATCAGGTCGAGGCTCCTCTCCGGGGACATCGAGGAGCTCCTCAGGAAAAGCCCTGCCGTGTCAGACGATGAGGAGTCGCAGACCCCGCTCAAGCTCTACAGCCATCATCTCTATTACCGCCGCTATGCGGACTATGAGAGAAATGCCGCTCTGAGGCTCGGCAGGCTTGCCGCGAAAAGCGGAATTCCTGAGGATAGCAGAGACGAATATCTCGGAAATGCCAAAAAATACCTCGATATCCTTTTTGACCCCTCAGGCGAGAAGGACGAGGCTGACAGGCAGGACCTCCTTGCAAAGAAGACCGCAGCCGCCCTCTCGGTCCTCTCGGACCTCACGGTCATAACCGGAGGCCCCGGTACCGGAAAGACCTTCGCCGTAACCAAGATCCTGCTTCTCCAGAGAGCGCTCCGCGGGAAAGATGAGGATCTGAGGATTCTCCTAGCCGCACCCACGGGAAAGGCCGCGGCAAGGCTTAAGGAGTCGATAGCAAACGCCATGGCTCCTGCGGAAAACGCGCTGAGTGAAAGCGCGCGGAAATTCAGCGAGAGCCTGCAGAGCCTCTCTGATGAGACCGGCATTGACCGGATTGGCTTTGAAAGCGCGCTCCTCACTGTGCCCATGACCATCCACTCCATGATCAAGGCCGTGCCGAACAACGCCAAGGCGCTCAGAAACCATGAGCATCCGCTCACAGCAGACATCATCGTAATCGACGAGACCTCGATGGTTGACCTTGCCATCATGGCAAAGCTCCTTGATGCGATCGACCTCAGGACAAACACAAAGCTCATCCTTCTCGGCGACAGCCACCAGCTCTCGTCGGTCGAGACCGGCTCGGTGTTCGGCGACATCTCATCGCTCCTCAATGAAAGCCTGGACGAAGGCACCCGGGAAACGCTCAGGATGCTTGCAGGCTTCGATCCGGCTGAATCCGGAGACAGGCCGCAGGAGAAATGCGGCCGCCACGCCGTGGAGTTCACAAGGAGCCACCGCTTCAGAGATGACTCCGGCATCGGAAAGCTCAGAAATGAGATCCTGTCGTTCAGCGGCAGTGACGGATCTGTTCTTTTCAGACCAAGCGATGACCGGCACATCACTGAGTTCTCCGACAGAGCGGAGAAGCTGCCGCAAAATCCGTCAGGCGAAGCGGCAGTTGCCATCTATGCGGCGAAAAACTGCGCAAACCCAGAGCAGGCCATCCATGACATGGCAATCTCGGCGGCGCTCGGGGAGCTCCGGAGCAAGGACGGCAGCAAGGAAGGCTCTGTTCATAACTACCGGAATTATTTTGCATATCTTGTTGACTCTCTCGGGAAGGCAGCTGGAGGGACAGTGCGCCGGCCTCTCAAACGGGAGGAATACTGCAAGCTTGAAGACGGAAAGTTCATCGGAAATCTCTTCAGGCATCTCGATGACTTCAGGATAATCTGCAGCAACAGGAACGGTCTCACGGGAACTATCGAGCTGAACCGGAGCCTCTCCATCGAAATCCTGCGTGAGTTCGGCACCCCAAGTGCAAACAAGAGGCTGCAGCTGTCTGCGGATGAAATCCCGCTCTTCGAGGGGCTACCCATCATGATTACCCGCAACGACCGGAACCTCGGAGTCAACAACGGCGACATCGGCATAATCCTCCGTACCGAGAGCGGCTGGGACGCGGTATTCCCTGACAGCGAGCAGAAGCCGAGGTTCATCCCCTTCACGCTACTTCCGGACTCCGAGACGGCGCTGGCCATAACTGTTCACAAGTCGCAGGGCTCGGAGTTCACACATACGCTGATGGTTACGCCCTCTGAGTACAACAGAGTGCTGACGAAGGAGCTGCTCTACACCGGCATCACGAGGGCCAGGAAGTGGCTGACCCTTATCGGGACAAAGGATGTCATCGTGCGCGCAGCCGGCGAGGAGACCAGGCGCAGCAGCTGCCTCAGGGAGAGGCTCACGGAGAGAGAGGAGTTCTCCTTCGGCTGAGAAAGGATCTTAGAACCCGGCAGGGAGGCTGGGCTCTCCTCCCTGCTGCTCAGAGTTCAGGCAAGGCGCTTCAGTCAGGCTTCCTGACTGAAATCATCCTGATAAGCTCCTCAGGGCTTGAGGGACGGAACCTTGCCCTGACCTCCCCGGGCTCCCTGCTGCCCCAGCCGGCGAGCGCGAAATCAATCCCCGCCTTCTCCGAGGCCTCGCCGTCAGTCGCAGCGTCGCCTACGTAGAGCGTCCTTTTCGGATCAGCGTTGTTCTTCCTGAGGTAGTAGAGGAGCGGATCCGGAGAGGGCTTTGGCCTTTCGGTTAGGTCCGCCGAGACCGCGAGGCTCACATAGGGCCTGAGCTCCTCCGGGAAGCGGATCCCGACCGGGCCGACCAGAACCTCCCAGCTCCAGTCGCGCGATGTCGCAAGCCCGATCCTGATGCCCTTACCGTGGAGATATTTCACAGCATCGAGGGTTCCCTCAAACATGCGGCTCCTGCCCTGGGAGAGCTCCCTCACAAGGGCACACCACTCGTTCTCGGTCTCCTCAACCTTCTCAGGACTTATGCCGAGAATGGCGAGAGTCCTTGAAAGCGGCATGCCGGCAAAGCGCATGACCGACTCCGGGGTCTCGTTCTCCCTCATGCCGTGCCTCCCGAGGAGCTCCCACAGCGCCCCCATGCAGTAGGAAAGCGAGTCGTAGAGCGTGCCGTCCAGATCAAAGACGACATCGTCATAGAGGAACTCCGGGTTCTGCCGCGGCCTCTCCTGCACTCCGGCCACAAGAGCGACTATGTCTGAAGGGGTTTTGAACTCATAGTCCGCTCCTGAAACTTCTCCGGCAGCTCCCCACGAGGCGAGGCCGAACCTGACGCCCGCCGCGTGAGCAGCGGCGAGATCGGTCGGGGCGTCCCCGATATAGAGCGTTTTATCATTCTCCGCGCCGAGCCTTTCAATGGCGAGGAGTATCGGATCAGGCGAGGGCTTGCCCTTCTCCGTGTCGCCGGAGGCAACAGATGTCTCCACATAGGGCTCAATCTCCTTCGGGCAGACGCCGCTGCCGCCTCCGAGGAGATGGGCGATTTTTTTGTCCCTTGAGGTTACTATCCCGATCCTGACTCCCCTCGCGAAAAGCTCGCCGACCGCGTCAAGCATGCCGGGAAATACAGGAGCGCTGCCCTGCTCCAGGACATAACGGAGCCACCTGTCGGCGGCGCTTTTCATCCGCTCTGGCGTCCTGTAGCCGAGCTCGCTCAGTGTCACGTGCCCCGGAACGCCCGCCCAGGCCTGCAGATCGGACATCGTGACGGTATTGTTCCCGTCCTCCATGAGAACGCGCAGGAGCGCGCTCATGGCCACAGGCAGGGAGTCGTAGATGGTTCCGTCAAGGTCGAAAATAACAAAGTCAAAGCGCATGCATGGTCTCCGGGGCCGGCACCGGAAAATACGGTGTCGTGAAAAACTCTCCGGCAACAGCCGGATCTATCAAAAACGGCTGTATTTTACCCTTTCATGAACACAGGATGCCGATTACCGAAGGCCAGCCTCAAACTTCTTCCGAGAGCACGATCTTCTGTTCAGGAACCGAGAAAACCATGGCGAAGCGGCGGATTTCCTTGACCGGAATGTAATTGCCGTAGTCGTGCTTCATGATCTGCGCTTTGGCCTCCTCTAGCTTCTTCTCAGGAGACTCGCCTTCGCGGGCGCATTTCATCTCAATGATCAGCCTTCTGCCTGGCATCTCAAATGTCAGGTCAGCCCTGCCGCCGTTCTCTGACACCTCGCTCCTGACATCGTAGCCGACACCCAGACAGTAAAGAAGCGGCGCATCACATACTGCGTACTCGCTCTGAGCCTTGTGGAGGCTGTTCAGAATCTTGTATGTGCGGTTGAAGAGAAGCGCGATGTCATTGTCAGACACATCAGTTTTGTTGAGCACATAAGCAGACTGATTGAGTGACTGAACTCCCTTCTGATCGCACTTTTTGAAAGTGTCAGACAAAAGGATTCTTGCCCATGCATGCCTGAGCTCGAGATTGGGAAGTCCGAAATAGAAATAGAATGGATCTGCTTTCTTTATAGTGTAGTAGCCGCACTGTGCCAGAATCACAGTTTTTCCTGCCGGACTCTGCAGGTCAAGATTCATTACAAATTCATCATGAAGTACAGGCTGAGGCTTTTCATCGTCCCTGCTGACACCTCCGGCAGCTGTCAGGAAATTATTCAGCAGCGTGCTGACACCGCTGTCCCTGAACCAGTAATCCGAAAATTTGTGCCTCCCGTTGGGAGCGAGGAAGTTTAGAACTGACCATGGCTGGTACACATGGATTGACGCGTCCTCGTCAAAGCAGTACCCGTCGTAATGCACTCTGAGCTCATCCATAACCTGACTGATCTGCACGTCGGTCACTGCATCGGTATTTATACCAAAAATTGAAGAGGCTGCCGCCTTCAGATAGTCGGCAAAATAATGCCTTATCTCATCCTCAGTATATCCGAGCATACTGCCATAGAGAGGGTTAAGGCTCAGATCCTCAATGCTTGAGCCTGCACTGAACAGAGCTACCTTGTTGAAGCGGGATACACCGGTAACGAAAATAAATCGGAATTTGTCGCTGTTTTCCTTAACTGATAAATAGAAATCACGGATTGCCTTCCGGATATCGTTTAGAATATTCTGATTTCCTAGATTCGTGTTCAGCGGGCTGTCGTACTCATCCACCAGCAGGACCATTGAATTAACCTCTGCCATAAGACAGATTTTATTCATCAGAATTTTTATGGTTCTGTATTTATCAGGTGTCTCCTGCCATCCAAGGACGTCAGCTTTTTTGGCAACATCGAGAAATTTTTCAACCGCATCCTTCTGGAAACTTTCAACGCTGCCGCACTCAAGCCCAGAGAAGTCAAAACGCAGGACCGGGTAGGTTTTATCCGTCCACTGCTTCTCAATGGCAAGGCCTTTGAACATTTCAGTGCCGCGAGAAAACAGGCTTTCAAGAGTTGACACCAGAAGGCTCTTTCCGAACCGGCGCGGGCGGGAGATGAAACACTGGTCATTGTTTTCAATCATCCGGTATATGACATCAGTTTTGTCAACGTAGACCATATCTCCGGTTATGATTGCGTCAAATCCTTGTTTGCCGATAGGTAATTTTTTCATGATGTCCCCTGCCTTTTACCGGTTCCCTAGTGACAGTCTACCATCTATTATTATTGAATCACTTATGGCATAGATTTGAGTCTCACGCCACATAGAAAATTGATTGACCATTTATTTTCGGAATTCCTGCCTCTTCCTGTTTAATTTTTGCCACGCATGGCACTGACCGTCTGCCTGATTGCTCAGATAAACCTTGGATCCGCCATGAGATTCAGTCCTGTCCAAGCAACACCGTATCATCATCCATAATCACCTCACGGAAAGGACGGCTGCCGATTACCCTGCTTTCAAGAAGCTCGTCCATGCTGTCATACTTGCCCAGCAACTCGTACTGATGCTCACCCTTGCAAGCCTCTTTTTTCCTGTGATGCAGTCCGAAAAGCGCATCCTTTTCATCAGCATACATATTCCATGTATGCAATCTATATTCCTCTCCTTTATACTCAAAATCGAGCCCAAACCAGTGACCATCTGATGGTCCCCATTCTCCAACATACTGAGAGGTAAACTCTTCAAGGCTGGTATATTCATTTTTTCTCATGATAACTGAAACTCTTTAATAATCTGCTGAATCAAAACTTGTTCTTCAGCTGTAGGTGGAACTCCTGGAGCATTCTTATCGTGTTTTAAATACACATGTCTGTGTGGTTGAACACCTCCATGATCATGTTCAAAATCGATACAGACAGCCTGTTTATGGTTTTCATCATAATA
>DEHC01000010.1 GCA_002351705.1 Gammaproteobacteria bacterium UBA2810 | reverse complement strand
GGCTGAGACGAAGGCTGAATAGAAAGGGCTGAAAATCCTTTGAGCTGTGAGGTCCGCGCTCCGGGAACGGGGCGCGGATTTTTTATGCTTCAATCTCCTACGGAACTGAATATAACAATGAGAACCTGTAAGAAGATATGTTGTCTTAGATCCTGAATAATCCTCAAGGCATGAATGATCTCAATCTTGCTGACACTTTTGCAAAATCAGCTTTACCAAAATTCTACTGATGGCTCACAGAGATCAGCACTACCCCTGCGATGATGAGGAGAATCCCCGCCACGGTCATTAGTGTCAGCGTCTCTTTGAACATCACAACAGAGAGAAGCGCCACGCCCGCAATCGCTCCCGAGGTCAGGATCGGGTGCGCAACGTGGAGCGGGAAGAACCTGAGCGCCGCAGCGTAGAGGATGAAGGCCATCCCGTAGAGGAAAAGCCCCGACCAGAGCGGGATGTTGGTGATGAGCGACCACGGGTCCTTAAGGGACGGCATCTTCCGCGGCGGCATCATGGCGACCTTGATGAGGACGCTCGCGAAGACATTCGAGAGGATGCCGAAGATGAGTATCAGCCACTTCATCTCTCTCTCCTGTTATAGCAGCCGAAGCAGGTTTTCAGGAGGACCTTCATCAGGTTCAGGTTGCCCCTGAACGAGCTTATCTTGGTCGGCACCTGCCCCTTCGGGTAGCGGCGCATCCCGGGGACCTCGACGCACCTGAAGCCGAGCTTCGGGGCGATGTACGAGAGGTAGGCAAGGAGCTCGTACTCCTTAAAGCAGTCCCGGAATATAGCGACCCTGCTGTCGGAGAGGAGCCTTGAGGAATAGGCCCTGAACCCCTGGGTGGTGTCAGTCCAGTGAAAGCCCGATGCGAGGCTCAGGAGCGGCGCGTGGATGAGGCGGATGGCAAGCGACCTTGAGGCCGGCGTGTTCTCTCCGACGCCGCCCCTGATGAAGCGGGAGGCCTGCACGAAGTCATACCCCTCCGCGAGCTTAGAGAGCATTTCTGAAATAGGCGCGGGGTCATCCTTGTCATTGCCATCAATCGTAAGTATTCCCTGGTATCCCTTCTCAAGCGCCTGTGCGTAGCCGCAGAGGAGCTGCGCGGAGAGCTTCCCGGGGCCGGTCTTGAGGATAAGGGTGTTCACGCCGAGCGTCTTCAGGCGCTCCGGCTCCAGGGAGCCGTCAGTCGAGCCCCCGTCAACGATGATGACGTCAGTCTTCCCCGCAGCGTCAGTCTTCTGAATGCGTGAAAGGAGGCTCAGTATCCTCTCCCCCTCGTTGATGACGGGGATGATGAGGCAGCTCCCGCACTTCCTCTCCCCTTCAAAGATGACACGGTACTCAGGCACCTGCCAGTCATAGCTCTTTGTCTCAGACATATCTCTTTACCGTTTTTCCTGAAGGAGCTCCTGCACTTTCCTGACGGAGCGCAGAGCGAGCTCCGCCGAGTCTCCCTGCCCCTTTGTCAGCATCTCGATGGTGACAGTCCCGGGAGCGATATCAGCTGCCGCACGGAACACATCATTGTGCTCATCCGGAGCGAGGCAGAGAGGGAGGAGCTTCGGCTCGCTCAGATGCACATGGCCGACAGCTTCTTTAACTTCACTGAACTCAGCGGTGGCCTCGCTGTTCGTGATGACCGTACCGGTGTCGAGCTGCATGGCGATGCTTGGGTTCCCGAGCTCTTTCACGAAGCTACAGGCCTCTTTTGTTGTGGTTATCCAGTTGGTGCCATAGCACACCGGGTTCGGCTCAAGCGTTATCACCACGCCATGGCTTTGCGCGATGTCACCGAGGCGGCTGAAGAAGCGGAGCGCGATGTCATCTGCCTCACTGCCGGTGAGCCCGGAGCGGTCGCGGTTCTTCGGAGAGCCGAACACCAGGCGCTTAGCGCCGAGCCCCTCCGCGATGCGGCAGACATGGCCGAGATGGGTAAGTAGCCTGTTCTGGGATTCGCAGTCGCCGAAGACATTGAGCCCCTTTGTCCCGTAGAGGAGCGACTGCATGCCGTATATTGAGATGCCCCGCTCCTCCCAAAAGCGTCTCACCTTCCTGATGTCCTGCCCTGCGGCTTTCGAAGGCTCTGGGAAGTACTTGCTGTGGGCAATGTCAAGCGCGCTCACGCCAAGCCCCGGGAGGAGCTCCGCAATCTCCGGCTCCTCATCCTTTTCCCAGGCGATGTTGGATATTGAGATTCTCATGCTCACCCCTTAGTCCTCACCGGCTCGGTCCTGTTCCATTCCCTGATGGCTTCGATTTCCTCATCGCGGGAGACCTGGTAAGCCTCACGGCCCCAGAGCCCGGCATGGGCGGACCTGAAGTCGTACTTCGCGGGCTGCGGGAGGACCTCGTTCCGGAACTCCCTGCCCCACACCTCGCGCGCGACCTCCTCAACGGAGACCGGGGCGCTCGTGAGGTGGATGAGGCCGAGGCCATTCTCCTCTGCCCTTTTTATATCATCCCAAAGCCTCTGTACCGGGTAGAACTGGAACACCCCGCGGCTGTCGATTTTCAGAACCTCATTATTGTTGTGGAAGTCAAAGAGGATGTTCTTCTTAAGGCCATGCCCTACAAGCCCCGGAAGCCTCACGATGAGGACATTCTCAAAATGCTCCTGAACGAATATCTCAAGGCGCCTCCGGTTTAGCCCGTAGGCATTGAGGCCTTCCATGTCAACCACTGTGTTCTCGTCAGCAAGATAAGGGTTTTTGAACACGTCTACCGTGCTTATAAGGACTACGCGCTCTGCGCTAACCTTGGAGAGATGAGCCATCAGGCCGTCAAGCGTCTCTTTGTCCTCGTCGGGATGGAGGTTCGCATACCACTTCTTCGCGGGGGCGCCGGCGCAGACGAGGAGTCCGATGCTCTGCCCCTCGATGTCAGAGATGTTCTTCGAGTTGAACTTTGCCCCGAACTCATGGGCTGCCATCAGGTTCGAGCCGACAAATCCGGTATATCCGATAAGAGCGTCTGTCATATTCCAATCCTCAGTTGTTGCGGGCGGTCTGCACCCTGTTCGGCTCTGCCTCGGTGCTTGACTCCATGACGTTAATCCGGTCAGCGTCTACCATGGTGAGCGAGTTCTTCTCGAACACAGTCGAGTAGGAGCTCTGCCTGCTCTGCTCGTCAAGCATTCGGGCAAGGTACTCGCCTATAAAGCCCAGAATCAGGAACTGCAGCATGGCAAAGAGCGATATGGCGAGGAACGTCGATGTCCAGCCGTCAACCACGCCGTAGAGGAAGAGCTTTATCAGGACCGCATACACCGCGAAGAGGAACGCGACAAGCGACGCCGCGAAGCTGAGGCCTGACACCAGGTGCAGAGGCAGCTGCGAGTTGAACACCAGGAGCTTCACGAGCTTCTTAAGGGCGTGCCAGAAACCCCGACCCTTGCTGCAGAGTGACTCGTACTCCAAAGTCTTAAAGCCGTAACCGGTTTTCTGGATGCGCATGTAGAAGAGCTGGTGGGCCTTTCCGGACTGCGTGACGGCATTCGCCGCGCGGCGCGAGAGGCAGCGGAAATGGGAGGCATTCCGCGGGAGGCGGTAGTCTGCGAGGCGGAGGAGCAGCTGTGCCACAGGACGCAGCATGTTATAGGCAAGGCTGTGCTTCAGGGGGCTCACACCGACAATGACGTCAGTGCCATCACGGCACATGGTCACAGCCTTCCCGATGAGATCAACCGGATCATACTCAGGCGACATCATGACTATGAAGTCACCTATTGCATTTTCGAGCCCCGCCTCCATAGCTATGTCGATGGGGCCGTCGTCAGTGAGCTGCAGGTACCTGATACAGGGAACTGTTCTCAAAAGAGGCTGCAGAAGACGAGCTGCCTCCTCCTGGGCTGACTTTTTTACAACCAGGACAATCTCGAAATCACTGTAGCGGACACTCAGGTATTTTTCTATCTCAGGAATTTGACTGACTATTTTCTCAATACCCTTACCAAGAATTGTCACTACAGAGACAAAGGACTCGCTCTTCGTTATCTTCTCTGTTTTTTCTTTGTTCTCTTCAGCCATCAGACGTCAAGCTCCTTTGAAATCGCGGCGACAGCGTCATAGACGTTGTCGACCTTGCCGCCCATAATCACGTGGAATCCATTAAGCCCGTAGTTGAAGCGGCAGAGGATGGGCCGCGAGTCATCCGTCTCGCTCCGGGGAAGGACGGTCTTCACTTCCCAAAGCGAGTCCTCATACCGGCACTCCCTAAGGACCGGGATGAAGCGGGAGGCGTCCTGCACCATCAGATGCCAGGCGCTGTGGCGCTCGTCCTCCGAGAGCTTCAGGTATGCGTCCTTATAGCTTTTCTCATCAGTGTCATGCCACTCGTAGTGCGGAGTGTAGCGGACATGGCTGAAGCTGTGCGGCATCGCTCCGTTGATTCTTGCTCCGGGGAACGGCATTACGGAGAAGAACGGCCCGCACATGATGGTGATGCCCATATGCTTTATTGCATCAGGCACCTCAACAAGGCACATCTCGGTCATCTCGTGCTTGAGGGGGATTACAGGAAGAGAACTCCTCGTCGTGATGAAATTTATCCTGGAGTAGGTGCAGTTGAAAACCTCGTCAAACTGCTCCGAGGATGATTCACCGCCCTTGGCGAACTCCACGCTGAGCCTGCCGACCTCTGACCCGGAGACTTTGGTTACCTCGGTCTCGAGAAGGATTTTCACTCTCTTCCCGTCAGCGATGCGCTGAAGGAGCAGGTCGCGGAGCTTCAGTGCGTCAAAGGCGTATTCCCTCGCGATAAAGCAGGCCTCGACATGCTCAGGGTTCATGAGGGAGGCGGTCGCGCGGTCCGCAGGCTCAATCTCAGCCCCGATGCGTCTGCAGAAGGTATAGAACTGCTGCCCTGTCACCTTTCCGAGCGGTCGCCCGACGCAGTAAACCTTCTTGAAATCCTTATAGACGCACTCGCCGAAGTCCGCGACAAAGCGCGGCATCGAAATCCTCGAGCGGAGCGCCGTGAGTACGCTTCTCGGATAGTGGTAGCCGTTGTGCACCCTTGCCTGGTTGTGATAGGAGGCATGGGTCATCAGCTCCTTCTCCCGCTCGAAGACTGTGACGTTATGCCCGCGTCCGGCGAGAAACCAGGAAATATAGAGGCCGAAGACGCCGCCTCCGACGATTGCGATTCTCTTGTTCAATTCAGTTAAGCGCCGCATGAGAAAAAGATGCCTGTTTGCCGTTTTTACTATTTACAGTTCGCAGTGCAAATACCAAGAACACAGGCTTATTATCGGCTTTCATTCTATCACGAGAACAAGTCGGGCCTTTTACCAAGCAAAAGGATCAGTTAATTTTGCCGCATCGCCGTTGCAGGTTGGCTTCCTGCCAATTTGCCATAAGGTGTTCTGCTAAACCATCTTCCTGATGAGCGGATAATTTCTGAACATGAAGTACAGTATTTCACCGATTACAAAAAGCGAAAAGATCATTAACGCTCCTGTCAGTCCTGACGTAACAGGGACAAATTTTGAGATATATACCAGAGCAGGCAAATGCCATAAATATACAGTCAGCGTGCCCTTCGAAACTTCATGAACATACTTATTAAATTTAATGAAATTTAATGAACATACAATGATCAGAATAAACCAGATCATGTACAGCCAATTTCCATAAACTTCAAATGGAGCTGCTTCGTTAACCCATAAAGTGCTTACATATATGTATGTTATCAAAACCATTAAAACAGCAATGGCTATTCTGAACACGGAATTATCACGAACTATTAATGACTCAAACTTCCCAGTTC
>DEHC01000071.1 GCA_002351705.1 Gammaproteobacteria bacterium UBA2810 | reverse complement strand
CCGGCCTTTTCATCGAGAACCCGTCCAAGGTAGGTGTAAGTAATGGATGTCTTTGCCCCAGCCCTCTTGGATACAGCTGCAGACGCATATTTGCTGCCGTCAGCTGTTGTTCGATACACAATATACATAAGTTGACATCCCAATGTGCTTATAATCAAATAATTATAAGTACATTATATATTAAATAAGTATCATTTAAAAGCTTTATTTTCGGAATAAATTAGATAATACAATAGGTTAGGATTTATAAAATGATTTTTGAATAAGAACGTTTATGTCAGATTAATTGGTACTTAGAAAATATGGGCGGGAAGTTAAGGTAACCGTCATAGCGCTTCTCCATAACTTCCATAACCAGCTCTTTGGTTATTCCGTCAAGACGGCTGAAATCCACTGTTTCATCAACTACCATCGACAGTTCGTCGCGCGTGAATCCCGCCATGGCGCTGAACCTTGCATCTGAACTGATATTTTTGGCAATATTGAAGCCCGAAGTTACTGAATCGAGTGATACTGCAGACACTCCTGTAATGAATACCCTTGCTATTGGTGTCCACGGGGAGTTTCCGGAAAAGCTTTTTATGCAGGCGTAGAAGTTTTTGATTAATCCCTCATGTTCTGCAGCGGTTGATGTAAGCTCGCGGAATGCCTCGCGGTCTGACGAAAGAACATCATTTGCAAAATGATCATATTCGTCGATGATTAGAAAAAGCCTTGCATCCGGCCCGGCTCGCAGCAGGAAATTATTTATAAAGGCCAGAAACAGGCTGACAGGTGAGTCATAGAGTTCAGGTCTGAGCCTGTCAGGAGGCAGCCCGATGTCCGGGTAGCTTACGGTAAAACGGGTCAGCCCTGAGTTCAGTGCGCCTGTCAGCCCCCCTTTGATCAGTGACGGCTGAGACGGCACCAGAGAGAAGTCAAGCCGGAGGCAGTAAAAGGAACTAGCGAGAGGCGTTCTGTGACTGTGAATCCAGGTACCGCGGAAGCAGTCATCAAACTTAGATGCCAGGCTTCTGTCGTAGTAGCTCTGCAGAATATTTGTGAAAAGCGTCTTCCCGAAGCGTCTCGGCCTCAGAAAAACAACTGCTCCTGACTTCAGCTCCTCAAACTTCTGAACGTAAGGGGTCTTGTCAGCAAAAACGAGGTTCTGACTTCTGAAATCAGCCAGTGAGATATTGCCCAGCCCGATGCCTCTGAATGCCATTCTGTCTGCCCCATGCTGCCCTGGCTTCATTTTACAGGAGAAATGCCATTCCGGCTTAAACTGCGAGGCCTGTCCGGAAATCAGAAAGATCAGGATCACAGGCAGGTGCCGTGCTGACAGACCTGTCCGGAAATTGAGGAAAAACGCCAGATGAAGTTACAGGGCAGGAACCTCTCAGGAATTCGTCCCGAACCTGCCCCTGTTCCAGTCCTCGAAGACGACTGAAGCTTCCCTCTGTGCCTCGTTCAGCTCGTCAAGGGTGAGCTTTCTTGACATGAGATCGCAGAGTGACTGGACGTCAGGGCTCTGGTTCCCGGCGGAGATGGAAAGTGCGCTCCAGACATAGGCCTTCATGCAGTCAACCGGCATGCCCCTTCCGTCCCGGTACATCAGCGCGAGGCGGTAGCTCGCCTCGGTGCTGCCGTTTGCCGCGGCGCTCCGGTAGAGGCCGGCAGCCTTCTGCGGATCAGGCGCGCCGTTCACGCCGTTCTCATAGTAGGCTGCAAGCCGGCACTCCGCGTCAGGGTTCCCGCTTTCCGCTGCGGCCTCGAAACACTTCTGGGCCTCGGCCGTGCTGCGCTCCGTATACTGCCCCTCGTCGTAGATCACGCCGAGGTGGTAAGCCGCGTCGCGTGAGCCGAGCCCTGCGGCCATGCGGTAGAGCCTTATGGCCTCATCGGGGTTCCTCTCGCAGCCCGTCCCCGAGAGGTAGAGCCCCGCCAGGGCGCAGGTCCCGTCGGGGTCGCCGCCCGCGGCGGACTTGGTGTACCAGTTGAAGGCATTGGCAGCCGCGTCCTCGAGCTCCCGGTGCTGGAGATAGAGGTTCCCGAGGTGGTTCTGCGCGGTGACATTGCCTTTCTTCGCGATCTTCCTGTAGCAGTCCATCGCCATCGAGAGCTCCTGCTCGATGCCGGTGCCTTCCTCGTACATCTCGCCGAGGGCGAGGCAGGAGTCTGGATCGTCATGCGATGCCGCGCTGTTCCAGTAGGAGAAGGCTGTCGAGTAGTCCTGGGTGACGCCGTAGCCGTGGCGGTAGAAGAAGCCGAGGCGGTACATACTCCTCACATGGCCCTTGTCCGCCGCCTTCTGGTACCACCTCGATGCCTCGCGGAAGCTCTGCGCGACGCCGAGCCCCTGCTCGTAGAGGGTTCCTATGCTGTACATCGAGTCAATGTCGCCGAGATCGGCGCCGAAGCGGAAAAACTCGGCGCAGCGGAGATAGTCCTGGGGGAAGCCGTCGCCGTTGAGGTACAGGGAGCCGAGCATGTAGTAGGCATGTCCGTCGCTCTTCTCGGTCAGCTCGTTGAGGAGATCAACTGCCTTGCTCATGTTCTTCGGCACGTCGGTGCCCCTGATGTACATCTCGGCGAGAATGCCCTTGGCCCTGAGGCTCCCCGCGGCGGCTGCCCGCTCGAAATAGCGGACCGCCTTCGGGATGTTCCTCGGCACGGAGAAGCTCGAGTAGTAAAGCTCGCCGAGATGGAAGGTCGCCTCGGTGCTTCCGAGCTCGGAGGCCTTCTCGTAGCATTCAATGGACTTTCCGAAATCCTGCGGGACGACCTTGCCTGACTCATAGGCCCTCCCGATATGGAAGAGCGCGGTCGGATCGTTCTGCTCGGCGGCCTTCCGGTACCAGCCGAGGGCCCTGCTCTCGTCCTCCGGCCCGGCGTCCTTGGAATCAAGCCTCTTCGCGTAAATGACCGCGGCGTCAGCTAAGCCGTGCTCAGCGGCCTTCGCAAGCCACTCGTCGGCCTCCTTCCATGACTTCTGCGTGCCGAGCCCGAGTGAGCAGAAGCGGTACATGGCAAACTCGGCAGGCGGGTAGCCCTGCTCCGCCGAGAGGCTGTACCACCTGAACGCCTCCGGATAATGGGTGGCATTTCCGGATGAGGGCCTGCTCCTCGTCCAGGAGATGTTCCTCGTCGAGGTAAGCCCGAGGAGGCGGTCGACATCGACAAGACGCTCCTCAATGAACCTTGCCACATTGTACTCAGCCTCGGCGCTGCCGAGGTTCGCGGCCTTCATGTACCAGCTGAACGCATCGGAGAGCGGGGATCCCGACATCATCTTGCGGGTCTCGTACATTTTCGCGGTGATTACCATCGCGCTCACGCTGCCGCAGCCTGCCGCCTTCTCGAAGAGCTCCCTTGCCCTGGACTCATCGCGCTCCATGCCCTTCCCGTCGAGATACATCATGGCCATCTCGACCATCGCGTCGGCGCTGCCGCCGTCCGCCGCCTCGGTGAAGCAGCGCACCGCCCTCGCGTAATCAGGCGGATCCGACTCCATGGCAAGCCTTCCGAGCGAGAGCACCGCCGAGACATCGCCCGATCCTGCGGCCCTGACAAAAAGCCTCTCGGCCTCCGCTGGATCCTTCCTCACGAGCTCGCCGCGGCTGTACATTCCGGCAAGGCGGACCATGCCTGGTGCGGAGCCGTTTGAGACGGCGGCCTTGAGCCAGCTGACGCCCTTTGCCGGATCATAGAGCGGGGAGGTGCGCGAGAGATAGAGCTCGGAGAGGAGCCCCTGCGCCTCGCTCATGCCGGTCTTAGCCGCCTGCTCGAGGAATGCCGCGCCCCTCCGGAAGTCACGGAGCCTCTCCGGTCCGGACGTGAGGATGTTGCCGAGGTTTACCGCAGCCTCTGCCTTGCCGCCCTCCGCGGCCTTCCCGAGCCAGTCAAGGCCCTCCGCTATGTCGCGGTCGATGAAGTCGGAGAAGATGAGGGTCATGCCGAGGTGGAACATCGCCTTGACGCTGCCCTTCTCCGAAAGGCTTCTGAGGAAATTCAGATCGCGCGTGTTGGAGCTCGCATTCACCACCCAGGCCACGCGGCGGTCGTCCGCGCTGCCGGCGCCGTCTGCCTGCCCGTCAGCGCCGTTTCCCGCAAGGTTGAGCTTTACCAGTGTGGCGTACTCCCTCGCGAACGAGGAGCTCTCCTCCTCTGACCAGAAGAGAGGCTTCACTCCGACGCCAGGCTGCACCCCGCTTTTCCTTGCCGCAGCAATGGAGAGGCCCGGAGACCTTACGGACTTTGACTTCCACTTGAAGAGGTTTGACGACTGCCTGATGGCACTGAGCGCGATTGCGGCCGGCTCATAGCCGGACGATGACGCTTTCTCGAGAAGGCTTTCTGCCTGGGTCCGGCTTCTGATTACTCCCTTGCCGTCACGGTACATGAGACCGAGGTAGTACTGGGCCCTGGGGCTGCCGTCGAGGGCTGCCGAGCGGAACGCGCCGAGAGCCGCGCTGTAGTCGCCTGTCTCGTACGCCTTTACGTACCTGTCCAGGCTGTCCGCTTTCTTTTCCAATGCCATCAGTGTTGCTCTCTGTCAGGGTGACTGACTAAAAAATGTACAAATAAAAACAATAATAATTATCTTATTAAACAGTCAAATATTCAAGCTTGCCGGCAGCTGAATGCATGCCAAGAAAAACATTCGCTGCATCATAAAGTTGCAACGAAATCAACAGTCACCTGCATCGGACTGTGCAGCAGAAGTGCGGTGTCATATAAGGTCATACGTATAATTGTCAGTCAGTACATTACGGGTTTACAGCAGCGCCTCAGTGTGGCTCATTCCACTGAATCACCGTTCCTCAGCCGCGAAAGGGGGAGCCGCCCGCATGGTAAAATACCGGACCCTTGTCTCCGGGAGGAAAAATGCGCCGCTACGGTCTGAGAAGCAGGGTCATCATCTATAACCTGCTGCCGATTATCATTGTAGGAATGTTCTTCGCCGGGTATTTCATCTTTGTCCGCTACAACCACCTGGAGGATGACGCGGTAAACCGCGCGAACGCGGTTCTGATGCCCCTTTCCCAGGCCATAGAGTCGCCGATGCAGCGCAACGACCAGCCAGAGGTCAGAAGGCTCATCAGCTACCTCCTGCAGAAGAATGCCGGCACCATCAAGAGCATCGCGGTGTTCAACGCCTCCGGGACAGCCTACTCCGTGGCGAGCCACGCCGGGACACTTTCCGGGATGAAGACCAAGATCAGCGAGAAGACAAGGCTCAGGACCGTCGTCGCCATAAGCGGCGGCAGCATCATAATCAGGACCCCGATCCTCCGCGGGCTCTCGGAGCCCGAGGCGACCAACACCCAGGGAACGCCGCTCTGGTACGCGGACAGGAACAGGGAGAGCAGCCGCGAGGTGCCGCCTGAGCTGAGCGTCATCGGCTACATCGAGGCCGAGCTTGACTACAGCTCCAACCTCATCAGGCTCTACCAGGACACTGCGGTCTCGCTCATCGTGGTCCTCACCGGATTCATCATCAGCCTGGTGTTCGCCTTCAACATCATCCGGGAAATCGTCGAGCCGATAAGCAGGATGAACCGGGCCATCATGTCAATCCGCGAGGGACAGCTCGACACCAGGATCACGGGAGCGATGCACGGCGAGCTCGAGCGCCTCAGGAGCGGCATCAACTCCATGGCCCGCGCCATAGCCGACTACCATGACGAGATGCAGAACAGCATCGACCAGGCGACAAGCGACCTCAACGAGACGCTGACCGACCTTGAGAACAAGAACGCCCAGCTCGACTTCGCGAACCGCAAGGCGCGCGAGGCGGCACGCCTGCAGACCGAGTTCCTCGCCAACATGTCGCATGAGCTCAGGACCCCCCTGAACGGCGTCATCGGCTTTGCCGTGCAGCTCGGGAAGACCGATCTTACCGAGCACCAGAAGGACTATCTCAGGACCATCGAGAGCTCCGCGAAGCACCTTCTCGCCATCATCAACAACATCCTCGACTTCTCGAAGCTTGAGGCCGGCAGGCTCTCCTTCGAGAAGATCCCCTTCAGCCTGAGGGACACCGTCTACGATACGGTGAACCTCCTTCTCCCGACCGTCTACGAGAAGAACATCGACCTCTCGGTCGACATCGACAGCGGAGTGCCGGATCTCGTGGTGGGTGATCCGCTGAGGCTGCAGCAGATCCTGACCAACATCCTCGGGAACGCGGTGAAGTTCACGAACCAGGGAAGCGTGACCCTCACCATGAGCTCATCAGGCCTCGTCTCGCCCAACAGCGAGATCCTCATCGAGGCCCAGGTCTCGGACACCGGAATTGGCATCAGCCCTTCCCAGCTCAAAACGATCTTCCGCCCGTTCACCCAGGCGAACGCCTCCATCTCGAGGACCTTCGGCGGCACCGGCCTCGGCCTCGTCATCACCGCGAAGCTCCTCTCCAAGATGGGCGGCAGCATAACCGTGAAGTCAAACATCGGGAAGGGCTCAAGGTTCTCCATGTCCATACCGCTCGCGACCGCCCCGGTGGAGGCCGAGAGGATCGCCCTCCCCGCGAGGCTCGCGGAGTGCCAGGTGCTTCTCGTCGACAGGGACGACTGGAGCAGGATCTCCTACGCGAACATGCTCTCCTCAATCGGGGCAAGCCCGATCGCCGTGCAGGATCCGGACAGCATTCCGTCAATCGCCTCTGGACGCCCCGCGGCAGCCGTCATATCGCTCTGCACGACATCGCCTGTCCCAGAGCTCCGCGGCATAGCGGCGCTGCTCCCGCGCGGCATACCGGTCATCGCGCTCCTCAACTCCCAGGACAATACGGTAATAGAGGAGCTGAGGAAAACCGGCGCCTCGGCGGTGCTGCCGAAGCCCGCAAGGGTCACGGCTCTGAGGAACGCCCTGGCGTCAGCCGCGCAGAAGAAGGACGGAACGTCCGCAGGAAGCGTCGCCGCGCCTCAGGCTGAGGACACCCATCATGCTGCGGCCGCGCCCGCAAAGGATGCCGGGACTGAGAGGAAGGCGCCGGCAGCGGATCTGATTCCCTGCAGGGTACTTGCTGCAGATGACAATCCGGCGAACCTCAAGCTCATGAGCATCATGCTCTCCGCGATCGTGACGGAGCCCGTCATGGCTGCCTCTGGCGAGGAGGCCGTATCAATCGCGGGAGAGAGGAAGCTTGATCTCATCCTCATGGACATACAGATGCCGGTCATGGACGGCGTAAGCGCCATGAAGGCCATCAGGAGCGGAGGAGGGCCGAATGCGGATACCCCGGTTATTGCCGTCACCGCCCTTGCCATACCCGAGGAGCGCCGGCGCCTCCTTGATCTCGGCATGAACGGTTTCCTCACGAAGCCCGTCGAGGAGGAAAGCCTCCTCGAGATCGTGAAGGCCGCCCGGAAGGGAACGCTTGAGGAGCTCTCGAAATCAGCCGCCGCCATGCCTGCCGATGACATGGCCGGGAAGGCCGCAGGCAGCTTCATCAGCAGCGAGGCAAGCAGCAGCCTCTTTGATCCGGCGGGAGCCGTGAGGCGCGCCGCGGGACAGAAGAAGATCGCGAAGGAGATGCTCTCCCTGCTCCTCGCCTCCGTCCCTGAGGTACAGGAGGCAATCGCCTCGCTCTCCTCCGTGAAGCCCGAGAAGCTCGCCGGGCTCGTGCACAAGTTCGCGGGAGGCGCCGCCTGCTGCGGCATCATGGACGCAAGGAAGCTCTCGAACACCATCGAGTCGGCGATAAGGTCGGGGCACAGCCCGAAGGATGTCGAGCCGGAGCTCTTCGAGCTTGACGACATGCTCGAGAAAATCAAGGCAGGCGCGCCGAAGTGGCTTGACGAGATCGACAGGCTCTGAGAAGTGGAGCCTTACTGCAGGGATGAAAAAGCCGGGGACATGCCCCGGCTTTTCTGTAAGTAACGGATCCTCAGAGGATCTTGGAGAAGAAGTCCTTCGTCCTCTGCTCCTTCGGATGGCTGAAGATCTCCTCCGGAGCGCCCTGCTCGAGGATCTTCCCGTCGTCGACGAAGATGACGCGGTCAGCGACCTGACGGGCAAAGCCCATCTCGTGGGTGACGCACATCATGGTCATGCCTTCCTCTGCAAGCGACTTCATTACGTCGAGGACCTCGTTGACCATCTCCGGATCGAGTGCGGAGGTAGGCTCGTCAAAGAGCATGATCTTCGGGCTCATGGCGAGGGCCCTCGCGATGGCGACACGCTGCTGCTGTCCGCCCGAGAGCTCGGAGGGCATGGCATCGGCGCGGTCAGCGAGACCAACGCGCTTGAGGAGCTTCATAGCGGTCTCCTCTGCCTCTTCCCTGCTCACACCCTTCACCTTCATCGGGGCGAGGGTGATGTTCTTCAGGACATTCATGTGCGGGAACAGGTTGAAGCGCTGGAAGACCATGCCGACCTCGGCGCGGATATTGTTGAGGTTGGTCTTGTCGGTCACCGTCTCGCCGGAGATGGTGATCTGCCCGGAGGTCGGGATCTCAAGCCAGTTCACGCAGCGCAGGAGCGTGCTCTTCCCTGAGCCGGAGGGCCCGAGGATTACCACCACCTCACGGTCGGCGACGTCGAGGTCGATGCCCTTCAGGATGTCCTTCTTGCCGAAGGACTTCCAGAGAGCCCTTATTGAAACCTGAATCTTGCGCTTCTCTGTCCCTGCGGAAGCTGCCGGATTTGTGCTCATATCTGCTTGAACCTCTTTTCCAGGAAGGCGACGAGCCGTGAGATCGACAGCGTCATGATGAGATAGATGACTGCGACGGTGCCCCAGATCTCAAACGAGGCATAGGTGGTCGAGATGATGATCTGCCCTTTTCTCGTGAGCTCCTCGAAGCCGATGACGGAGACCAGGGACGAGTCCTTGAGCATCGCGATGAACTCGTTGCCGAGCTGCGGGATGATGCGGCGGAAGGCCTGCGGGAAGATGATATGGACCATGGTCTGGCGCCAGTTGAGGCCGAGCGAGCGCCCCGCCTCCATCTGCCCGTGGTCAATCGACTGTATGCCGGCACGGAAGACCTCCGCGAGGTAGGCGCCGGAGTTTATCGAGCAGGCGGCGACTGCTGCGGCAAACGGCTCAATGCGGTGCCCGAATATCACGGGGAGGGCGAAGTAGATTATGAAAATCTGCACGAGAAGCGGTGTCCCGCGGATGAAGTCCACGTAAATCTTCGCGGGATAGTGAAGCACGCCTTTCCTGGAGATTTCCATAAGGCCGACAACCGTGCCGATGACGAGGCCGATCGCGACGGCTAGCGCCGTTATCTCAATGGTAACCAGCGCGCCCTGCCCGAGAAGCGGGAGGGAGTGCCAGATTACGCCGAAATCAAAATTAAAAGACATATAGGATCCGAGAAAAGAAAAGGCACGGTCTCTTGAGATCGTGCCCGGGGAAGCTTACTTGGCGGTTGCGCCGTCTGCGAACCACTTGTCGCGGAGCTTGCGGTACTCGCCGTTCTCCTTAATCTTCTGGAGGCCGGCCTGGATGCGGTCGCGGAGGGCCGTGTTGGACTTGTTGACCATAATGCCGAAGCCCTCGGCATTCTCGCCGAGGCTGACTCCCGGCATCTCGAGGTAGCCGCCGTCCTTGCCGCCGTTCTTGAGGAAGTACTGGTTGGTGGCGTGGTCATTGATTACGCCTACGCAGCCGCCGGTTCTGAGCTCCATGAAGGCGTCAGGGGAGGCGTTGAAGTAGCCGATGTCCTTGGTGATCTTCTCGGCAGCCTCGGCGCCTGTCGTTCCGATCTGAACGCAGAGCCTCTTGTCCTTGAGGTCGTCCTTGGTCTTGAGCTTGTCCTTGTCAGCCTCGCGGATGACGACGGAGATGTAGGGGAAATGGTAGGGGCCGGCGAAGTCGACCTTCTTCTTCCTCTCCTCGGTGATGTCGAATCCGGATGCGCCGACATCAATCTGGTTGGTCATGATGGCGGGGAGGATGCTGTCAAAGGGCATGTTGTGGAACTCCGGCTCGAATCCCGCTTCCTTGCCGATGGCGTTCATGATGTCGATGTCGTAGCCCTCGATCTTGCCGTCATTGACGTACTCGAAGGGAGGATAGGTGCACTCGCTGCCGACAATGATCTTCTCTGCGGACGCAGTCTGGACCGCAAAGGGAACGCAGAGAGCCGCCAGCATGGCTGAAATTCTTCTGAGCTTCATGGAAATACCCCCAAAATGGAACTATTTTGTTACATCTGAGTCCGATTATACGACAGCGGAGCAGATTTTATATGATTAAAATCCGGAAACGCGCACCGCGATGGTGAAAAGGGGCTGCAACCATGCACAGGGCACCGGGAAGGGGCAGAAAAGACAGCGGAAAAGACAGCGGAACAGAGAGATGAGAGGGTATGGTGCCCGGAGTCGGACTTGAACCGACACGGTATTGCTACCTGAGGATTTTGAATCCTCCGCGTCTACCAGTTTCACCACCCGGGCATTATCCGTTCATTATACATGAGAGGGGCTCGGGCTTACAACCGCAATTGCGCCGGCGCGGGGCCCGGAGCCTTGCACAATGCGCCTTCAGATGCGGGGAGCCCCTGCCCGTTGGAGGCGGTTTTCATTTTTGACTAAAATACAGCCGCCGGCATCCAGCCGGATCATCATCAACCTGCCGCGCCTGCGGCTTTTCATGGGGAAATCTATGTTCAAGAAACTTGCTGCCGAGTTCCTCGGCACATTCGTACTGGTATTCGGCGGCTGCGGAAGCGCGCTCTATCCTGCGGCGTGACGCACGGCATCGGCTACGCCGGAGTCGCGCTCGCCTTCGGCCTCACCGTGCTCACCATGGCCTACGCCGTAGGCGGGATCTCCGGCGGCCACTTCAACCCGGCAGTCCCCCTCGGCCTTGCCGCTGCGGGAAAGTTCAATGCCCCGAAGGAAATCGTAAGCTACATCATCTCCCAGGTCCTCGGCGGCATCCTCGCGGCCTTCTTCCTGTACATCATCGCGACCGGCAAGGCAGGATTCGACGCCGCCGCAGGCTTCGCGTCGAACGGCTACGGCGAGCACTCCCCGGAGCAGTACGGCTTCCTCGCCTGCGCCGTCACCGAGATTGTCATGACCTGCATCTTCCTTCTGGTCATCTGCGGCGCCACTGACAAGCTTGCCCCGGCAGGATTCGGCCCCTCGCCATCGGCCTTGCCCTGACCCTCATCCACCTCGTCTCCATCCCGGTCACCAACACCTCGGTCAACCCCGCACGCTCGACCGCCGTCGCCATTTTCCAGGGCGACTGGGCTGTAAGCCAGCTCTGGTTCTTCTGGGTAATGCCCGTCATCGGCGCTGTCATCGGCGGACTCATCTACCGCTTCGCGCTTAAGAGCGAGAATTAATCTGATGTTTCCCGCCGCTGCGTATAAGCTGCGGGGGAAAATAAAGGAACGGGCACTGACGCGCCCGTTTTTTTATCCTCAATGACAGGGGCGTCAGCTCCTGAAGCCCCTCCTGAGGAGCCAGATGCCGAGGCAGCCGAAGATGATGTCAGGCGAGAGCGTCGCGATTACCGGGTTGAGGCCGTAGACGACCGACACCGGCACGGCGAGGGACGTGGAGAGGTAGAAGGCCATTCCGATGCCGATGCCGAGCAGCAGCCTCACGAAAAGCGTCACCGAGCGCGCGGTTATGAAGCCCGCGAACCCTGCGAGGAGGATCATCGCGATTACGCCGAACGGCATCGCGACCTTGCGCCAGAACTCCGACTCGAACTTGGCGCTCTCGATGTTGTTCTCCCGGAGGTAGGAGATGTAGGCGTAGAGCGAATAGGCGGACATCTCGTCAGGCGCGACATTGAGCTTCCCGAGCTTCGTGGGCGTTATTACCAGGTTCCAGTCCTCGCTCTTGAGCCTCACTGTTTTGAATGAGTCCTTCCCCCAGATCTGCTTCGTGACGTCTTTCATGTGCCAGACGCCTCCCTCCCAGTGGCCCTTCTTCGCGTGCGCGTAGCTCACGAGAGTGTTCCCCCTGAGGACCATGAGATCGGCGTCGAACACGTCGCCGTTGAGGCCGACCACCGAGAACTGCAGGATCTTGTCAGTCTCGTGGAACCAGATCCGGTTGATGCGCGAGGTCATGCTGGCCTGCCTGAGCGCGGTGTACTTGATGAGATCTGACTCCAGCTCGCAGACGGGGACTGCAAGCTCGGAAACCGCTCCGGCAATGAGCACCGGGACAATCATGGCCTTGAGCGTCGCGGCGACGATGCGGATCTTCGAGAGCCCCGATGACTGGATGATGACAAGCTCCGAGGACCGCTGGAGGAGCGCGAGGCCGATGACGCTTGCCGTGAGCGCGATGAACGGCAGGAACTGCACGAAGTCGCGGGGGAGCTTCAGGGCGCACACCACAGCCATGGTCAGCATGGTGTAGCCGCCCTCGCCGACGTTGTGGATCTGGTCGGCGCACTTCATCAGGTAGGAAAGCCCGATGACGAAGAAGGTCAGCATGAAGAACCATCTGGTCACGATCCGGAAGATATAGCGCTCCGTGATGGTGAAGCCGAAGAGGACGCCTGCCGCCTGCCTGATAGGGTTACTCATCCCGTCCTCCCCTGCCGTCCGGGCTCTCCTTCCCACTGTCCTTTCCGCCCTGCTCCGCGGCAGCGGGGATGTCCTGCCCCTTCTGCGCGCTCTTTTCCCAGGCAGCGTCCCTCCTTCCCCTGACAAGAGCCCTCACGTAGCGCTTGAACGGGACATTGAAGGCGGAGCCCAGCACGATGAAGAAGAGCGCCGGGACTATGAGGAGCCCCGGTGCCGCCGGAATCACGCCGTGCTCGATTCCGGCCCTCGCTCCGAGCAGGCAGAAGAAGTAGACAAAGCAGATCGAGACCGTGATGAGGTATCTCCCGGTCCTCCCCGATCTCGGGTTGAACGAGGAGATCGGGACGATGATGAACGCCATGAGCGGGATGCTGAGCGGCAGGACGAGGCGCCACTCGAGCTCGGAAATGTACAGGCTGCGGTCCGCGTCGTCAGGCTCGAAGAGCTTCCAGGTCGGCACCGCGTAGATCTTGGTCTTGCGCTCCTCGTCCCTGTGCTCGTTGAGCACGGTCCTGAACCTCTTGAACGAGGTGCTGGAGTAGCGCTGCTTCTCGTCAGGCCCGCTGTAGCGGTTGCCGTCAAGCAGGGTGACGTTGATCATGCCGTTGTCGTCGCGGCTGATGTAGCCGCGCTCGGCGACGGTGACGCCGCTCACAAAGCCCTCGATGATCTTGACGTCATGGAGGTTGCTGTACCCGTCCAGGTTCTTGAGCCTCTTCTCCTCCTCGAGCTCCTGCTTCGAGTCGATGCTGCCCACGTAGATGGTCACCGGCTCGCGGCCGCTGGTGAAGGTCATGAACTTTCCCGGGGCAAGGAGGAAGGAGCCCGGATCAGCCTTAGCCTGCTCGATGACGGCAAGCTTCTTTGCCTCCGACATTGGGGAGAGCCAGGCGGAGTTCACGAGCGCCGCCGCGGCCACCAGCCAGGCAAGGATCTGTATGACGAGCTGCAGCCTCGCCGGGGTGTAGCCCGATGTCTTCATGACGACGAGCTCGTTGTTGGAGCTGAGGCCTCCTATCGACGAGACCACGGCGATGGAGAAGGTGAAGAGCACCAGGTAGGTGAGCAGGAGCGGCAGCGAGAGCAGCACCAGGGACGAGATGAGCTGCGCCGGGACCTCACCCTTCGCCGCCTGCGAGAGGAACGAGACAAGCGAGTTGCCCGAGACCGCGAGCATGAACGCGAGAAGGATCCCGAGGAAGATCTTCAGGGTGGAGTTGAAAATATATCTTGATAGAATCACTTGCATCGTCCGTTTGGTACCGGTGCGATTATATCAGACCGGAGGCCGTTCAATGAACGACTGATGACGGACTGTGCCGGAGCATTCCGCAGTCTCCCTGTTCATGCCGTGATTCCGGCGCGGAAAGGCCGCAGAGGATACAATAGCGGACATGCGCCGTCAGGGCGGGAACATTCAGGAGGAAAGCATGCAGGAGAGCACTTTTTATGGTGATCTGAGGGACGCGTCGTTCAGGATCGCCTTTCCGCTGAACAAGGAGAGCGATGAGTCGGTTCTCTTCGAGTCCGATGTCGGGAGCGACGCTCCGGCTGTCACGCTCGGCGTTCCCGAGTATGTCACCGACACCGCCTGGATAGTCCCGGTCCGCGATGACGCCAGGAAGGCCGCCGCCCTTGACGGGATTACGGGAATAAGCGATCTCGCATCGGCGGCGTTCCTGAACGGACTAACCCCGAAGAAGGGGGAGATCCGCGTGCTGCTCTCGGAAAAGAAAGGAACAGTTGTGCTCTGCGGCATCGGGAAGGAAGGAGAGGAGCTTGATCAGGAAACTCTCGCCGCCCTCTCGGAAGCCGCCGGGAAGGCTGTTTCAGCAAACGGGGCGGTTGACATCGTGAACGCCCTGCCCGCCGTTCCATGCGGGGAGCTGGACGCAGCGGACAGGATCAGGGCAAGCGCCGAGGCCCTCGTTGAGGGAAGCTATTTCAGCTCGTCCTGGAAATCCGCCCCGGAAAAGCGCGACTTCTCCGGCACGATGGTCTACATACTCCCAGGCGAGGACGGACGTGATCTTGCCGATCTCTGCCAGAGCGGCCTCTCGGACGGCTTCCACGCGGCAAAGGCCGCGATGGACGCAAGGGATCTCGCCTCCGTCCCCGGGAACGTCTGCCACCCGGAGTACCTCGCTGACATGGCGCGCTCCCTTGAGGGTGAGCATGTCACCGTCGAGGTCCTCGGGCAGAAGGAGCTTGAGGCGGAGAAGATGAACGGCTACCTCGCCGTCTCCGCCGGATCTCCCTACCCTCCGTTCCTCGCCGCGGTCAGCTACCACGGCGCCGGGGACGAGAAGCCGGTGGTCCTCGTCGGAAAGGGGCTCTGCTTTGACTCGGGCGGGCTCTCGCTCAAGCCCGCAGCCGGCATGGACGAGATGAAGTTCGACAAGTGCGGCGCCTCGGTCGTCTGGGGCGTCATGAAGTCAGTCATCGAGATGCACCTCCCGATAAACGTCGTCGGTCTCATGTGCGGCGCCGAGAACATCCCCGGGGGCTTCTGCTACCGCCCGGGCGACATCATCACCATGAGGAACGGGCTCAATGTCGAGGTGGTGAACACCGACGCCGAGGGCAGGATGGTCCTCGCCGACGCGCTCACCTTCGCCGAGAAGTACAGCCCCGCCGTAACGATTGACATCGCGACTCTCACCGGAGGCTGCGTCATCGCACTCGGGCACGAGATGACCGGCCTCATGACCGATGACGACGGCCTTGCCGAGGCGCTCATCGCCGCCGGCATCAGGACCGGAGACTCCGTGTGGCGTCTCCCGCTCTCGAAGGCGTACGCGAAGCTCCTGAAGGCGGAGACCGGCGATGTGCTGCAGAGCGCGGGGCGCGACGCAAGCCCCGTGACCGCCGCCGAGTTCCTCAGGAACTTCCGTCCGAAGTGCGGCACCTGGGCGCACCTCGACATCGCCGGCACCGGCTGGAACTCGAGGGGAATCAAGGGTCCTACCGGAAGGCCGGCGCCGCTCCTCCTCTCCTACCTCACGGATCTCTCGCGCGGCATCATCCGCGACCGCCGCGGCGGCATGATGCTCGCGCTTGACGCCGAGGGCCCGGTTGACGAGGAGTGAGGCAGGCCTGAGCAAAGGACGCCGGAGGAAACCGCATTGAGCATCGTGATTTTCATCGGGCTCCCGGAGAGGGAGCCCTTCAGCGCCATGACCGAGGAGGGGAGGAGGCTCGCCGGGGCGCTCCTCTCCTCAAGGCTCCTCCCCGGGGATCCCGCGAACGGGGCACCATGGAAGGATCAGAAAGGAAGGCCCGGCCGCCTCTTCCGCCCGGATGACAGCCTCTACTTCCTCACCGACTCGCGCGACACCGCTGCGGATCTCGAGGGGAGGCTCTGGCTCACTCCGGGCCGCCTCATCGCGGGAGCGCTCTCGGACGCGCCGGAGTCCTCCGCCGCGCCCATAGAGTACGGCTGGACTCCCCGCCCGAGGGTCCCCAGGAGCGCGGTGTTCGAGTTCGGCACCGAGCTGCCGCTCCCGAACCTGAGGCCCTTCAGGCTCATCTTCGAGTGCGTCGCGCCTGACAGCGCCTCAAAGGAGAGGTCGAGGAGGCGGTGGAAGGAGTTCGCCTCGTCGGGGAACAGGGTCTTCTACCGCGCTCTCGGTTCAAATTGAAAAAAAGCCCCAAAAAGCTTAACATTTCGGCGCCGCGCATATAAGGAAGGCGCGGCTTTTTATTTTTTGAGCATCCCGCCTTAATGCGGGACGCGAAGTTGGAAACAGTAAGGCGCCGGCCCTGCCGGTTGCTGCCGGGAACATCGATAATGGACAATACATTCGATTCAAACGCGTCAGAACAGGAAATCTACCGCCGCTGGGAAGAAAGCGGCTGCTTCAAGCCGAACGGCAGAACCGACCGCGGGGCATTCTGCATTGCCCTTCCGCCTCCCAACGTAACAGGCGTGCTCCATATGGGACACGCCTTCCAGCAGACCATTATGGACATCCTCATCCGCTATCACAGGATGCGCGGCGAGAACACCCTCTGGCAGGCAGGAACCGACCATGCCGGCATCGCGACCCAGATGGTCGTCGAGCGCAAGATCGCAGCCGAGGAGCACAAGACCCGCCAGGACTACGGGCGCGAGAAGTTCATCGAGAAGGTCTGGGAGTGGAAGGCCAAGTCAGGCGGCGCCATCACCAGGCAGATGAGGCGCCTTGGCGACTCCGTCGACTGGTCCCGCGAGCGCTTCACCATGGACGAGGGGCTCTCCCGCGCGGTAAGGGAGGTGTTCGTCAGGCTCTATGACGAGAACCTCATCTACCGCGGCAAGAGGCTTGTGAACTGGGATCCGAAGCTCCGCACCGCAATTTCCGACCTTGAGGTCGAGAACCGCGAGGTGCAGAGCCATATGTGGCATCTCCGCTATCCCCTGGAGAAGGGCGTCACCACGAAGGACGGCAAGGACTACATAATCGTCGCGACCACCCGTCCGGAGACCATGTTCGGCGATACCGCCGTTGCGGTCAACGCGAAGGATCCGAGGTATGACTACCTCATCGGCAAGAAGGTCATCCTCCCGCTCGTCAACCGCCCCATCCCCATCGTGGGCGACGAGCATGCCGACATGACCAAGGGAACAGGCTGCGTGAAGATCACCCCGGCGCACGACTTCAACGATAACGAGGTCGGAAAGCGCCACTCCCTCCCGATGATCAACGTCCTCACCGAGGACGCGAGGATCGTCGACAGGGCCGAGGTCTATGACATCAACGGCGAGCCCTCTGACGTCTATGACAGCTTTATCCCAGAGGAGTTCCGCGGGCTTGACCGCTACAAGGCGCGCGACCTCGTCGTCGAGGAGTTCAGGAAGCTCGGGCTCCTCGAGAAGATCGAGGACCACGTCATGATGCAGCCTTACGGCGACAGGGGCGGAGTGCCCATCGAGCCGTACCTCACCAGCCAGTGGTACGTAAGAACGAAGCCCCTCGCCGAGCCTGCCATCAAGGCAGTCGAGGACGGCAGCATCACCTTCGTCCCGAAGCAGTACGAGAACATGTACTTCGCCTGGATGAGGAACATCCAGGACTGGTGCATCTCCCGCCAGCTCTGGTGGGGCCACAGGATCCCCGCATGGTACGACAACGACGGGAAGGTCTACGTCGGCCGCAGCGAGGAGGAGGTGAGGAGCAAGTACTCCCTCGACAGCGCAGTGGTCCTCAGGCAGGATCAGGACGTCCTCGACACCTGGTTCAGCTCCGCGCTCTGGACCTTCTCGACCCTCGGCTGGCCTGACGACACGCCTGAGCTCAGGACCTTCCATCCGACCGACGTGCTCGTCACCGGATTTGACATCATCTTCTTCTGGGTTGCCAGGATGATCATGATGACCCTCCACTTCCGCCATGAGGTTCCCTTCAGGACCGTCTACGTCACCGGTCTCATCCGCGATGAGGAAGGCAAGAAGATGTCGAAGTCCAAGGGCAACGTCATCGACCCGCTCAACATGATTGAGGGCATCAGCATTGACCAGCTGGTGAAGAACCGCACCGCCAACATGATGCAGCCGCAGATGGCCGAGAAGGTCGCGAAGCGCACCAGAAAGCAGTTCCCGAACGGCATCGAGGCCTACGGCACCGACGCGCTGCGCTTCACCCTCGCCGCGCTCGCCTCCACCGGCCGCGACATCAACTGGGACATGAAGCGCCTTGAGGGCTACCGCAACTTCTGCAACAAGCTGTGGAACGCGAGCCGCTACGTCCTCATGAACAGGGACAAGGGCAATCCGAAGGCAGAGGGGAACCTTAAGCTCTCCCTCGCGGACCGCTGGATCAGGACCAAGCTGCAGTACGCCATCAGGGACTTCAGGGCCGCTGTCGACTCCTTCCGCTTCGACCAGGCCGCAGGCGTCATCTACGAGTTCCTCTGGAACCAGTTCTGCGACTGGTACCTTGAGCTCACCAAGCCCGTTCTCTGGCACGGTGAGCAGGACGAGAAGGACGCTGCCCTCTCGACCCTGTTCCATGTCCTTGAGACCACGCTCCGCCTCGCGCACCCTATAATCCCGTTCATCACCGAGGAGATCTGGCAGAACATCGCCCCGCTCATCATGGACGTGAAGGAAGGCGACACCATCATGCTCAAGGACTTCCCTGAGTATGACGCATCGCAGGTTGACGAGAAGGCACTCAAGGAGCAGGAGTTCCTCAAGTCCTTCATCATCGCCGTAAGAAACATCAGGGCTGAGTACAACCTCTCACCGACCCACAAGCTCTCCGCCCTCCTCATCTCCTCGAACGGCGATGACAGGATCGCCGAGGACAACTTCAGGAACCTCGCGCAGCTCGCGTCGCTCGAGTCGGTAAGCTCGCTCCCGAAGGATGCCGAGAGGCCGTTCGCCGCAAGCCGCCTCCTGAACGCTGAGACCGAGGTCCTCGTTCCCCTCAAGGGCGTCGTTGACAAGGAGCAGGAGCTGAGGAGAATCGACAAGGAGATCGATGCAAGGAAGAACGATGTCGCAAGGGGCGAGAAGAAGCTCTCGAACCAGGCGTTCGTCGGCAAGGCTCCGGCCGAGGTCATCGGGAAGGAGCGCCAGAAGCTCGCTGACGCGAAGTCCGAGCTCCAGAAGCTCGAGGCCACCAGGAAGCAGGTAGAGGCGCTGTAACGCTTCATCCTTGTCTGAAGAATGAAGATGGCGGGCAGAGGGATTCCTTCTGCCCGCCTTTTCTGTCTCCGGATACAGACACTGCCGTGTACAGGAACCCTGTGGCAGTTCAGCCTGAGAAGAGCAGCAATCAGGAATTTGCTGCAGGCATGCAGTTAATTCCGGCTGCACCTCAGAATCTCCAGATGGTGAACCAATATTCCTGAGTCTATTAGGAATTTACTGCAAGCTTGCAGTAAATTTCGACCGGATACTCTCAGAGTGCTTTCCCGTCAAGCAGGAAATCGAAGAGCCCGAGCCAGGAGATACCGTAATCGTCCGTATACGGGGCAATATCGCTGCCAACGATGACGACTTTCCTGAAGGAATCGCGGATCATCCGGAGCGGCCTCAGCAGCAGCTCACGCTCCGCCCCGTCAGGCACAGCGGGTGATGACTGGATATAGACCCTGTCCGCTCCCTTTTCGGCAACGAAGCACACCCCGCGCTGACGGAACCACTGTCTTCCGTTCTCCATCTCGCGCGACTCTACGACACCGGTATCGACGTACCAGCCTCTCGCGAGCAGCTCGTTGAATATGACGTTCTCCATGATGCAGAGGAAATCCTGCTCTCTGAAGCCCGTCCCGGCATTGAGGAGCCCGATATCAGAGATGTAGTACTTCCTGATGTTCCTGAAGTATCTTCTCTCCCTGATGCTGAAGCGGCGCGCCCCGCTGAAGAGGCACGCGTTCTCAAGCGCGGCAAGATAGGATCTGACGGTATCATCGCTCACGCTGAGTCCCAGAGTGCCGAGCGAGGCTGATATCCTGCCGGGGTTTGCGGGTGATCCGACGAAGGAGCAGAGCAGATCCGCGGCAGCCTCAAGCGCCCGGCGTTTCCTTATCTGGTTCCTTCGGGCGATATCACCGAGGCAGATACTGTACCAGAGGAGCTTAAGATGATCCCTCTTCTCCAGAGGCGTCCCGTGCCCCATGAGTTCCGGCATGCCTCCGAAGGTGCAGTACTCCTTCCAGAGCACGCTGAGAGGCTCACGCCTCCCATCAGAGAACTCGCTGAAGGTCAGCGGATAAACCCTTACCTCTCGCAGCGTCCCTTGAGGAGAGTGCTCATGCCGCCTGAGAGAAAACATGAGTCTGGTCCGGTGATATAGACATCGGTATTGCCCATTGAGTTGAGGCCGTTCACCAGGCGCTCAAAGCCCGGGATCTTCTCTGTCCCGTCAAGGAACACGTAACAGCGTCCGTCATCCCTGATCCGCTCCCTCAGGCAGCGCCTCAGCCCTGCTGGATCAGCAGGGCAGGCGCCGGTCTGAGAGGCCTCCTCATCAAGCGAAACGGACACGATGTGATCCTCAGAGACTCCCTGCCCGGCAAGCCAGTCACGGTAAAGCTTGCCGAGGAGCCAGGACTTGCCGCAGCGCCGGCTTCCGGTGATGATCTTCACCTCGCCGTTATCCTTTCTGCTGATGAGCTGCCGGAGATACCGATCCCTCTTTATATACCCTGTCATGGATTTATCCTGTTTCTGTCAGGAATTTACTGCAAGCTTGCAGCAGATTCCTGATACGGCATTCCTGATCCCCGCACTGACTTTCCCGCGCAGCTCGCTGCCTCAGTTCAGGTGGCGGAGCAGGTTCCTTATGAAATACGGATATGCAAGCAAAGTAATCAGAAGCATGGACCTCTCACTCGCCTGCGGCTTTGCCTGGTTCAGGACAAGATAGCCGGTGACCAGGAGGGCAAAATCGCAGTACATGAAGGTCCTGGTCGCTGACGCGTACAGAGTAGGCGAGAACCCGACAACTATCCTGCTCAGGATGCCGAGGAGCATGACCATAAGCGTAAGAAGAAGCATCCTTGGATTATCCTCAAAAAGCCTGCAGATGATAAGTACCATGAACAGGAAGGAGGAGAGCAGGAAGGCCAGGAAGAGATAAGCCTTAAGGCAGCCTGCGTTTGAGAAATTAACAATAAGGCCGTCAGGGCTGCTGTTCACGATCGCAAACCCCGAGAGGCAGAACAGTATCATGACGACGTATATTGCAGCCAGCTCCTTTCTCAGCACTCTGTTTCCTGCGCTTATAAGGAGTGCCCCCAGCAGGAAAAGCATTGTGGCCGGCCGCCTGTCGCCGAAGTAGTAAAGCAAGGTTTCCGAGAAGCCGAGGTAGAACTTGTAGACCGGCGTGAAGGAGGAGAACTCCGGAAGCCAGGTCACGGTCTCTGACATGCTCCGGTTCCTGAGGCCCGGGCAGGTGAGGAAAAACGCCAGGGAGAGCGCCGCCACGAGAAGCATCAGGAGCAGCTTTTTATTCACGATCCTGCGGCTGCAATAATCAGCAATCAGGAATGCTGAAAGTATTGCCGTATTGATGAGCGATCCGATCTCGCTGTTGAAGGCAATGATCCCGGCCGCAATGGCAGTGAACAGGTGCGCATTTATGCCGCTGTCAGCCTTCAGGTACTGCCTGAGGAATATATAGAACAGGATATTGGCCAGGAGGCCCCAGTAGTAGGTCACATAAGTGGTCACTATGCCGGCCGTGCGCATTTCGGTATAGTCATAGAGGAGGAACAGCAGGACGCAGACGGTGAGGTTCCGGAGCTTCCTGCTCCTGTCCAGGAGTATCCAGGTCAGGAAAGGCATCGCGATCATCACTGCGGAGTTCATGATTCTGAACACAAGCGTATGGTGAATCATGAAAACCTGCAGCACATAGGCTATGACACGCCCTGACCACCAGCGGTAGAGGTTCGCGACGGAGTCCCAGCTTATGCCCTGCGATTCTGCCCATCCGTCGTCGAAGTTACTGAGGCCGGCTGCGTAATTGAAGTACAGGATCAGAAGCGAGAAGAGCAGCAGGTTGATAATCTGGAGTTTCCTGACCATTTTCATTCCAGAATTATTTCCTTATTCAGATCCGATACAAACTTCCTGCCGTTATAGACATACCTGAGGTAAAGCCTGTACCTGCCTTTTCCGAGAAACCTGCTGTCTGCCTGCAGCGCATAGCCGGACCTCAGGAACCTGCTGCCGTAGGCCTCCGCGATGTCAGGCCTCTCGATGTACTGTACCGGATACGCATAGCATGCCTCCCGGCTCAGGAGCACGATTTCCTTCTCAAGCTGCCTCGATGAGTCCTGCCCCTTGGCGACATGCCACCCGGAGATGCTGACCGTGCTGCCGCTGCGCTCAGCCTTCACTAAGGAGCCCTGCGGCTCTATGGGCGTAAAGCCCGAAGGTGCGGTCTCACGGGGAGCGGCCATGTACAGGTAAAAAAGCGCGGCCGCCGCGAGGCTCAGGATCATGATGGAGAATATGATGACTGCCTCGCTTCTGCTGCAGAACCTGGGGGTTCCGTTCACGCGCTCTCCGGCAAATCCGCTGTTTCCCGGCATGGCAGGGCTAGATTTTTATGCCGAACAGGCGGCGCTCCGCGACGTGCTCATGCCCGTCAGCGTCAGATTCGGTCCTGCACTTTATGGCGTTCACCCCGAGGATCCTGTACCAGACCTCATCGGCGCCCACGTCCCGCCTGTAGTAGAAGAACTTGATGAGGCAGATGACGTACCAGTAGAGGGCCTCGAGCTTCCAGGGAGTCTTCGCGAAATACGAGAACCAGAGCCCCTGGTACGGCGAGTGGCAGTGGTAGCGCCAGGGCTTCCTCACGATATAGTGGATGATGTTCTTCTCCGACTCAGGCCTGTCAAACCCGGCAATATAGGATCTGTGGCGGCCGATGGTCTGCACGTTCCAGGACTTGTCCAGGTACAATGTCCGGTCACGGAGAACGCAGTTGATGACGTCCTGATCCGGGAAATCCAGGTGATCAAGGCCGTCTGTATAGTCAAGGAGCCTCTCAAGAAGCTCCTTCACCTTCGTCTCGCCGAGCCCGTACTTCTGATCGCAGGCCCTGATGAAGTTCCCGACCTTTTCCCGCACGGCCTCCGCCTTGTCAGCATGCGACTCTGCTCTCTTCCTTAAGGCGTCAAACTCCTGAAGGCTCGCGGGATCAGTGACGCACTCCATAAGGAGCTTCGGGAACGCAGCGATTTTCGCGGAGTACTCCCTGATGTACGCGGTGAACTCATCTTCGATATGCTGTGCCCTGAATGCAGCGAGATCCATGAGGAGGACGCCTGAGTTGATGTAGCGCTCAACCTTGAGGCGCTCGATGTGCTTTTTCGCGTTGCCGTCAGGGACGGCTGCTATGCAGTTGCCTTTGAGATCGGTATTGTAGAGCTTCTCGATGTCGCCGACGACGAGCGTGTCGCAGTCGATGTAGACCAGACGGTCTGCCTGAGGGATGAAGGTCGCGGCGTAAAGCCTGTAGTAAATGGCCTCGGAAAGGTGCTTGTCGGTGCCGGGGAACATGTTCCGGAGCTTCTCGGGAAACTCCACGATTTCCACCGAGCAATGGTGCTTCCCGGCGAGCCCCGCAAGGACTTTCCTGTTCTCCGCCCTGATGCCGCCGTCGAAGATGAAAAAGTGCACGAAGGCTTTGGTATTGAGGAGAAGGGACAGCATGGCCGTGTACATGTACTTGCTGTAGCGGTCATCGGAGGCAAAGCAGACGTTTACTTCAGACATTTAGGGAGATCCTGAGAGAATACCAATCTACGGATTTTACCATCAAAGGCGCTGAATCATCAGTCCGGACAGGCAGGTGAGCATCTCACTGGCATTCCGCGAGGGTGCGCAGCTCCCTGAGGAGCGCGAGCTTTCCGCTGTCATCCGCGTGCTCCTTCTCGAGCTCCGCTATTCTCGCGAGGTAGGCGCCGCTCTCTGCCCTGATGTGCCTCCGGCAGTACTCATGCCACCTTGCGCGCTCCTCCTCGGTCAGGTGCTCCTCGAGGTTCCTCGCAAAATAGTGCTTCACCATGCGGTTTAGCCTCTCGTCACCGAACACGACGTCAAGCATTGCCCGGGGATCCTTTCTCTCGAGCGAGTGGAAGTACTTCTCGAGCCCCTTGTCCTCGCGGGAGATGAAGCCGTCATAGAGGCACTCCTCCGGGCTCCTGTTCCGCCCGTCCTGGGCGTTGTCAGCAGCATCCTTCTCGGAAAGCACCCGTACGGCCAGCTTTGCCTTCGCGATCTCCTTAAGGTAAACGGCAGCGTTGCGCTCGGCCTCATCCATATCGAGGCGCAGCTCCGCCGCCCTCCCGGGAGAGAGGAGGCTCAGGTCAAAGAGGCACTCGCAGCGGTTCTCATTGAAGAGAACGATATTGAAGTCCTGGAGTGATGTCCCGCTGCAGCGCCCCGAGGCCTCGTCAAACTCCCGGTGCATGCTGAATGATCTGGGATCAGGATGGTTAAGGAGCCTTCCGGGATCTGACGAGAGGTTCAGGCAGGCGACCTTCTCCGCCCCGGAAAGGTTGACCTTCATGAGCGGAAGGACGAGCGCCGAGTAGGCATTCTCCCCCGGGAATGAGGTTGAGACGGCGAATGCCGGACGGCGGAGCGCTATGAGCCGGTCTGCCTCCGCCGAGAACTCCTGTCTGCTCCGCATCCTGAAGAAGAGATCCCAGAACTGAGGCCTCCTCTCCCTGATGAGCCCCGCAACGGATATGGTCGCCATGACATCGGAGAGCGCCTCATGGGCGTGATCGTGGTTGAGATCGTTGAGCGAGGTGAGCTCCGTGAGCCTGAATGAAGGCACCCCGTCCTCCTTCACGGCGCAGCGGAAGGTCTCCGGATAGAGCGCGTGGCAGGACCTCACGAGAGGGAGGATGTCGAGCCTCGAGTAGTTCCTGAAGTAGCTGCTCATGAGGTAGGGGTCCTCGAAGTTCCGGTAGAAGAGCGCCCTCATGCACTCGTCATCGAACTTCACGTTGTTGTAGCCCGTGAAGCAGACATCGCTCTCCGGGAACACGGAGATGATCCTCCTCACGTACTCGCTTTCGCAGAAGCCCTTCTCCGCAGCCTCGCGGGGCGTGATGCCGGTGACCATGACCGACTCGGGATCGGGGAGGAGATCGGGCGGCATGGCGCAGTAGATCGAGCCGCTCATCCCCTCAACGGGCTTCAGGCTGCTGTCGGTGACGCAGTAGGCGAACTCGGCCTGCCGGAGGCGGAAGCGGTCCCTCCCGAAGGTCTCGAGATCGTAGAAGAAAAACTTAAGGCCGCTCATCATCGCTCTCCCTGGTTTTAACGCCGGTCACGCCCGCCCGGCCTGAGCCCGGTATGATATCAAAAGTCATGCAATCCGGAGCGCTGCAGTGCACTGAATGGGAGGCGGGGACACGGAGCTGCCTAGTCCTTTGCCCGGTAGGCCTCCCTGAACTCGCCCGCGGTGTTCGGGCAGAGCGCCGGATCTGGCGCCCTCGAGAGCTCCTCGGTCGAGAAGAGGACCCAGCCGCCCTCGCTCACGAAGACGCTTTTGCTGTCCCTGCTCACGAGGATCCGCTCGCCTGCCTTCCAGGGATTCTCATAGGCCTCCATCGCGGGGGTCTCGCGGAGGATCTCGGTACGGAAGTTCACCCTTCTCCCGGAGAGCGGGAGCATGGTGCCCTTCCCGAACACGTCATCGCGGCTGTAGGAGAACCAGCGGTTGAAGACGCTGAACGCCTTGAGCGCGGTCTGCCTCTGGCTGCTGCGGTAAAGGACCGACGAGATGTGATCAGCCCTCAGGAGATGCCCTCCCCCGGGGAGCGCGTCACGGCTGTCGTCAGCGAAGCAGCCCCTCAGGAGCGACTCGTAATTGAAGAACGGATCAGCATTTCCTTTGAGCCTGAAGCAGTCAGGCTCGGCAGCTATTCTGAGGCAGTACGGCACGGTGCCCTTCGCCGTCTCCTCTGTCTCCTTCCACGGCCAGGCCGAGGCGTCATCGGCGAGGCTTTCGTAGATCCCGGAGCACGACCAGGAGAGCTCCCGGAAGTTCGGCGCCTCGCTCATGCCCCTGTCCGGGAAAAGCAGATCAGCCGCCTCGTCTGTGATCCGCTCCCTTATCAGGGCGAGCGCGCCGGGGCCGAGACCGGCGCCCGGCACAATGAAGCCCTGCCTCATGAAGGACGAGGCGTACAGCCTGATGCTCCGCATGGTGCGGTCAGACGCGAGGATGCTGAAGTCCGGAAAAATCCTTGCGGAGCCGGCGTCAGGCAGATCCGCCCTGCCGCCGTCAGGCGCGTAGGCTGAGACGTCAGGGCTGCCGGTCCTCACGAGGACCGTGCTGAGGATTTCAGGTATGACGCTTCCCGCAAACCAGCTGCTGCCGTCCTCCTTCATGAAAAATACGCATCTGTAGTTCATTTAAGCACCGCTCAGTCAAATTCCAGGGTATACACGAGGTCCGCCGCCTGCGAGAGGCCGCTCACAAAGCGCACGTACAAGTCGCGCGCGAGGTCATATCTTACGCTTACTTCGGACGCGGAATCAAAAATGCCTATTCCGTACTGCACCCTGAGCCTCGGCGCGACGTAGCCCGAGATGCTGACCTTGGTATTGTCATCCTTTCCGGTGGTGTCGAGCTCGACGTCGCGCACGCCGAAGGTCTCAAGCATGCCGGTGACGGATCCGCCGACGAGCGAGAGCCCCGCCGAGATCATCATGGACTTCGCGAGGCTGCCGGTGTCCGACTCGCCGTCGGTGCCGTGGCCGCGAAGGATGTAGGAGAGCGCCTCGCTCTCATCAAGCTCCGGCTCGGAGAACACGCTGACCTTGGGCTTCTGTATCGGGCCGTAGACCTTGATGCCTGCCTTCACGTCATCGTCGATGGTCGTCGGATCCCTTATCGCCTGCACGTTGATGAGGCCGCTGTCAGGAGTGCCGGAGAAGCGCACCTCGCCGGTCTCGACGAGGAGGTTCTGCCCCATCGAGCGGTAGCGGCCGTTCTCGACCGAGATCTTTCCGAAGATGCCGAGGGGCTTCCCGGGCTTCTGCAGGATCCTCACGCCACCGGAGAGCCCTGACTTGAAGCCCATGGCGTCGACCCTGACGTCATCGCCGAGCCTCACGTCGAGCCTGAGCGAGAGGTTTGATGGAGGCTCGCCGCCTGCCATTCTGAGCTTCGCCTTCTCGGAGCCGGCGACGATGATGTCGTCAGACTCGCCGACGCCGTTCTCCGGGACAGAGCCCATGCCGAGGAGGGTGTCGGTTATCTCGGCGGTGCCGGACACTTCTGTTCCGGTGTCCATTCTCGCCGTGATGTCAGAGGTCAGGTGCGCGGTGCCGAAGTCCAGGAGCCCCACGGGGAAATGCGCTGTCCTCACGGTGACCGAGCCCTTCGGCGCGCCGCCCGCGATGCTTATCCTCCCGGTGACGCCGAGCGTCCCGTCAGGGCCTGATCTTAGTGATGACTTTATGGTGGCCTCAGGACCGCTGAAGCCGATGTCCGCAGTGAAATCGCGCACGTCAACGAGGTTTTCGAGAGTCTCCGCCTTCCCGTCACGGAGAGTCACGCTCCCGTCGAGGCGCGGCTCGCCGAGCGTTCCGCCTATCCTTACATCGGCTCCGATGCGCCCCTCAAGCTTCCTCAGCGTGTCGGCAAGGAGCGGCCGGTACTCGGAGAGCCTGAGGTCAGTGAGCTTAAGGGATCCGGAGAGCCTGCTCCGGAGATCCCTGATGCTCTGAGCCTTCACGTCCGCCGTAATGAGCCCGCCGCCGGCGCCTGAAACCCTGAGCCCCGCGTCAAGCGCCCCGCCCCTGAGCGAGACCTTTCCGTCTATGCCGCCGAGTGACACCTTCGTCCGGTCCTTGGTGACGGTGAGAGTCCCGGTCCTGAAATCCGCGCGAATGTCCTCCTTTTTCCCGAAGGCAACGGTGCTCTTAAGGTCAAAGAGCCCTTTGAGCGAGAGGTCTTGGGGGAGGAATGCCCTGAGCCTTGCGAAATCATATGACCTTATCTCCGCCTCAAGGCTCCCGGAGCCGTCCTTCACCCTGATCCCCGAGACCTTCACGCCGCTCGGGCCCGAGACAAGCGAGAGCTCGCCGCCCTTAAGCTCGCCGCTTTTAAGTCCGTAGGAGATTGGAAAAGGGCTCCTGAGGCTCCAGCTCCCCTCGGGGCTTCTGAGATCAAGCCGGCTCAGGGCGCCTTTCCACTCATCGCCCTTCACGCCGCCCGCCGCTGCGAGGCGGAGAGTGAGGAGATCGCTGAGGGCGGAGAGCGTGAGCTCGTGGCTCTTCTCGGTGCCGGAGAATACAAGCTCCGGCCTGATCCTCTGCCCGCCGGCGAGCACCTCTGACGCGCTCACCGAGAGCTTTCCGGACTTCTGCAGGGGCCGGAGGCTCTCTGCCCTCACCGAGCCCCCGGAGACCTCAATGCCGGCGGTGCTGAGTGACGGAATGTCAATGGCCGCGTTCACCACGGGCTCCCTCATGCCGCCCTTCACGGAGACTTTTCCGCTGATGCTCCCCTTTGCGTCAGGCCAGAGCTTCTCTATGGCTGGGAGGCTCAGCCTCACTCCGAGGTCCCTGTCAGTTCCGGAGGCCTCGACCGTGCTGCTGCCGCTCTGCAGGAGGAGCTTCCTCACGCTGAAGGTGAGATCCTTCCCGAACGATGCGCTGAGCGCCGCGTCGGCGGAGAGGGGCAGATCCATGAGCGAGCCCCTGACCTTAAGCCCCTTGAGATCCGCCGCGAAGCCCTCTCCCTTCATGGCGAACGTGCCGTCGACGGTGCCTGCCGCGTTCCCTTTGAGATCCTTCACCAGGGCGGTGAAGTCGCGGAGGTCAAACTCGGCCTTCAGCACCGCGCCGATGCTCTTTCTGAGATCCGCGGAGCTTCCCGCAAGGCTCACGAAGCTCCCGTCCCTGAGCTCTGCCTTAAGGCCCTTTACCTTTATGAGGCCGGAGTCATTCGTGACATCGGCGGTGAGCTCCTTCACTGCCGGGACACCCTCCGCGGTGAACCCGTCAAGGCGGAGGACGGCGCTCTGCCTGCTGAGGTTTCCGGAGGCATCGAGGGTGATTTTCGAAAGGGCGGGCGAGAGCCCCTGGAGAGCATAGGAGAGCTTTTTCCCGAGGAGCGATGCCTTAAAAGGAAGGTTATCGCCGATGACATTGCCTGATGCCTTAAGCCTCACGAAGCCGCCGTTCACCGAGGTCCTCAGATCCGCCTTAAGGTCCTGCAGCGTTCCGGTGAGCGAGAGAAGGATCGGATCCGCCCTTGCCGGGATATCCTTGGGAATGAATACAGAAACGTCTGCATCATAGCCAGAGACGTCAAACGACATGTAGTCAGTGAGTCCGATGCTCCCCCTGAGCGTGATGCTCCCGAGCTTCTCCGTGTGCGCGAGCAGGCGGTACACGTCGACCGTACCGGCATCTGCCCTCCCCGAGAGCTCGATGTGCGACTTCCCGGTCTCGAGCCCCTCCATCCGGTAGCCGCCGTCGATTGCGGCCTCCTTTACCCTGATGTCGAAGGGGATGAATACCGCGAGCTTCTCAAAGCCCCCGTCAGCAGCTCCTTCCGGAGACCGGGCCTCCTTTGCCGCAGCCGCCTTTCCCTGCGCATCAGTCTCAGGCTTCTGCCCGGCGGCCTGCTCCCCGCCATCACCGGACTTTAGGTGCACGTCAAGCCCAGAGGCAGCGAGTAGATCAGCATTGATGACGTGGCCTCCGAGAGATCCCTTGAGTGAGAGTGTGTCTGCCGTCACGTCGATGATGTCACTGAGGTAGGCGGCCTTATTGATGAGCAGGTCCTGTATCTCAATCTCAAGCGGCAGCTCGGCATATGAGGGCGGAGGGCAGGCGGGAAGACCATCCGCGCCGCAGGTTTCGGGAGCAGGAGACTCTGCCTCGCCCTCCGGCGTGATGAGTTTTATCTTAAGGCCGTCACCGTGGAGGCGGCTCACCGTGACCTTGAGGGGGCTTAATGAGATGTCCCAGGCGAGATCGAGGCTCTTCGCGCTCACGTCTATCGTGTCAGGGACGGAGAGCGAGAAGTCATCGGCCTGTATGCCGTGGAGAAGGGTTCCGCCGCGGTACTTGAGCGAGACGCCGTCTGCAAATGACGGAACCAGCCCGAGGATGAACGAGGTGCCCGGCCCGGTCGCCGCGATCCAGAAGAGCAGGGAGAGCGTCAGGAGCAGGATCGCCGCAAAGGCGGAGAGAGTGATTTTAAGGATTCTCATAGATCAAGCCCCAGGCCGAAATGAAGCCTTATTGGAATATGCGTCTCGGAGACTCCGACGCCGATGTCGGCGCGGATGGGCCCGACGGGCGAGATGTAGCGTACGCCGAGGCCGGTACCGACCTTGATGTCGGTATCGTCGCCATAGTCATTCGTTGCGGTGCCCACATCGGTGAAGACGGCCATCCTCACCTTGTTCATGACCGGCACCTGCAGCTCGACTGAGCCGACGGAGAGGTACCTCGCGCCGGTAAGATCGCCGTCATCGTTCTTCGGTGAGATCTTCTCGTAGCCGAAGCCGCGGACCGACTGGTCGCCGCCCGCGAAGAAGCGGAGGCTCGACGGGACGTCACCGATGGAGGAGCCGAGGATGGCGCCCTGCTCGGCGCGGATGACAAGCCTCGAGCCGTCGGTCGGCGACCAGATCCGCCGGTAGAAGGCGTCAAGGATGACAAAGTCCTCGGAGGAGAGCAGCGTCTTCGAGGAGAAGCGCGCGGAGAGGCGGATGCGCTCGCCGCTCGCCGGATCCGTGGTGCCGTCAGTCGTGAGGCGGCTTATCTCGGCGCCCGGCATCAGGAGGAAGACGTCATCCGAGTCGTCGGACTGGTCATAGTCCTCGAACGAGCTCTCGATGAAGTAGTCCCTCTGCCAGCGGCCGTGGGTCTTCGTGAAATAGTGCGCTCCGACGGTGAGGTTCTGGAACTCGGTGTCGTTGAGGTCCTTGTGGCGGTACTCGGCGGAGAGCCGGTAGTAGTCGTCTATCGGGTTCTCGCGCGGTATGTAGTAGGAGAAGTTGGCAGCCTGCGTCACGCCCGAGACGGAGAGCGCGGACTTCCAGGACTGCCCGCGGCTTCCCGCGAAAGGCCTGTTCCAGGAGACGCTTCCCCGCGGCCCCTCGTCGGTCGAGTAGCCGAGGCTCCACTCGGTGAGGTTGCGGGGCTTCGCCTTGAGCCCGATCCTGACGGGCACGGTGGAATTCCCGCTGTCCATCTCCCTCATGTCGGGGCGGACAACGACCGACTTGTAGTAGCCGGTCTCGTAGAGCGTCTGGTTCACGGAGGCAAGATCAAGCGCGCTGAAGAGATCTCCCTCCTTCACGCTCACGAGCCCCTTCACGGCATCGTGCGACTCCTCGAAGCCCTCCATGGTGATTTTCCCGTAGGCGAAGCGGGTCCCGGGCTCTATCGTGAACGAGAGGTCGGCCTTCGCCTCGTCACGGCTCACGATTACGGTGGAGTTCGTGATCTTCCCGGTGAAGTAGCCGTCGCTGATGAGCTTTGAGGTGATGTCCGCCTTGAACGCCTCATACTGCGGGTGGATGAGGGGCTTCCCCTTCTCTATCCCGTACTCCGCGGCCTTGTCCCTCGCAAAGGCGGCGATCCTTCCCTGCTCCGGGAGCTCGGCAGCGGTCCCGATCCTCACCTCCCGGTAGAGAGTGCGCTCACCGCGGTCAATCCTCACCTCAATCCTGCCCTTCTCCGGATGTCTGACCTCAATCTCCGGGCTGTACCAGCCGTAGGGGACAAGCGCTTTCTCACAGACTTCCCTCACGAGATCGTCACGCTCCTCCGAGAAGGACTTTCTCGCGGAGAGCGCACTGAGGTAGGCGCTGACATTCTCCTCCGCCTCGTCATCAGGGGCATCCGCAACCCCGATTTCAATCCCGGGCTTCTCCTGTTCATCCGCGCTGCCTCCGGCCTCCGAGGAGGCGCCGGATCCAGCACCTGCGGGATCCTCCGGGGAAGCCTCCCCGTCTCCCCAGGCGGCCGGCGAGAGCGCCGCAAGGATCGCCCAGGGGGCAGCAAAGCGCAGCAGGGAGGAGAGTTTTTTCATCGCACGCCATCCAGAAGAAAAGGGTATTCACCTGTGATCGTAACATGAGAGGCGTGTCCGTTCCTGAGAGCGCATAAGGAAGCAGGACAGATTGCCCGGTCGTTTCCGAAATGTGCGCTGTGCCTGCGTGAGGGCGCGCGCTTTGTGGCAAAATACGGAAAGCCCTATACCGCAGTGTGGATTTATGGCCGGCCTGACTTGCCGGAAAGCCGGATGAGGGTTTAAAATGTGAGTCAGATCACGTTTCATGCATTTCCCGGAGCAGATCATGAAGGAAAGAATCGACTACTATCCGTTCAACGAAAAGTACAGCCGCTTTGTCGAGATTGACAGCAAATGCACTTTTCACAGCCAGATGGATCCGGAGAACTTCTCCTACCTGCTTTACCTTGACTACCGCCCGATCCCCTTCTGGCAGGATTTCGGCAAGTCGTGCGTAAGGCTCTGCGGCGACGGGAAATACCATAACAGTCAGTACTTCGTGAACAGCGACTGCGGCAAGCGCTACATCAACGTCTCGGACATCGAGGGCTCGGTCATCAGCGCGGAGCCCCACCACTGCATCATCGGCGACCGGGCGAAGCTCTACGCGTTCGCCCGCGTCAGGAACCCGGGGAGGACGCTTATCGTCGCCCCGCACCCTGACGACGCCGAGCTCGGCGCCTTCACCTTCCTCTCCTACAACCCGGCCAACACCTTCGTCGTCACCATCAGCGCCGGCGAGGCGGTCAAGGACATGGACAGGCAGTACTTCTCCGGCATGGATCAGGATCTCTCCGCGGCCATAAGGCGCAAGGGAACCCTCAGGGCCTGGAACGCCGCGACCGTCCCGCTTCTCTGCGGCATCGAGTCAGACCACCTCTACATGCTCGGCTACCCTGACGGCAGGCTCACCGAGATGATGATGAAGCCCTCGACCGACATAAAGAACCCCGCGGATCCGGAGCTCAGGCCCTCCTTCTTCAGGCTCTACAACCGCGACCTCCTCGCCCACGGCGAGGAGAGCCGCTGGGATCACCTGGTCGACGAGCTTGCCGACCTCATGAGCAGCCTCGCCATACAGACCGTCGTCGTCACGAACCCGATAGTCGACTCCCACCCTGACCACATCGCCGCAGCCTATGCGGTTGCCGACGCGATCAGGAAGAACTCCTTCACCCCGGAGAACGTCTTCATGTACGTGAACCACATCAGGAAGGCGAAGCGCTTCAACACCGGCCCGGTCGGGTGCGTCGTCGGCCCGCAGGTGTTCAACGCGAAGCAGGTGTTCGGCACGGTCATGAACTTCGAGTCGCGCCCGCTTGACGGGGAGCTGCTGAAGAAAAAGGGCATCGCCATGAACGCCATGTACGATCTCTACCGCCCGGACGGCTTCTTCGCGACAGTCCGCCATATGTTCAAAAAGCCCCAGTGGTTCGACTCGCCGAGGATCGGCCTCGGAAGGTACTTCATGAGATCCCTGAAGGCGAACGAGCCGTTCTGCGTCGTGAGCGGCCATCAGTTCCTGAAGCTCTGCGACGAGTCAAGGAACATGGACTGCAGCGAGGACGGGAAGCAGTCCTAGCCCTGCGCCCTGCGCCCTGCGCCCTGCGCCCTGCGCCCTGCGCCCCGGCGGGCGCTCCCCTCCCGCATCACGCGGCACAGCGCCTGCCCCGCAGTCAGGCAGGCCACTTCCCGAACAAATGGATCCAGCGATGCGAAAGACACTTGTCCTCAAAGACTCCGCCCAGTTCCGCAGATACACCCTGAAGGATATCCTCACCAGGACCGCAGGCCTTTTCGACCGTACCTCAGTCATCCCTGATGACGGCTGCGCGGAGTATCTTGAAAGCTCCGGACTCGGGAAGAGCTGCGGAATCACAGAGGAGAGCATTCATGATCTCGTGAGCTCCGGCGGGATGGTGATGTACTGGGACATCTCGGTTTTCCCCGGGGAGGGCGATTTGGGGAAAGCGATCCTTGATTTCCCGGAATCAAAGGCAGATCTCGCCGTCCTTGCCGCCTGGAAGAGGAAGTCCGGCGGAGCCCATGTTGTCGACACCAGGGTCGCGCTCATCAAGGACACGCCGTCCGCGAGGGAGAGCTTCCTCCGCCTCCTGGGCGGCAGCGTCTCGAAGAGGAGCATCCGCAGGTGCGTGAGCCTGGTCTCGGCCGCGCCGTACATTGACAGAAACGGCGAGATGGTCATGCAGTCATCATTCCTCTTCAGGGAGGAGCCTCCGTTCCTCGCGCCGGAGTGGATAAGGCCGAGCCCCGAGTCAGTCTTCTACCTGACAGACGGGGAGGACAGCAGGAAGGCCTTCATAATGCTGAGGAAGAACGAGAGCATCCGGAGGTGGCTCCTCTCGAGCTTCCCGTTCTCCGATCTCAGATCGCTCTACGGCTGGCAGTACGTGTTCGGTACCGATGGCAGCGCCAACGCGGCCATGCCCCGCGGCCGGGCCGCCGTCATCTGCACGGTCTTCTATCCGGACCTTATCGATCAGACCGTGAGGATCCTCGGGAATGTCCCGGAGTGCTGCGACATCTACATCGTCTATGGCAGCGCGGCGGTGCTCCCGAAGCTCAGGAAAAGGCTCGCCGCGCTCCCGAACAGGACGGAGTTCCTGCAGAAGGAGCAGAACCGCGGCCGCGACGTCTCCTCGTACCTCATCGTCACGAGGGAGGTGCTGATGAGGTACAGCTATGTCTGCCTCATCCACGACAAGAAGACCGCCTCGCTCTCGGAGAGCGAGCGCTTCTCCTTCTTCAGCCACTGCGTGAGGTCGCTCCTTGCATCGAAGGCGTACGTGACGAGGATCCTTGAGGCGTTTGACAGCAATCCCGAGCTCGGCATCCTCATGCCGCCCTGCCCGCCCTCCTGGAAGCTCAGGAAGGCCGAGTACGATCTTGATCTCGAATGCCGGGAGTGGATGGAGAGGCTCATCAGGGAGTTCTCGCTCTCGGCGCCCCTGGACGCCACGCCTGACGCGCCCTACGGGGACATGCTCTGGGTGAGGACGGCCGCCTGCAGGAAGCTCTTCATGAGGGACTGGAGCTATGAGGACTTCCCGCCGGAGCCCGAGCCCTCGAAGAGCGGCGGCACCATACTCCACGCCATCGAGAGGCTCTGGCCGCAGTTCGCGGCCGACGCGGGCTACACCTCGGCCTGGGTCATGCCGCCCGAGACGGCGCTCTCCGTCATGAACTCCGCCTGGTACAGGGAGTCAAGGCTCATGAGGCTCTGCATGAACAACTGCCGCACCTCGAGCATCACCGATATCCTGGGAAGCGGCACCTCTGTCAGCGGGATACTGCTCCTCCGCCTCCGGAGGATCTGGAGGATAGTGAGAAGGGGCTTCAAGGTCCTGACTTCTGCGGCAGCGCTCCCGTGGGGCTCCCGGAAGGCGGAGCGCAGGTTCCGCAAAAGGCTCTCGGCGCTCCGGAACGCGCTCTACCGCTACCGCCGCAGGTACTGATCACGCCCCGGGGAGCCTGAGGCGCCGCCAGATTGAGCCCGGGACCAGCCGCATCAGGCAGACGACGATATGCCAGCGCCAGTCGATTACGGCCTCCGGGCGGTGCTTCATCACCGCGCGGTAGATGCGCTCCGAGGCGTAGGGGAGGCTCATGGTCATGGGGTAGCTGCTCCCAGCGATGAGCGCTGTGTCAATGAACCCCGGCCGGATCTCGGTGAAGGTGACGCCCGCATCGCGGGCATGGGAGAGCTGCGACAGCGCCTCGATGTAGTTGTGCTGCAGCGCCTTGGTCGCCGAGTACGCGGGGGCAGGCGAGAGGCCGCGGAAACCCGCGATGCTGCTCACCGCGGCGATGTGACCGCCGCCATGCCCTGCCATATAGCGGTAGGCGGCGCCGATTATCCTCGTGAAGCCCAGGGCGTTCGTCTCCACGGTAGAGAGCTCAATCTCAGGATCAAGATCCGGGTTCTGATGCCCGACGCCAGGCGCGTAGAAGAGGAGGTCCATCCCGCCGAGCTTCCCAATGAGGCCAAGGAGCGCCTCCTCAGCTCCGCTCTCCCGCACGTCAATGCTCTCCGTGAAGACCCGGTCCGGAGCAGCTTTCCTGAGCTCCTCAAGGAGCTCCGTCCTCCTTGATCCGGTGCCGACGCTCCAGCCCTCGCTTATAAGCCTCTCCGCGAAGGCCCTTCCGATGCCCGATGATGCCCCGAGCACAACCGCCTTTCCCATTAGCCGAATCCTCCCTCTGATGTTCTCCCCGGTCTCTGACGCGCTGTACCGGAAGCGCATATTCCGATTTTACCGGAAAGAACTCCCTGCACCGCGGCAATGCAGGGGCATCTGATCGCACACTCCGATGGACACGCGAGAAGCCCGGGCGTGCACCTGCATACTGCGGCAGTCCTTATTCACAGGTGAATGTCCCGGACCGGTGCCGGCCGGGGACATTATTTACGGGGGGAAAACAGGAGCGGCTCTCTGTCAGATCCAGGAGAGCCGGTAGCGCTCCGCGAGCTCCCAGAGCGGCAGATCCGGAGGAGTCCTCAGGAAGAGGCAGCACCACATCCTGCCGCGGCGGTGCGACGCCGGGAAATAGGCAAAGAGGCAGCGGTCCTCGTCCGACTCCGTGCGCCAGATCCTGATGAGCCTTCGTTTTTTGTCAAGGATCACGATGGAGCGGTCAGGTGCCGGTGAGGGGAACATGCTGCCGATGAAGTCGAGCACCGCCTCATCCTCGCTCATGCCCTCGAGCCCCTCCTGGATGCCGGCGCGCGCGGCGAACTCCCCGATCCCCATGCCGAGCGAGAGCCCTGGCTGGCTCGTCGCGCGGATGTCAGAGAGCGGCAGCCGGAGATGGGCCGCCGCGGCAATCAGATCCCAGACGCACGCTGCACCGCCTGTCATTTCTTACGGCTCTCCTTCTCAATCCCGTCCGCGACCCTGCCGATGAGCGTCCCGAGGAACCCGGAGAGGACATTGTCCGGATCATCGGGATGGACCCTGAGCCCCCCGATCGAGGGCAGGATCTCATGCGCCCCGCCGAAGCCGTGCTCCGGGAAATAGTAGCTCACCGAATCCGAGGCCCCGTCGGGGTAAAGGGCCCAGACGGCCTGCACCGGGGACGTGCCGATTTTTCCGCCGTCGCTCCTCACGTGGATCCCGAGCACATACTTCCTCACGAGCTCGGGGAGGCAGGTGTTCATCACATTCTGCGGCGATGTGTACTTGGCGTCAAGTATTATGAACGCGCTCTGCCCCTTTTTTCCAGAAATCCTGATGATGAAGTCCGGGCACCAGCAGTCGTTGCGCCCGTCGCCGTGCCTGTTCGGCACGACTATGATCGGATCCCCGGTCTGAGCCTTCTGCCAGCGCTTCACGAGCGCCTCGTAGAAGAGCTCCACCCGGCATGAGCCGCGGGTGAACGAGTAGTAGTTGAACGGCCGGTCCTTGGGCCTCTCCTCCGCCCGTCCGCCGAACACGCCGGTCGCGGCGTAGTCGCGGTACTCACGGGTGAGGCGCTTCAGGCCTGCGCCGGAGAGCGCGTGGACGATCTTGACGAGGAGACAGTACTCATAGAGCCGGTCAAGCCTCACTATGGTGTAGACGCCCGCCCTCGACTCAATGCTGCCGTTCGAGATGCGGTACCACTCCATGATGCTGCTGAAGATCTGGTAGTAGATCAGGTTCTTCGCCACATAGGGCGTGACGACCGGCTCAAGGGGCGAGGCGGTGCCGCCGATGCCGGAGGCGTCGGAGAAGCTCCGGAGGAGGCGGAGCCCGCGGCGCTCCAGATCAAGCACGCTGCTCACCGTCCCGCCCATGCTGACCCTGCGGTACTCCGAGATGATGTCGGACATTTTCGCGTAGCCGCCCTGCATGGAGATCTTCCGGCTGACCTCGCCTCCGGCGCGCCCCGCTATCGAGCGCCTGATGCTGCCGAGCTTCGAGAGCATGTGGTGGAGCGCGCCGTAGATGACCTCGTTCTCATAGAGATCCCTCCTCGGCACGACCTTCTCCACCGCCCCGAGCCCGACCCTCACCGGTATGCCGCAGACCGTGAAGTCGGCGCGCTCGTGCGAGGTGACGTAGAGCTGGTCGGGATGCCTGGAGAGCCAGCTCAGGGCCTCCGGGGAGTTCGCGATGCCGTGCTCGTCAAACTCGATGGTGCTCTCGAGGGTCACGCGCATCGAGCGGAGGATATAGGGCCAGCGCTCCTCGAAAGAGGCGATGATCTCGGCGGCCTTCTCTATGACCACACGCTCGTCCGTTCCGGAGAGGTCATTGCCCTCGTGCTTCTTCTCCCATAGCTCCGGATCCGAATAGGACTCCGAGATGATGGCGAGCATGTCGCGGGCGGCCTTCGCGTTCTTCCTTGTCGCGAGGATCTCGAGCTGCACCGGGATGCTGTCGCGGAGAGCGTCGTCATCCCCGTCCCTCGTGCTGTAGGCGCTCTTCCAGCTCAGGACCGCCTCGCAGGTTCCAGCGTGGTTCAGGAACGGCCTTCTCGGATCGCCTCCCGAGAGCACGCCTGTCCAGCAGCCGTTCTGCTCGGGGGAGAGCCAGCAGCCGAGGTCGTCTATCTGCACATGCGGGCCTGACGAGAGCGGCAGGTCCGGGGACACGAGGACTAACTGGGCAACGGCGTCCTCCGGGACGGACGCTCCCGTCACCGGCGCTCCGCTGTCTATCAGCATCCTCCGCTCCTCGAACATGGAGCCGTCGCGGAGAGTCGAGATGACGCTGATGAATAAGTCGATCTGCATCAGCTCTCCTACGACATGAAGGAAAACGAGTCAAACCTTGCCCTGCCGCCCGTGATGATGTTCTGCAGCCTTGATGATGACGCATGGAGGCCGAGCTCCTCCAGGCGGTCAAGCAGCTTCTCGAGGCGGTCGCAGAAGTTCGGGCCCATGCCGGAGATGAGCGGCAGCACGAACTGCAGCACGGCCTGGTCAACGGTCAGCATCGGCGAGGCGCTGTCAAGGAGCGGGCCGGCGGCGTTGAGGTAGCTTGCGATCTGGCGGCGCTTTCTCCTTGAGACCAGGATCTTGCGCCCGAGCTTGCTGTTGTCCTCGGAGATGATGTTGATGATGCTGTTCACCGCGCTGTTCTTGTCAGAGTCCTGTATGGAGTCGCCCGGATCGGAGAAGAGACGGAGCCAGGTGTCGGCGCTGTAGACCGGCATGTCAGCAGGCTCCGCGCCGATGTTGCCGCTCTCCTGGACATACTCGAAGTCAACTACCGCGGTGCGGTCGATGAGCCTCGGGGAGAGGCTGTTCACCGTCTCGTCGAAGTTCACTGTCCCGACGAAGTGCAGATAGTCGGGCACCTCGAGGTACTCGTGTCCGGGCTCAGGGTTGCCGGTGAAGATGGTGTTCGACGACTCCTGATCCGCGAGGTTGAGGAATGACGAGAAATAGTGCTCCGGGCTCGAGAGGTTCATCTCGTCGAGGACGACGAGTATCGGGGTGACGCTGTCGCCCTTCTCGCCCTGGATGCCGGAGAGCAGTTCCCAGAATCCCGTAGGTGCGCTCTGGTATGCCCCGGAGAGCGAGTTCCAGTAGCCGAGGATGTCGCGGGTGCTGGTCCAGCCGCGCCCGACCGGAATGAGGTGGTCGCGCCTTCCGAGCCCCATCGCGTCGCCGAGCCTCCGGAGGAACGAGGTCTTGCCGCAGCCGGGGAGGCCGCAGAAGATGGTGAAGCGGTTCTGGATGATGCTGATGATGAGCCCGATGACGCTTTCCCTCGAGAGCGGCCTCTCGTGGAACGCAAGGGCCCTCTGCAGCTCGCTGATGATATGGGACTGCAGCTTGAGTCTCTTCTTCGGATCGGAGGGAACCTCATGGTTCTCCGCCATCACGGAGGAGAAGTCCCACTTCCTCACCGCGGTGCCGTCATTCTGCGACATCGCCTTGAAGAACGAGCGCATGCTGAGGTAGGAGCTCATGAGCTGCCCGTCCTTGTTCTCGATTTCCCGGTTGAGGGAGTCGACCGCGCTCCGGAGCGCCTTCTCCTTCTCCTCAAGGGTGCCGACCTCCTTCTCGAGCTCCGGCTTCCTCTCGGTCAGGGCCTTGTAGTCAGCAATGCCCTCCGCCTTGGCAAGCCCCTCGGCGACCTCGGCGTCAAGCGCCTTCTTCTTCTCCCTGAGCGCACCGATCTCCCTGTTCATCCGGTCAATCTCGCCCTGGAGCTCCTGCGCCTGGGTGTCATCGAGGTTCTTCTGCGCGGTCATGCACTGGCTCACGATCTCCTCGAGGCGGCGCTTCTGATCCTTGTAGCTGCGCTCGGCGTCGGCGGCCTTCTTCTTGAAGTCCGCGATCCTGGCCTCTTCCTCCTCCTGCCTCCTCGTCCGGTAGGAGCTGAAGTACTCCTCCTCGTGCTTGTCCATGTACTCGGTGAGCCGCTGCTTCCCGTCCTTCGTGCCGATATAGGAGCTGAAAAGCTCGCCGAGACTGTCCTCTGCGGTGACCATGCCGCTCACGATCTCGAAGAGCCTCGTGATGCGGTGCTGGCTCAGGGAGTCGCGCAGCATCTTGCTGTTCCGGAGGGGCCTCCTGAAATGCTCCATCTTCTGCGGGGTGAGATCCTTGAAGGTGTTGCGGGTGCCCTGGTGATCGAAGATGCAGTAGTACTTCTTGAGTACGTTGTTGTCATCCATGATGTCCACGGTGCGCCCGACGGTCCGGTCAAGCCTCGAGAGCCCGCCGACCATGAAGGCGCGCCCGCCGACGGTCATGATGCTCTCGTCCCGGAGCGACTCGATGGTCCCGTCATAGTCCTTCTCGAAGGACACCGCGCCGTAGTCGGCAAGGCGGTTGTCGGAGAACGCCGTGCTGCCGTTCGTCGGCCAGAGGAGCGAGATCCTCGCGAGGATGTTCTGATCATCCCCGGTGACGGTCTCCTTGACCCTGAACTCGTAGGGCCCGGTGATTACAGCCGGCAGGTACTTCCCCTCGCTGTCCGGATTGCGCCTCACCTGGCAGACCATGACATATTTGGTGCACGGCAGGCGGTCGACCGGTATCTCGGTGTCGGAGAGCGGCGGCCTCGAGGAATTTGCCGCGTTCTCGCTCACCGGGAGGATTTCGAGGATATCGGTGAATTTGAACTTGTCTATCTTCTGGTCATATGTCACGTAGGTGTTGTTATTGGGATTTACGCTGCACTGGGCGAGCACCATCGTCCCCGGGCCGTACGACTTGAGGAGGTTCGAGTAGCCGGTCGTGACATAGAGCTGCGGCGGATCCGCGAACATCAGCTCGCTGTTTATCGGAGAGTAGCGCCACCCGCCGCTGTCATTGCGGAACCTTTCGAAATATACCCTGAGCATGCAGTCGTCACGCTCTTTCTCCCTGGTCTTCTGGGGAACAACCCCGAGCACATATCTTGTCTCGCCGTTCTCTGTAAATGACGCCATATATTCACCTTTATGCAAAACACGCGGACGGACGGTCCGGGAATTCCTGTCCGAATCAGGACAATCCGCAGCCGTTTTCCGAAAATCCGCCCGATCCGCTGATTATAGAATGCAAAAAGGACAATTCATACTACACAATGGTGGGAATAAGCCGCAGTCGAAAAATTTTTTGAAAAAGGCGGAAAAATTTTCCGGACATCGGGGAAAGGCTCCGCGCCGTGAATTATCCGCTGCCTCCCAGTATTGCGTCTTAAGACAGATTCCGTCTGCTTTCAGACAAAAGAGCCTTTCCGGGAAGGTTTTCTCAGGTAAAATCAGTGAGAAGGAATCTGCGTGAGACAGGAACGGGTCCGGCACGCACCAGCCTGAAAGGGGGAATGCAAAACGGGCGGACTGATGTGCACCTGCGGGAACTCAATGAGGAATACCGAGTGTCCGGCGCCGGACATGATCCACGTCTGGATACAGAGCCTCGTGAAGGCTGAGCAAAGCCGCAATCCCGGCCTCTCTGCATGGGATCTCGATGAGCCTCAGGAGAAGTTCACCGCCGGGCTCGGGTTCTGGTTCTGCAATGCCTGCCGGAGAGTCACCGCGGTGAGCGCTGAAACCGGACGTACCAGATTTACCTGGAAGCCTGCCGGCAATCTCGCGCCTCCGCGTGACACGCCGCGCTGGAAAAGGCTTTGGCCATGAGCGGCCTCGAGCTCTGTGACTACGAAGAGGAGTTCTGCAATTCTTCCTCAGAGGCCCCGCCTGCACGCGATCTGCTGGACATGTACGCCGCGGAATATCTGGTCTCGCCTGATTTGCGGAGAGTCTGCATCAGGAGGGAGGACGGAACGTACTGCGTTACGCATGTGCTTGAGAGGATCTGGCCCGTGAGGGAAGAGCGGATCAGGAAGGAATTTCCGGAGAATGTCCGGCGGATTGAAACATATATCTGACATGTATATATGGCCAGTTTTCCGCATTTCAACCCCATGAACGCAAATTTAATTTATGGAAATTTCCCCGTCTTTTTCTTGAATTTCCCCTTGAAAGCATCATATAGGAATGTGCAAAGGAAATGATACAAGAACTGATAAGGGCTGAAGGCTGAGACCTGAGGCCCGGGAGATTTCAAAAATGTCAAAGAATCACAATGCACTCAGCTATGGCGAATTCGGAGTTCCCACCCTATTCGACTTCTTCAGCCGCCCGCTTTCAGCATTCAGCGGCTTTGACATGGAGAACGGCGGGTTCAAAGCCGATGTTGTGGACAAGGGCGACCGCTATCAGGTGAAGGCCGAGATGCCCGGCGTGAAGAAGGAGGACATAAAGCTCTCCTTCGATGACGGCGTCCTTACGATTAAGGCCGAGCACAACACCGAGAAGAAGGAAGGCAGCGAGAAGAAGGGCTACCTCGTCGAGGAGTGCTCCTACGGCACCTACGAGAGGAGCTTCAGGTTTGATGATGCTGATCCTTCTGACATCAGCGCTGCCTTCGCTAACGGCGAGCTCGACGTATGCCTGAAGAAGGTTCCGCAGAAGCAGCCTAATGCCATAAAGATCAACTGATACATGCGCCGGCCCGGCAGATGAGCCGCAGCAGAGTCAGTGAAACAGGGCCTCCGGAGAAATCCGGGGGCCTTTTTCCTGTCTTTAGCACCTCATAT
>DEHC01000035.1 GCA_002351705.1 Gammaproteobacteria bacterium UBA2810 | reverse complement strand
ATCACCATTTATAAAAATCCCAATAGTGCTAGAATTATACGATGTTTTAATTATAAAATCAAATGATAAAATAAAGAAAAACCCTTACAGCGTAAGGGTTTTCGGAGAATAGAAAGGATTAAAACCTGGAGGTAATTTCCCAGTTTATAGGAAACTCACGTGCTAGAGATGTGTGGTCCTACAACTCGTCGATAGCAGTGCTGAAGGAGAAAATGTCAGGTCAGATTGAAGAATACAATCGGCAGCAGAGACTTGCTCAGGGGGACAAACCTGAGCCTATTAGTAAGGATCCTACAAAAATAAAATGGTGCAGCAAGCTTATTTCCAAGTTTTCAGTAGGAAAGGTGTCAGAGCCTTTCTGTGATGGGAAATGTTGCGTCTCCGTTTACCGACCGTTCTTCAAGCAATTTTTATATTACGACCAGATGTGGAACAATACTGTATCTCAGATGCCATTATTTTTCCCAACCGGGCGTGAGGAAAACTGGCTAATCTGTATAAGTTCGGTAGGTGATAAGGAGTTTTCTGTTCTGATGACTGACGTCGTTCCTGACGTGCATTACGTTGCGACCAGTCAGTGTTTCCCTCTCTACCTCTACGACAGAGCCTTCGGCCAGAAATCTCAGGATCTGTTCTCTGAGGCCGGCTCTTCCGGAAAGGAAGGCCGGCGCTATGCCATAACCGACACAGCGCTCACGAGGTTCAGAACCCAGTATCAGACAGACTCCATCACCAAGGAGGATATCTTCTACTATATCTACGGCATCCTGCACTCTGAGGACTACCGGAAGGCCTTCGCGAACAACCTCATGAAGGACCTTCCGAGGATACCGCTGGTGCCTGACCTTGGGATGTTCCGGACCTTCACCGAGGCAGGGAGGAAGCTCGCGGATCTCCACGTGAATTACGAGAGCGTTGAGCCTTATGACGGAGTGACAGTCGATGGCGAGGACTCCCGTAACTACCGCGTCGAGCAGCTGAAGTATGGGAAAATTCCGGGGAAGACCGGCAACGCCGGAAAGGACAAGACTGTGATTGTCTACAACGGCAGCATCGTCATCAGGAACATCCCCCTGAAGGCGCAGGAGTACGTGGTGAACCGCAAGTCCGCTCTCGACTGGCTCGTCGAGCGCATCGGCGTCTCGGTGGACAAGGACTCGGGGATTGTGAATGACTTCAATAAGTTCGCGGAGGAGAAAGGCGAGCCGCGCTACTGCCTCGACCTTATCCTCCGTGTCATCACGGTAAGCCTTGAGACGCTCAAAATTGTGAGGAGCCTCCCTCACATCGACTTTGCTTTGTGCAAGTAGGCCTTCATCAGGCGCAGGGCGGGATATTCCCGCCCATTGTGAGGCCAGCTGCTCTCAGCAGTAAATTTCACGAAGCAGGAAAACAAAATGGATGGCGCCTTTGGGGGAGCCATCCATTTTTTTCTGCCCTGGCCGGGAAAAGCACTCTTCAGAGCGGCTTTGCTCCGGGATTCGGGACTCTGATTACCAGTTCTTGGAGATGCGGTCGAGCATCATCATCATCGCAAGGGCAAGCGAGTCGTTGCCGAAGAAGTCCTTGATGCCGATGATGTCATCGACGGTGGTTGCCTTGTAGTGCTTCTCCTCGTCATCGACGAGCCACATCCTCTGGCAGACGAACTTGTCGTTCTTGGTCTTGAAGAGCTTGAGATACCCGAGGCGGCGGTCCTCGCCGATGTGGGTCTTGTCCTTGTGCTTGGGGTCACGCTCCTCGACGTTGCAGATCTGCCAGCCGTTGAAGGCGATATCACGGGCTCCGTCGCGGCGGACATTCTGCTTCTGCGGGACGTCCTTGATGTTCTCACAGAGATCAGGACGCTCCTTGATGACAGCACTCTGGTGATCAGCCTCGGTTACCTTGTGAAGGGGATCCGGATCTGAGACTCTGGTGCTGATGCCTTTAATTATTTTGTCAAAAAAACCCATTTTTCTTTCCTTTCCGCGCGTCTGGGATACGCCGTCCGCGATTAATACTTTCGGTCACGGGCTATTATAAATGACAGAAGCAATTTTTCTAATGCATAAGGCATCAAAAACTGCCTTCTGTCAAACTTTTTTGCCCTGAACGCCCGGCGCGCGGCAAATAAACTGTCCTTAGAAGCTCAGAAGGAGGCCTGCGGCCACCTCTTTGGCCTTTGCCTCGCCCTGGAGGGCGCTCACAATCGCGAGGCCGAACTTGAAGGTGAGCCCGGGGCCTCGCCCGGTGATGACCTTCTCGGTGCTGTCGGTGCAGGCGTCCTCGTCAACGGGATGATCGAGATCGCCGCAGCCGGGGTAGCCGGTCATTTTCGCGTCGGGCGCGATGCGGTTCGTGGTGAGGACGAGCGCGGGGGACGCGCAGATCGCGGCAATCCAGCGGCCCTCTGCCTTCTGCTTCCTGAGGTATGAGACGAATTCCGCAGAGTCGCGCATGGTTGACGCGCCGCCCATTCCGCCAGGGCAGACGACGGCGTCAAAGGCCTTGCCTTTCACGTCATCGAAGTGGGCGTCAGCCCTGAAGGTTATGCCGTGCGCTCCCGCGACGTCGAGGCTGTGCCCCGGCATCATTGACGCAACGGTAACATTGACCCCGCCGCGCCTCAGGACGTCAACAGTCCCGAGGGTCTCGGTCTCCTCGCATCCCGGAGCTGCCATGACAAGTGCAGTTTTCACGATTGTCTCCTTTTTGAAATCAGTGTTTTCCCTGAATTTTCCCTATCATACCGCATGAGCGCGGGAAAAAACGCTATTGCGCCTCATTTCCGGCCTTTTTGAGAAATTCCGACTCAAGCTTTCTGAGCTCCGGTACGTCCATGCCGAAGCGCTCAGCGGTCTTAATCACAAACCCGAGGATATAGTCATTCTCCGTGGGCCTCCCGTGCCTCACGTCCTCGCGCATCGAGGAGGAGTTCTCACGGGTCTTCTCCGCAATGCCCATGACAGCCTGATAGAGGGAGTCAGGCGTCTCGCGGAGCCCGAGGGGCGCGAGCACGCGGCAGATTTCACCCGTAAGGCGCCTCACGAGGTCAGGCTTCCCGAGGATTATGCCGTTCTTATCGTCGAGGACTGCGGTGAGGGGATTGATGACGGTGTTGGCCGCGAGCTTCCGGAGGACCGGAGGAACCGGGTTCTCCTCGAAGGCGAACACGCTCTCGGGGAGCTCCTTTATTTTCCCGATGCCTCCGGCGTTCACCGACCTCGGGCCGTAGACCGCCTTCCCGTCAGCATTGAGGGTAACCGTTGTGCCGTCCTTAACTGCCCCAAGCGCGGTTACGCCGAGGTAGAAGGGATTCACGCGGAACACGTCCATCACCGCAGCGTCCTGCCCCATGCCGTTCTCGAGGAGGATGACGGGCATTGAGGGTCGGAAGCGGTTCCGGAGCGGCCTCACCGCCTTTCCGGTGGCGAAGGCCTTGAGGGTGATGATTAGGATGTCGGCCTTTTTCGGATCACCGAGAGCCGGAATGGCGTAATGCTTACGGGAGCTCCCATCGATGAAGTCAAATTCCCTCTCAGGGTTTTCCCTGGTGTCAGCTGAGCGGACATCCCATCCGCTCTCGATAAGCTTTGCTGCTATGGTTGATCCTACTGCCCCGAGCCCGAGCACTGCGGCGATCTTTGCCATGTTTCATCTCCGATCCTGTGAATTCCAGGCAATTGTCATGAATCACGCTATTTAACCACATTTGGATGCTAATGGCATGGTTATGTCGGCAGTGGATCCCGGAACCATGTCGGAGCCTTGTCATAGTGCCATTGTCAGCTGGCTCGAAGAGCGGACTATCATACCCAATAAAGATCTCCCTGTTTTATTACGGCTTCGGTACACAATAAAGGCTCGCTCTGTCAGAAATTCTGATAGCGCACGATCCTGCCATCAGTCTCTGAGGCATGCCAGCGGAATGATTTTCACACCGTCTGGTCGTGTATATGCCATCTGTCCTCCGGTCAGCACAATCAGAAGGTCCGGCTCTCGGATCGGCATCTGCTTTTCCTCTGTATTGTGCTGTCGTATAAGTTCCCTTAACTCAAGCAGATGGCTGGCACCCTCTTCAATCTCGCGGCTCCCGAGCTTGCATTCGATGAGCGCATACCTTCCGTCCTCGAGATGCAGGACGATATCTGCCTCCAGGCCGTAACGGTCATGGTAGTAGGATACATGGCTGTTTGCGTCAGCAGTATATGCTTTAAGGTCACGGATGCACATCTGTTCAAAGATGAATCCGAAAGTCTTCAGCTGAACCTCCAGTGACTCAGGAGACAGGCCAAGCAAAGCCACAGCAATGGACGGATCACAGAAACCACGCTTGATGGAACTCCTGATTGCAGTCTTGCTCCGTATGGCCGGGCACCACGCATCAATGTCCTGAATGACGAACAGGCGGCGCAGCGCGCTGATGTAGTCATCAAATGTGTCAGGAGAGCAGCTCACTTCTCCTGAGGCTGTTACGTCACCAAGGATGGTATTGTTTTTGGCAAGGGTGGATATGTTCCGGGCATAAGAGCGCAGAATTCTGCTGGCCAGTATCTCATCACGGTTTTTCCCGTCAATACGGGAAATGTCATCCCGGCACACTGTGCGCACATAGTTCCTGGCAATCAGCAGCTGTGCCATTGGCGTGCTGGCAAAGAGCGATGCAGGCCAGCCCCCTCGGCAGGCAGCAAAGATCAGATCTTCAACTTCCATTTTTGAAGTTTTGCCGTCAATATCAATCTCAGGATTGTCAAACAGGTCATGCACGGATATCTCTCCTGTTGACTCATGAGACTCCCAGAGACTCATGGGAAGCATGCTCATCGCTGCTATGCGGCCTGTACCTGAATGCCTGATCTTTGATTTGTCGACAGTATTGGATCCCGTAAGGATAAACTGGCCTGGCATCTGACGGTTGTCAACCTGCGTACGTATGGCATCCCATAATACAGGGACATCCTGCCACTCATCTATCAGTCTGGGTGTTTCTCCTTTCAGAAGGAGTGATGGTTTAGCTGCGGCAGTCGCAAGGTATTGGTCACGCTTGTCAGTGTCCTGCATTTGAATGATGCTGCGGGCAGCCTGACTCGCTGTCGTGGTTTTCCCACACCATTTCGGACCTTCAATCAATACTGCACCAAAGGCATCAAGATAATCCCTGAGCATCCTGTCAGCTGTTCTTTTATAGTATTCCATATTCCCAAATATTATTTTATGGCAAAGATATTGATCCAAAACTCAATAAACAAAAAATCGGTACTTTTGTACTATTTTAACCGGAACTTTTGCGGTATTTCAATCGGTATTTTTGCGGTATTTTAATCGGAACTTTTGCGGTATTTTAATCGGTATTTTTGCGGTATTTTAATCGGAACTTTTGCGGTAATTCCACCGGAACTTCTGTGCCGTTTAAAGGGGCATATCGGTGTTCTGCCTCTTTCCGGATAAGCCCTGATGCCGTATCATGCGGCCTTAAGAGAATTATTAGGAGGCTTTCGTGTCAGACAGTCTGATTGACTTTCACCGCGGTGACGTCAAAGTGCTTGATGTTAAGGAGAAATACCGCGGCTTTTTCCGGGTGAATGACTACGAGCTCACCACGAGAAGCTACCGGGGAGGCTGGATGAAGCCCTTCCGCCGTGAGCTCCTCGAGCGCGGCACCGCCGCGGGAGTCCTCGTATATGACCGGAAGAACGATCTGGTGCTCCTCGTGGAGCAGTTCCGTATCGGCGCGTATGCCGCAGGTCTTGAGCCCTGGAGCCTCGAGGTGGTCGCGGGCATCACGCCTGAGGGCGAGGATCCCATGGATACCGCAATAAGGGAAACAGAGGAGGAGGCAGGAGTAACCATAGACCGGGAGCACACTGTCCTTATCGGAAAGTTCCTCACGAGCCCCGGCGGAACCAGCGAGACGGTCTCAATCTTTCTTTCCGAGGCAGACCTCTCGCACGCGGGCGGCGCGCACGGCCTTCCGGAAGAGAATGAGGACATGCGGGCAGTCGTACTGAAACTCGATGACGCTCTCTCGCTCCTCGTGAAGGGCGGCATCAACAACTTCACGACTGTTGCGGCGCTGCAGAGCCTTGCTTTGAGGCTCGGACGCACCGGGGCATTTGCCTGATCCAGAGGCCGGTACAGAAATGGTCAGAAAACAGCTGCCGGCCGCAGAACCGCCTTTAGACAATACTTGTTTGTAAAAATACTGTTATTTGCTCAAAATGTGATCAAATGGCACGTTTTTTTCAATTCTTTACTTTTTTTGCGAGCAATTCCTCTGAGTTTGCTCTGCCGATGGGTTATTATTGAAAATGAGGCCGGCCCTCTTCGGGCCGGCTGTTTTTCATAGAAGAAGCGGCAGTAAGCCGGATGGGGAGCGATGAGTGATTTCGAGCAGGTAGAGAAGAGAGACGGCGAGTCCGTCAGCGTCCTGCATATTACGGACACCCATCTCTTCGCGGCAGAGGACGGCACGCTCCTCGGCATTGACACCGCGGAGTCACTCAATGCCGTGATCGACGCGGTGCTCTCCTCGGGGAGGAGCTTTGACTTCGTCCTATGCACGGGCGATCTCTCGCAGGACTACTCCACCGGCTCCTACGAGCGCTTCGCCCGCATCATCAGGCGCCTCGGGAAGCCAGTTTACTGGCTTCCCGGCAACCATGACGACGGGCCGCTGATGTACCGCATCATGCCCGGGCTAGGCATCAGCACCGCGCGGGAGATCAGGTGCGGCCGCTGGCAGTTCCTGATGCTCAACAGCCAGGTCTACAGCGCGCCATGCGGCTACCTCGCCCCGGATCAGCTCGCCTTCCTCAGGGAGAGGCTTGACCGCTCTGACGGGCTCTTCTCGGCAGTCTGCCTGCACCACAACGTTTTCCACACCGAGAGCGCCTGGCTTGACCAGCACGATCTGAAGAACTCCGATCAGTTCAAGTCAATCATCTACCACCACGGGCAGGTGAAGCTGGTGCTCTGCGGCCATATCCACCAGAACCTCGAGCGCGAGCTCGGCGGGATAAGCTATATAGCGACTCCCTCCACGAGCATCCAGTTCGCATACGGCCACAATGACTTCCAGCTCGACCGCATGGGGCCGGGCTGGCGCTTCATCGACTTCGCGCCTGACGGTACGTTTACCTCGGATCTCTTCCGCCTCCCAGCGGAGAGCTTCAGCCCCAACTGGTTCTCGGGCGGCTACTGATGAGCACCTTTGTCTATCTCCATGGCTTCATGTCCGCAGGAAAATCGAAGAAGGCGGAGGATTTCCGGAAGTTCCTCGGGGAGTCGCACCCTGACTGCCGCTTCCTCGCCCCTGACATCCCGGATGATCCGGTAAGGGCATACCGTTTCGTGACGGATCTGCTCGACGGCATCGGCGATGACCTCACGGGGCTTATAGGGAGCAGCCTCGGCGGCTTCTGGGCAAGGGTCTCCTCGGAGCGCCTCTCGGTGCCCGCAGTGCTCATCAACCCGGTGGTGAACCCGGCGCCCCTCCTCGTTAACTTCCTCGGCCGTCATAAGAACCCCTACACCGGAAACGAGTTCGTGATCGGGAAGGATCATGCCGCGTTCCTCTCCTCGCTTGCCGGCAGCAGCGAGGAGGCCCCGCGCCCGGAGCTGTTCCTCCTCATCCTCGGGACCGGCGACGAGGTCCTTGACTACACCATGTCGGAGTCTTTTTTCTGCAAATCCGAGAAAATCATCGTCCCCGGCGGCTCCCACCGCCTGCCGGAGTTCAGCCACCTCACGGAGCGGGCATTCGCCTTCCTTGAGGGGAAATCACGCTCCCTCGCGGCCTGATCCCGGAGCCACCTGCTCTCTTCAGAGGAGAGAACCGTGCAAAAGATGCCCCGGATGCGGGCTTTTCTGGGGGATTCGCCCTCACCCGGCGCCTAACCTCCGCTCCTGGCGGGCTCAGTGCTCACTGATGCCGGGGCGTCCCGCAGCGTCTCCGGAAAATGTCCTGTTACATGACACAATCTGCCCGCACCGAGCTGCTCCGGTTGATTTATCGCCCGCGCGAATGCAAAATATCCTCCGCCGCATGAAAGGGGAGAGCCCGGAGATATACGGAATTACGAAAAAAAGACTGGTGAAAAATGGAAGACTACTCAGCTGAATCGATAGAAGTCCTTAAGGGCCTTGAGCCCGTCAAGAGGCGTCCCGGCATGTACACCGAGACCACAAGGCCGAACCATCTCGCGCAGGAGGTCATAGACAACAGCGTTGACGAGGCGATCTCCGGGTTTGCCTCAAAAATCAGCGTTGTCCTCTATGAGGACGGATCGCTTGAGGTTACCGATGACGGCCGCGGCATGCCGGTTGACATGCACCCGACAGAGCATGTGCCCGGCATCGAGCTCATCTTCTGCCGCCTCCACGCGGGAGGCAAGTTTTCCGGCAAGAACTACAAGTTCTCCGGCGGACTCCACGGCGTCGGCATCTCGGTCGTGAACGCGCTCTCCGAGAAGATTGAGGCAGAGGTTAGGCGCGGCGGGAAGGTCTACCGGATCTGCTTTTCAGGCGGTGACGTGACCGAGCCCCTCCATGAGACCGGCACCTGCGGTCAGAAGAACACCGGGACCCGCGTCAGGTTCTGGCCGGATCCCAGGTACTTTGACACCCCGAAGTTCCTCACCTCGAGCCTCCGCCACCTCCTCAAGGCCAAGGCAGTGCTCTGCCCGAACCTCGCCATCACCTTCGAGGATAAAAATACCGGCGAGAAGGACGAGTGGTGCTTCCGTGAGGGACTCGATGAGTACCTCCGCGAGTCCCTTAAGGATGTCTCGATCATTCCCGCGCAGCCCTTCTCCGGCAAGGGCGAGCTTGACGGCATCATCGCCGACTGGTCCATCTGCTGGATAACGGAGGGCGAGGCCGAGGTCTCGGAGTCCTACGTCAACCTTATCCCGACCGTGCTCGGCGGCACCCATGTGAACGGCTTCAGGCAGGGCATCCTTGACGCGGTCAGGGAGTACTGCGACCTCCGGAACCTCCTTCCCCGCGGCGTGAAGCTCATCCCCGATGACATCTCGGCGCACTCCGCCTATGTGCTCTCCTGCAAGATCCCGGAGCCGCAGTTTGCCGGGCAGACCAAGGAGAAGCTCTCGAACAGGGAGGCCTCGGCCGCCGTCGAGACCCTCGTTAAGGACTCCTTCAGCCTCTGGCTCAACTCGGGGACTGACGAGGCCTCGGAGCTCATCGACTTCTTCATCACCGCGGCGGAGAAGCGCATCCGCTCGGCAAGGACCGTAGTCAGGAAGAAGCAGGGCCAGGGACCGGTGCTCCCGGGGAAGCTCACCGACTGCTACGGCGACGACGTCTCGCGCCGCGAGCTCTTCATCGTCGAGGGAGACTCGGCAGGAGGCTCCGCCTGCCAGGCGCGCGATCCGGAGTACCAGGCAATACTGCCCCTGCGCGGCAAGATCCTCAACACCTGGGACGCGGACAATGACAAAATCATGGCCAACAACGAGATCCGCGACATCTCGGTCGCGCTCGGGGCGGATCCGCAGAGCGCCGACCTCTCCGAGCTCCGCTACGGCAAGGTCTGCATCCTCGCCGATGCTGATTCGGACGGGCTCCATATCGCGACCCTGCTCTGCGCGCTCTTCGTGAGGCATTTCCCGAAGCTCGTCGAGGACGGGCACGTCTTCGTCTGCATGCCGCCGCTCTTCCGCGTCGACATTAAAAAGGAGGTCCACTACGTCATTGACGAGAAGGAGCGCGACGCGGTCATCAGCGAGGCGAAGAGGAAGAACCGGAGGCTCTCGGACTCTGACATCAAGGTCATCCGCTTCAAGGGACTCGGCGAGATGGATCCGCCGCAGCTCAAGGAGACGACGCTTGAGCCCAACACCCGCCACCTCGTGAGGCTGATGTTCGATCCTGATCACCAGGACACCGAGAGCATGATGGACATGCTCCTCAACGGCAAGAGGGCTGATGACAGAAGAGTGTGGCTCGAGGCGAACGGCAGCCTCGCGGAGGATGCCGAATAGCTCCTGTCTTTCGCCGGAAACGAAAAAGGCGCTGCGGAACTCCTTCCGCGGCGCCTCTATTTTTTAGGGGAAATTACCTCTTAGCGGCAGCTGCCGTCAGCTCCCCTAAGGACTGCCTGTCCCTCGGTGTGAGCGAGGAAGCGGTGGAGCTGCTTCATCTTCGCCTCATCGCTGAAGGTCTTCGAGGTGAGGGTGCGGCTCTTGACCATGAAGGAGGGATCCTCGCCCTGTGCCATGTAGGCGCGCGCGAGGCAGGACTGGGCGGTCAGATACTCGCGGGCAAGGGCGTTGATCTGCGCGTCGCCAGCCTTGTCGAGATCAAGCTCGAGCACTCTCCTCTCGACGTCAGCCTGGCGCTTCAGCGCTCCGGTCTTGAGCTGGCTCAGGGAGAGGGAGCTGATGTAGGACTCTGCGTCTGCAGTTCCCTCTGCGATGGCGGCTCCCGAGAATGCGCAGGCGGCTCCGATGGCTGCCGCGATAATCATTTTGCTGAACTTCATTTCTGTATCACCATTTGTTGAGACTGATGCTATTTTAGCCTAAAGAGAGGTAAGCGTGGAATATTCTGCCATGCGGCGGTTGGATGAGGTGACAAAAAAACACCGGAGGGATATCCCCTCCGGTGTCCTGTCTCCGAGCGCTTCAGGCATGGGATGCCGGAGCCCGGCATTTAAGCCTGGGGCAGGGCCTTCTTTGCCAAGTATTTGCTGTATCCGATGATTGCGAGCCACAGGAGTATGCCGAAGCCTGCGACGGTGAAACCGAGAGCGGCCTCGCCCTCGCCGAAATCCCAGAACGGCTCGCCGCCGATGACGCGCCAGATCCCGTCTACGACCCACATGATGGATGCGGAAAGGAAGGTGATGAATACCGGGCGGACCGAGTACTTGTTCTCATGATCAAGCTTCATCAGCACGAAGAAGAGGGCGGTGAACGCGATAGTTATGAGCAGGCACATAGTCAGGCCTCCTTCGGGGAAACAAGCCTGTGGGCGGTAAGGGCAACCCAGGCAGCCCAGGAAACAGTGAGCGCGACGTCCATGGAGACGCCGACAGTCAGGATCTCATGGATCATCTCCGCGGTGTCCTCCGGATTGTTCATTGCCGTGAGGAACGGAGGGAACCAGGTAATCTCGCCGTGCCAGACATGCTCGATCATGAGAAGGAACGAGCCGCCGAGCAGCATGGTGATAAGAGTCCCGATGCGCTCAGCCCAGACGAGCGAGCGCTCGGTGCCGTGATGCTCACAGGCCTTCTTGACGCCGTATGCAACTGCGCTTTCTGCGAGAGCAGCAATAAAACAAGCCATAAAATCCTCCAAAATTCCCCTGATCACCTGTCAGGCGCTTTCCTTCCGGGCAGTGCGGCGGCAGGCGGGCATGAACTTAAATTCCTGCTGTGAAACAGCAAATATCTTGCCACTGATTATAACCTACTTTTCAGATAGGTTTTCAACTTTTTTTATGAGCTGCCGGCCGATCTCCTTTTACTTTCCGCCGGAATGACTTTCCTGCGTCAGACAGGACTTTTCCCTCTGGGGTATGAGCGGCCGCAGGAGCAGGCTTTGCGGCGCTGCTGCCGCTCTGCGGGGACGATTCCGCAGCTATCCTGAGAAAGTCTGTGCATGATTGCGGAGCATGCCGCTCTTTTATGGTGCAGTTTGCCGAATTTTTCCCAGATCTTCCCGTGGAAGAGCGCTGATGCCTTCTGGAAGGTCTGGTGTTTTTCCCAGATGATGCGCGGCTCCGCGTACAGGGGAGGTGAGATCACGCTCTCCCTCCGCTGGGACTCTGCCTTCTCCGGCATGAGGAATACTTTCCCCGCAGGTGATAGAATAAGGGGCTCAATCCCAATCAGATCTGTTACCCGGGGCAGAAATGTATACAGTAATCAAGAAAATTGCCTTTTCCGCGGCGCACCGCCTGACGCTTGACTACGAGAGCAAGTGCTGCCGCCTGCACGGCCACGAGTGGCACGTCACCGTCTACGTAAGGGCAGCGGAGCTTGACCGCAACGGCATGGTCATCGACTTCACCGAGATCAAGAAAAAGGTTACCGGGAAGCTTGACCACAGCTACCTCAACGAGGTCCTTGACTTCAACCCGACCGCCGAGAACATCGCGAAGTGGATAAGCGACACCCTGACTGACGGGAGGGCGGAGTGCTACCGCGTCGAGGTGCAGGAGTCTGACAGCAACACCGCTGTCTATGAGCGCTGATGAGAGTCTCCGAGATCTTCGCGAGCGTCGAGGGCGAGGGCTCGCGCCAGGGGTATCTCGCGACGTTCGTGAGGCTCCACGGGTGCAAGCTCCGCTGCAGCTGGTGCGACAGCCGCTACGCCTGCGAGGGGAGCGATTACACCGAGATGGCGCCTGACGAGGTCATCGGGAAGGTGAGGGAGCTCGGCAACCGGAGGATAACGCTCACGGGCGGTGAGCCCCTCATCTCAGAGGAGGCTCCCTCCCTTGTCACCCGACTCGCGGACTCAGGCTTTGAGGTCAATATCGAGACGAGCGGCTCCGTCGACTACACAGCGCTCTTCCCCGAGAGCGTCCGCAATCGTCTCGGGACAAACCTCATGATTACCGCGGACTGGAAGTGCCCGGGCTCCGGCATGGAGAGGATGATGAAGGAGCAGTGCTTCACCTCGCTGCGCCCATGGGACGTGCTGAAGTTCGTTGTCTGCTCCCGCGAGGACCTGGAGCGCGCCGGGAGCGTCATCCGGAAATACTCTCCCCCCTGTGTGGTTTTCCTGAGCCCGGTCTTCGGCAGAATCAGGATGTCTGACATCGTTGACTTCATGAAGGAGAGAAATCTCCAGAACGTCCGCATCCAGGCGCAGCTCCACAAGATCATCTGGGATCCCGCGGCACGGGGAGTCTGAGAGAACTTCCCCGCCATAAGGTATCCTCCGCGCTCTTTTGCTAAAATAGCAGAGTTTATTTCTGTCTTTTTACCGGATTCACCCTTACTCGAAGATGCTTAGTTTTGAACAGGAAATCGCCAAGCGCCGCACTTTCGCGATAATCTCACACCCTGATGCAGGTAAGACCACCATTACTGAAAAGGTTCTGCTGTTCGGCAAGGCCATAACCAAGGCCGGCACCGTGAAGGGCCGCGGATCCGGGCAGTTCGCGAAGTCGGACTGGATGGACATGGAGAAGGAGAGAGGAATCTCCATTACGACCTCCGTGATGCAGTTCCCCTACAACGGCTGCCTGGTGAACCTCCTTGACACCCCGGGACACGAGGACTTCTCCGAGGACACCTACCGCGTGCTCACCGCCGTCGACTGCTGCCTGATGGTCATCGACGCCGCGAAGGGCGTGGAGGAGAGGACGAGGAAGCTGATGGAGGTCACGCGCCTCCGCACGACCCCTATCCTCACCTTCATGAACAAGCTTGACCGCGAGACCCGCGATCCGATGGAGCTGATGGACGAGGTCGAGAACGAGCTCGAGATCCTCTGCGCGCCCGTCACCTGGCCTATCGGCTGCGGCCACAATTTCAAGGGCATCTACCATATCTACCGCGACGAGACCTATCTCTACGAGCGCGGGCAGGGCGCCTTCATCCAGGAGAAGAGGGTCATCAAGGGCCTCAATAACCCGGATCTCGACAAGGCCGTCGGCGGGGATCAGGCCGCGCAGCTCAGGGAGGAGATCGAGATCGTGCAGGGCGTCTCGCAGCGCTTTGATCTGGAGTCCTTCAGGAAGGGCGAGATGACCCCGGTGTTCTTCGGAACCGCGCTCGGCAACTTCGGAGTCGACTGCATGCTTGACGGGCTCACCGAGTGGGCGCCAGGCCCGCAGCCCCGCATGACCGAGACCCGTGAGGTGCTGCCGACCGAGAAGAAGTTCAGCGGCTTCGTCTTCAAGATCCAGGCGAACATGGACCCCAAGCACCGCGACCGCATCGCCTTCATGAGGATAGTCTCCGGAGAGTACGAGAAGGGCATGCGCATGTTCCACACCCGCATCGGGAAGGAGCTCATCGTCAATGACGCCGTCACCTTCATGGCCGGCGAGCGCGACAGGGTCGAGAAGGCCTTCCCCGGCGACATCATCGGCATGCACAACCACGGCACCATACAGATCGGGGACACCTTCACCGAGGGCGAGAACCTCCACTTCACCGGCATCCCGAACTTCGCGCCCGAGCTCTTCAAGCGCGTGAGGCTGCAGGATCCGCTGAAGCAGAAGCAGCTCCTCAAGGGCCTTATCCAGCTCTCCGAGGAGGGCGCGGTGCAGGTCTTCAGGCCGCTCATGAACAACGACCTCATCGTGGGCGTCGTGGGAACGCTGCAGTTTGACGTGGTCATCTCCCGCCTGCAGCACGAGTACCATGTCGACGCCTCCTACGAGGAGGTGAGCGTCTCGACCGCAAGGTGGGTCGACTGTGACGACAAGGAGAAGCTCGAGGACTTCAAGAACAAGTGCATGATTAACCTCGCGCTTGACGGCGGCGACAACCTGACCTACATCGCTCCGACGAGGGTCAACCTGAGCCTCACTGAGGAGCGCTGGCCTGACATCAAGTTCTTCAAGACCCGTGAGCACTGAGCTCTTCTCTGACTCCCACTGCCACTTCGGCGACGAGCCCCTCAGGAGCGCCGCCGAAGAGGTCTACAGGCGCGCGCTTGAGAAAGGCGTGCGCCGCTTCATGATCCCGGAGGTTCACCCCTCTGACGAGCGCTTCATAGAGAGCTTCGCCTCCTCGCATGAGGGCGTCTGCCGTGCCTTCGGCATCCATCCCTGGGCCGCTTCGGAGTGGGACGGGAAAGAGTTCAGTCCGTCATCAGTGAGCCGCTCGGTGAGGGCAATAGGGGAGTGCGGGCTTGACCGCCTCCACACCTCGGACTTTGAGCTTGAGACGAGGCTCTTCGAGGCTCATATTGCCCTTGCAGAGCGCCTTCGCCTTCCCCTCCTCGTTCACTCCCTCCGCGCGAACAGCGAGGTCCTGAGGGTTCTTAAGTGCCACCGCGCGAGGGGCGTCATCCACGGCTTCTCCGGATCCTTCGAGGAGGCGATGGCCTTCATCAGCCTGGGCTTTTTCCTCGGGGCAGGCGGGGTGATTACCTACGCTAGGGCGCAGAAAACCCGTAAGACCTTCTCACGGATCCCGCTTCGCTCCATCCTCCTCGAGACCGACTCCCCCGCCATGCCGCTCTCGGGCTTCCAGGGAGAGGCGAACATGCCGGAGCGTGTGCCCTTAGTCGCGAAATGCCTCGCGGAGCTCCGCGGCATAACAGTCCGTGAGGTCTCGGAGGCGACCGAGCAGAACTTCTCCGCGCTTTTCCTTGACGGGGAGGGCTCCTAGATGCGCCTTGCGATGCTCGGAACGGGCGGTGCCCTTGTCACAAACTGCTACAACACCTGCTTCGCTCTCACAGAGAACGGTGAGGCCTTCCTCACCGACTGCGGCGGCGGGAACGGGATCCTCCGGCAGCTTGAGAGGGCCTCCATTGACGTGAGGAGCATGAGGCAGGTCTTCATCACCCACCGCCACCTTGACCACTTCACAGGCGCATTGTGGCTCATGCGCATGATTGCCTATCTGATGCGGCACGGCAGGTATGAGGGCGACGCGTTCTTTTACGGGCACGATGAGGTGATTGAGCTCCTCCGGAGCATCTCCATGTCGCTCATTGACGCTAAGGAGTCGCGCTTCATCGGGGAGAGAATTCACCTTGTGCCGCTTGCTGACGGTGAGGAGTTCGTGGTCCTCGGGCACCGCGCGGTCTGCTTCGACATTCACTCAACAAAGGCGAGGCAGTCCGGCTACTCGCTTTTCTATGCTGACGGTAAGAAGCTCACCTGCCTCGGCGACGAGCCTTATCGTGAGTGTGAGAGAAAGTACGCGGAGGGGAGCGAGTGGCTCCTCCATGAGGCGTTCTGCCTCTGGGAAGACCGGGAGCGCTTCCGCCCCTACGAGAAGCACCACTCGACAGCGCGCGACGCTGCGGAGGCCGCGGAGAGGCTCGGCGTTAAAAACCTTATCCTCTACCACACCGAGGACGATGATCTCCCGCACCGGAAGGAGCGCTATACAAAAGAGGGCCTCAAATACTTCAGCGGCAGCCTTTTTGTCCCTGATGATCTGGAGTCATTTGAGCTTTAGCGGCCGTTTCCCCTCCCGCTCTCTGTCCTGCTCATAGTAAAATAGGCCATCATTTTTGGAGACTGACATGACTCGCTTTATTCCTCTTGATGTTTCGGTATGGGACAGGCACCTTCCCTCCGGAAGGCTCTTCGATGAAAACCTCTCCCTTGTATCAGCGGCTCCTCTCCGCGGCGCAGTGAGCGCGGTGTTCGGCAGGCAGCTCACCCGTTCTGACATCCTCGCGTTCATCTCAGAGGCAAGGGAGAAGGGGATCAGGACAGAGATGCTCCGCCCCTTCACCGAGTCGGGCGTCACCTGCGCGGTGTTCCTCCACGACCGCTTTGACGCCTCGTTCTCCCACGAGCTCAAGTTCCGTGACTCCTCAGTTGACGCTCTCCATGTGAAAAAGCTCCCTGATCCGAGGAAGCCCGGCGTCATCGTGATGGACATGGACATGACCTGCGTGCGCTGCGAGTGCATCGACGAGATGGCGAAGCTCGCTGGGATTGGGAAGGAGGTCTCCGACGTCACCTCCCAGGCGATGAACGGGAAGATGCCTTTCCAGGAGAGCTTCCGCCGCCGCATCGCGCTCTTCAGGGGCAAGAGCGAGAAGGTGATGGACACCGTCGAGGAGAGGCTCCCTGTCATGCAGGGACTCGGCGCGTTCATGTCGAAGGCCCACACCTTCGGCTGGAAGAGCGCAATCGCCTCGGGAGGCTTCACGAGGTTTGTGGGGAAGGTGCAGAGGATGTTCGGCATTGACCGCATCGAGGCCAATACCGTGGAGTTTAAGGACGGCCTGTTCACCGGCAATGTCATCGGGCGCATCGTCGACTCGAGCGTGAAGCTCGCGACCCTCAATGACATGACGGAGAAGTATGGCATCATCCCCGGGAACTCCATCGCCGTCGGCGACGGAGCGAATGATCTTCCCATGATCAAGGGCGCCGGCTGCGGCCTTGCCATACACGCGAAGCCCGTGGTCCGCGAGGAGGCACCGGTCGCCATAAGGTACCTCAACATGGAGGCGGGCGCCGTGGTCCTCGAGGCCTCGCTCAGGGCATCAGAGGCTCTCTCGGCCTGATCATGAACCGCCGCAACGCCTTCTTCCTCTTCGTGCTCTTCGCGGCCTACGTGGCCTTTCTCTGCTATGTCGAGCTTAACCGCCCGGCCGGAAGGGAAAGGCTTCCCGTGTCGCTGGTGCTCCCCGCGGCGACGGCCTGCTGCTGGTTCATCAGGTATCTCCGCTGGGCATACCTCCTTAAGGTCCTCGATTTCCATCAGCCGTTCTGGAAGGGGCTTGTCATCTACATCCTCGGCTTTGCCTACACCGCAACCCCGGGGAAGGCCGGGGAGCTCGTGAGGGTTGCGTATCTCAGGCGCTTTGACCGGAGGACCTCGAAGGTCTACTCGGCGTTCATCGCGGAGCGCTTCTGTGACTTCGTGGTGATGACGGCGCTCGGCGGCATACTTCTAATCGGGAGCCCGGTAGCGCTCCTCGCGGTCATCGTGTTCTTCGTCATCCTTGCATCTGTTCTCGCGCTCACCGGCATGTCCCGCCGCTTCCCGAAGCTCCTGGCGTGGCCTTTCAGGAAGCTCGGCCTGAACTCCCTGGTGAAGTTCATCTTCCGCGTGAGATCGGGGATCAGGTCACTGGTGAATCTCCTCAGCCTCCGGACCGTCGCCGTGATGCTCCTCTCGGGTCTCATCGGCTGGACCATCTACTCGCTCGGGGTCGTCTGGTACCTCCATTACATCGGCTTTGACCTCCCCTTCTACGCGTCGTTCAGCGTCTATCCGGCGGCGATGGTCTCAGGGGCGGTGTCAATGATTCCGGGAGGGCTCGGCGGCACGGAGGCGGTCTTCTGCCTGGTCCTCGGGAGCTTCTCCAAGGGCGGGCCGGTCCTTGAGGCTGCGTTCATGGTGAGGTGCCTCACCATGTGGTTCAGCGTCGCGGCAGGGCTCCTCTGCCAGGGAATCGTCTTCCTCCATGACGTGCGGGAGAACCGCAGGCAGAGGGCTTCTGGGCAGCCTTCAGGGGATTGAATTCATAACGAAGCCCTTCATGCGGGAGCTGCTGGCAGTCTGAAGATCTGACGCTGCATGGCACAGGCATCAGCTTCGCTGAAAAGACGGTGATTATGGCCGGCTGCAGGGCGCCGGCCTTATGGTTAAACGGCTCTCAGCACTGATCGAGGCTGAAGGTGTTGTCGGTTATGAGCGCGTCGCTGTTGTTGCGGTCGACGTAGACGTAGCGGATTTTCCAGTCTTTGTGCCATTCCTTATTGAACATCAGGCGGCAGGCAACCTTGCTGTTGCCCTCGGGCGTCCTGAACTTGATCCGATCGTAGAGCCCCTTGAGGTCAGCGTCCTTCGTGGAATAGACCCCGATCTCAAAGGTGAGCACGCCTCCGGTGAAGTCTGCCTTCTCGATGCTCGTCATGTCGTCTATCTTGAGGGGGACCATGCCGAGGATTTTCCTCACATAGGCGTTTGCGCCCTCATCGGGTGATTTTGACGCTGCCGGCACGTCCTCTGGCATCTCCTCCTCGGGGAAGGGCGGCCTGCCGTCAGTCACCTCGGTCTCGGAGAACTTGGCGCTGCGGTCAATCTGGTACTCAAGGTAGGGAATGCCGTAGTAGAGGCCGGTCGCAAGCGCTATCGCGATGACGACACCGGAGATGACAATCCGCGGCCGGAGGAACCTCGGGTAGTAGGCGCGCCTCCGCTCAGGCGGCGTGACCCCCTGTTTCTGTTCAGTACTGCTGTCCTGTTTATCCATCGCTACTTCTTCTGTATCTTCCTGCCTGATGACTTACTGCTTCCCTTGGACTGTTTCCTGCCGGAGGAGGCTTTGCCTGAAGCCTTCTTAGAGGAGGAGGCCTTCCCTGATCCTTTCTTTCCGGAGGAGGCCTTCCCTGATCCTTTCTTTCCGGACGCTGATGCCTTTCCGGAACCCTTCTTCGATGATGATGCCTTTCCGGACCCCTTCTTCGATGATGATGCCTTTCCGGAACCCTTCTTGGAGGAGGATGCCTTGCCTGATCCCTTCTTCTCGGATGAGGATGCCTTGCCTGACTTCCCGGCCTTCCCGGATGAGGAGGCTTTCCCGGCCTTTCCGGACTTCCCTGACTGGGTCTTGGCCGTCTGGCTGTCCTTGTTCAGGAACTGCTCGGCGTTGGACTCGTCGATGACCACGGCCCTCGAGAGCTGGCCCTTGTAGCCTGCAACATCGTTCGCGAACTCCTTGCTCGCATTCCAGTCGATGCTGACAGTCTCCCTGCTGCTGCCGCCCGGAAGGTCGACACGCATCGCGTCGACCGCGCGCCCGTTGATGCGGACCTCGTAGTGAAGGTGCGGCCCGGTGGATCCTCCGGTGTTGCCTGAAAGCGCGATGACCTGCCCCTGGCTTACCTTCTGCCCGGTGCGCACCAGGGCCTTCGAGAGGTGCATGTAGACGGTGCTGTAGCCGCCCGCGTGCTTGATGATGATGTAGTAGCCCGCGCCGCCTCTCTGGTAGCTGGTCTTGAGCACCGTGCCGTTCGCAGGGGCATATACCTTGGTCCCTATCGGGGCGGTGAAGTCAGTGCCGTAGTGCGGGCGGTAGATGCCGCGGATCGGGTGCCAGCGGTGCGGATTGAACGGGCTCGAGACCTTTTTGTTGTTCGGCATCGGGTAGCGCCACATGCCGTCGCCGGAGCTCTTCTTGCTTACCGTAGGCGAGACGCCGTTCTCGGGGTAGAACATGCCGTTCTTCGCGCGGTAGAGGGCGATGGTCTTTCCTCCGGTGGTGAAGGATACTGCCATGATCCTCGCGTTCTTGTCGCCGCTCGGGCGGTCGAAGAGCACGCGGAAGGAATCCCCCTTCCTGAGGTCGCGCCTGAAGTTGATCCTGCCCTTGTAAATCTTGATTATGCGGCTGATGTGCGGCGAGGTAAGGCCGGCCTTCTTGGCGTCCGTGATGAAAATGCCCCTGGTGATGGTGCCCATCAGGACCTTTGAGCTGCGCTTTGCCTCCTCGACCCGCTGCTGCTTCTCCATCTCGCGCTGGATCTTCTCGGCATTCTCGCGCTCCTTGCGCTCTTTCTCGGCCTTTTCCTTCTCGGACTTCTCCCTGGCGGCTTTTTCCTTTGCTTCCTTCTCGGCCTTCTCCTTCTCGGCCTTCTCGCGCTCGGCCTTTTCCCTGGCTTCCTTCTCGGCCTTCTCCTTCTCGGCCTTCTCGCGCTCAGCCTTCTCCTTGGCTGTTTCCTTCGCTTCCTTCTCAGCCTTCTCCTTCTCAGCCTTCTCCTTCTCAGCCTTCTCCTTCTCGGCCTTCTCCTTCTCAGCTTTCTCCTTCTCGGCCTTTTCCTTTGCTTCCTTTTCGGCCTTCTCCTTCTCGGCCTTTTCCTGCTCTTCCTTCGCTTTTGCGGCCTCCTCCTCTGCCTCGGCCTTCTCCTCGTCCTTCTCGTACTCCTTTATCTCCTCCTCGGTGAAGGAGCTGTCGGTGTCTGACTGGGCATAGGTCGCGGGATCGGTCTGCGGCTCTTTCACGAGGCGCTCAAGGTCGGCCTGCTGGTAGGTCCCGGCGGGATCGGTGTAGGAGATATATCTGTCATTCCTGCTGTCGTAGACGTAGATGACTTCGTTCTCGCTGCTGAACATCGAGATGGCGAGGGAGAGCAGATTGCCGTTCCTGTCGATGAGGAAGTGGAGCTTCTGCCCGATCTTGAGCCTGGTGAGGGTCTTGGTCTTATCGGTCTTGAGCAGCATGAAGAGCGTCTTCTGCGGCAGGTTCAGAGTATTGAAGATGGTTGAGAGGTTATCGTCCTCCTTCACCGTGTAGTCGAGCCAGTCGAGCTCGTTCTGATCCTCCTCCGCCTCAGTCTCCTGCTGCTGCTCCTTGCCGCTGCCCTTTGAGAAGGCATCCTGGAAGATGTTCTCGATATCGTCGTCGGCGAACTCGCTGTCGATGAGATCCGGGGAGTCGTCCGGGATGTCCTCGTCCGTGCCGGAGTCATTCGCGGTCATCTCGAGGTAGCGCATCCTAGAGTTGTGGATCTTGTCGAAAATCTTGTCGTCATCGGCGTCAGCCGCGGTGGGGCTCACGTACTCTGAGTGGTAGTAGTCGGGATCCGGATCCGGGATAAGCGGGGCGAGGATTACGGTTGCGGCGGCGAAGCCGAGGAGGGCAAACAGCTGCGTCTTCGGGATAGGACTGTGCTCGAGTGACAGGACTGTTTGTACGAGCTTCAGTAATCTCATTGCTTATCACCGGTTCCGGGAACAAAAAAAGCAGATCCGCCCTGCCGCAGCGTCTTAAGCTTGGCTGACTCGCCTTCCTGCAGGGCAAAAAAAATCCGCGCCTTGCGGCGCGGATCTCATTTTACACGAAACAGGCCCATCACCGGCTCTTTTTTTTGTAAGAGCCGCCTGCCCATGAGATTACTTGTTGAGGGCGTCCTTGAATGCCTTGCCTGCGACGAAGGAAGGAACGTTGGAAGCCTGGATCTCGATGGACTCGCCGGTTCTCGGGTTGCGGCCGGTGCGTGCGTTGCGGTGTGATACCTTGAAGGTGCCGAAACCGACCAGCTGAACCTGGTCACCCTTCTCGAGGGTCTCCTGGATTGCCGCAAGGGCGGCTTCAAGAACCTGCTTGGCATCAGACTTATTCTTGTTGGTCTTGTCGGCAATAGCGTCAATTAATTCGGTTTTGTTCATAGTATCCTTAAAAACCCTTTTTAACTGTTAGTTCCTGCGCTTTCTCGCGAAAGACGCATTACTCAAGTCCTTATCGCAGACGGATAAACCGCGGCGTGTCGGGACGTATTCTGTATTAAATCATAGAAAAAATAAACATGTTTGAAATTTATTTTTTCGAAATTTGCGCAAGCGCACCGTTTTCAGTCAAAAAATAACCAGTTTTCCGCTAAAAGACTGCCGGCCGCGCTGATCCGGTGCCTCACTTCTTCTGGCCGCTGTCCTCCGCGGCTCCGGAGCAGAGCAGCACCTCCTCGGTGATGTCGACGATGTCGAGCACTGCCGTGACGCTCCTCATGGCGTTTTTGAGCGCCCTTGCCTTGTGCACCGCGTATTTTGCCACATAATTCAAATCTTTGGCAATATCGGCAAGATCAGGCCTTCCGGTCTTCGAGAGGAAGAGCTTGAGCGCCGAGAACGTGCCGCGGCTCTGGGACTCCCGGATGAACTTCAGCCTCTGCCCGGAGTCGGCGAAGTCCTCCTCCCTTACGGTGAGGTAGCGGATCTCGCCGCTCACGCCGATTCTCCCGATGTAGACGACGGTGCGCACGGTCTCCTGGCTGTCGCCGAGCTCCTTGAGCGGATCTTCTATGAGGGCCTTCATCATGCCGTCATGGAGGAGCGGGTAGAGGTTGAACCCTCTCTGGCCCTTCGGCGACATGTCGTGGAAGACTGCGCAGCCCTTCCTCGGGTACTCGCTGACGCCCGCGGCGCCGATGCTCCCCTTCACGCGCCCGAGGAACACCGGAAGTGAGAATATGTGGCGGACGAAGAGCGCGCGCATGGCGTTCGTCATGCTCTCGAGATCGCGCATCTCCTTCTGCGGCTTCAGGACGTCCGGGTTGCTGTCGATGAGGTCGGTGAAGAACTTCTTCCCCGGGTGGTTCCTCACCGAGCTGTCGGCCTCGAGGTTTATCACCGTGTGGCTCTCGTTCGCGTGGACCACGCGGTAGGGCATGTCCTTGAGGGAGATGGACTTCGTGAGCTCCTGCATCTCGGGGAGGCTGATTTTAAGGACATCGTCCTTCTCCACGTCAATCGGCTCGTCGGTCTGGATCTGGAGTCCGGAGGTCGAGACGTCGTTCGTCCAGCCGGGCTGCTCCTCGCTGTTCTCGCTAATCTCGACCGAAGTCTTGTGCGGGTAGCGGGGCTCCTTCCTCAGCTTCTTCCCGCCGAGCATGTAGAACTGCACCGGCTCGGCATCGCCGCCGTGACGGAAGATCGAGAGCATGATCTGATCCGACACCTCGGAGGTCTCCTCCGGGGTGAGCCCGCCGGAGCCCTCCTCGACCTCCGTGATCGCGCCGACGTAGCTTATGGCGGTGACCGAGTTCACGACGTACTCGCGGAAAAGAGGGTTGAAGTTCTCCGAGACGAATGACGCGACGCCGTCGCGCTTTACGTCGGCCTTCTCGATGTCAAGCCGGAACACGCGCCAGGAGGCGAGCTTCCGCCCGGTGCTGATGAAGAGGGAGCCGAGCCCGGTGCGCCGGAGCTCGATGCTGGTCGCCGAATAGAATACGACCCTGCCCTTTGACATGACCTTGAAGCAGTAGATGAAGTCATAGCGCTCGCCGTCGGCCTCCTCCATGAGGAGGCTCAGCCTGTTCTGCGGCAGGATCGAGGCTATGCGGTCCTGGTTGTTCTCGTCGCGCCAGTACTCGAGGATACCGGAGTTACCCTGGCTCTTGAGCACCGAGGTGATTTTCGGGGGCTCCCCCGTCATGAAGAACGGAAGGCAGGTGATTTTCGGCGTGTAGTACTGCTCGTAGCACTTGGCGGAAAGGGTGCTCAGCAGGTGGTCGACATTCACCGTATAGCGGAGCTTGTTGTTGTCTATGAACCTGCTGATGAGAGACTCGAAGGAGGGGTTGTCCGCGTTCCGGAGCAGGGTGACGGAGAACTTGGAGCCCTGGCCCTGGGTGCGGAGCACATGGTACCTGATCCTCGTGAGCGCGGGCTGCTGCAGCCGGGAGACCTTGGCGCGCAGCTCGGTGAAGGTCACGAGCGCCTCGTCATTCTTCGAGAGCGGCTGTTCCTTCTGGAGGGAGACGCGGATGCCCGAGACCGAGAGGTCGTTGGTCTTTCCCTCAAGGGTCTGCCCGTTCACGTAGATTTTCACGGGAGTGATGTAGCGCATGCGCTCTTCCTGGCGCCTGGTGTAGCTCGCGAACACCACGGGCTCGGTCTCGAATGACTCCGGGGAGCCCTGCGCGGCTGCCGGGCGGTCAAGCGCGGCCTGCGCCTCGGCCCGCTCCTGCTCCATCCTCGCGCGGTGTGCCGCGGTGACCATCTCCCAGACGCCGAGGGTGTAGACGCCCTGGTAGAAGCTGATGGCGCTCTCGAGGACCTTCTCGTCCTCAGGGGCGAGGAAGTGCTTAACTCCCTGCACCTCGCGCAGCTCCGCGGCGCGGTCGTCCCTGAAGTCCATCGAGCGGATGCAGGGGGCGGTCCTCCGTCCGATCTCGAGCCGGATCAGGTAGCGGTCGCCCTTGTCCGCGCCGGCCTCGTCCATCGCCTGCTCAAGGATGTTCTTGAAGTCCGCGTCGCGGTACCTGCTGATTATCCCGTCCACGAAGGAATTTATCTGATCCTGCTCCAATGCCATATTGCGCCCGTCTTAATTACAGTCCCTGGGGACTTCTTTGCAACATCAATGCACTAATTATATGCATCATTTATGACAAGACAGGTGAACGCCGTCATTATTTGAGAAAATTTCCGCACCTGGAGGGTGAGGCACGGGATCCCGCCGCGCGGGAAAAGGAGGGACCTTTTCCTGATGAACCGTGCCGCATGGCGCACAGCCTGCCCTGTGTTCCTGTTAAAATAGCACCGCGAGGCGGAGTGCTTTTCCCTTTCCGCCAGATATGCCTCTTCATTTCTTTCCCTATCGGTGGTGCAATGGATTTTTCTGAACTGGATCTTGATGACCGTCTTCTCTCAGCGGTGGCTGACGCCGGCTGGAGGAAGCCTACCTCCGTACAGCAGAAGGTCATCCCCGAAGCGCTCCTCGGGCGCGACATCATGGCCGAGTCGCCGACCGGAACAGGCAAGACCGGCGCCTTTGTCATTCCCGCGCTGCAGCTGCTCATCGACAGCCCGGTGAGGAGGCGTCCCGGATCTCCTTCGGTCCTCGTCATCTCCCCGACCCGCGAGATAGCGCTGCAGACCGTTGCCGAGTTCTCGCGCCTCGGGAAGGATCTCGGGTTCAGCGCCTCGGCCGTAATCGGCGGCGAGGGCTACGACGGGCAGGAGGAGGCCCTTTCGGCGGGCGCCGAGATAATTGTGGCGACCCCGGGGAGGCTCCTCGAGTACCGGCGCATCGGCCTCTTTGACGGCAGGAACGTGAGGGTAATGGTGATTGACGAGGCGGACCGCATGCTCGACATGGGCTTCGGGCCGGATGTCCTCCAGATTGTCTCGTCGGTCCCCGAGCGCGCGCAGGTGATGCTTTTCTCCGCAACCCTTGAGGGAAGGGGAGTCGAGAAGTTCGCGGAGGAGTGCCTGAAGGATCCGCTCACGGTGAGGACCGAGGCCCCGAGGAGCGAGCACAGGAAGATCCCGCAGTACTACTGCTACTGCGACTCCCTTGAGCACAAGCGCTCGATACTCCTCAATCTCCTCGCCAGGGAGAATTACTCGAGGGTCCTCGTCTTCGTGAGGACCCGCGAGCGCCTCGAGGACCTCTCTAAGTTCCTCCAGAACAGGGGAGTCGAGCACGCGACGCTCCGCGGCGAGATGGAGCAGGAGAGGCGCGCGGAGTCGGTGAGCCGCTTCTCCGGAGGCGCGGTGAAGGTCATGCTCGCGACCGATGTCGCTGCGCGCGGCATCGATCTTCCGGACGTCACCCATGTCATCAACTACGATCTCCCCTGGGGAGCAGACGTCTACGTCCACCGCATCGGGCGCACCGGCCGCGCGGGTAAGAGCGGCACGGCGGTGAGCCTTGTTGAGGCGCATGATTTCGAGATGGTCGGGAAGATTGAGCGCTACACCGGGGAGACCGTGCGCCGCCGCGTCATCGAGGGGCTTGAGCCGAAGACCAGGGCGCCGGTATTCAGCGGCCGCGTGAAGGGCAAGAAGAGAAAGGACGCGAAGGAGGACGAGCGTCAGAAGGAAAAGAAGCAGCAGCTCAAAGCCCAGAAGAAGAAAAAGGACAAGAACATAAAGGACAAGGGGAAGCCGGACTTCGCGGCAAAGGCCGCCGCGAGAAGGGCAAAGGCCGCCAGGGACGCCCGGCCGGACGGGAAGGAGGCCGGAGCGCCGGCGGAGTAACGCATTCTGCGCCTCTGTGACGCCTGTCCCGGAATGCGCCGGGACTCACAAGCTTTTTCTGATAAAATAGACCCCGTGCCGGGAAGCGGGGCCTTCCTCTTCCCGTGGGCATGCGGCCCCTTTTTTGTTTTTAAAGTCCCCTCCGGGGGACAGCGTTTCGTTCGGAGCGGATCAGTTGATAAAGGAACAGACTCTCAGACTTCTCATCCTGACCACGGCGGCATGCCTGATCCTTGCAGGATGCGTCTCGACGGGAGGCTCCGATCCTGACACGCAGGGCGCGGCGTCATCCTCCGAGAGCATATCCGCAAGATCCGGCGACCGCAGGGGCGGCAGGGACAGGAGGGACGGCTTCAGCGTCTCCGGCACCGAGGACGCCAGGATCTGGGAGGCCCTCGTTGGCGACTTCGAGCTCGAGGGGGCCGACCGCCCGGAGGTCACCCGTGAGAAGAGCAAGCTCTCGAAGGCCGGGAAGTACTACTCAAAGGTCCTGAAGGACGCCGACCCCTACATCTACATTATCTACAACGAGTTCAAGAACCGGGAAATCCCCGCCGAGCTCGTCCTCATAGCACTGCAGGAGAGCCATTTCGACCCCTCCGCGGTCTCGAGATCAGGGCCCGCGGGGCTCTGGCAGTTCACCCCGACCACGGCGAGGGGCATGGGACTGCGCGTCGGGAAGGGCATAGACGAGAGGAAGGACCCCCTCAAGTCGACCCGCGCGGCCTGCGAGTACCTCCTCCGCCTCAACGACGAGGTGGGAGGCGACTGGCTCACCACCATCGCGGCCTACGGCATGGGCCCCTACAACATCAAGAAGCAGATCAAACGCCGCCAGGCCTCCGGCCTCCCGACGGACTTCTGGTCGCTCGACATACCTCCCTTCACGAGGAAGTATGTATCGAGGATCCTCGCCTTCGCCGATCTCCTCAGGAACCATGAGAGCAACAGCTATACGCTCCCCGACACCCCGTACCGCGAGTACGCGGTCTACGCTGACGTGGGGAGCGCGGACAGCCTCGAGGAAATCGCGAAGAAGGCTGACCTTTCCCTGAGCGAGCTGCGCAGGCTCAATATCAGCGTCTCCGAGAAGACCTCACTGAAGAAGTTCAATATCAGAAGGATCCTGGCGCCTGTGGACGACGTCGACCGGATAGAGAAGACATTCGGAGATTTCTGATCTTTTTCACGGGGATCATTTAAAAGCGTCCCCATATATTACCCATCAGTTTTTTGCGGCACCGCAGCCGGCGGGGAGAGCGCCCCGGGCGCGGAGTTTTGTTTAAGGTACGGATATGAATATTTTTGCGAAGATTTTCGGAAGCAGCAATGAGCGTACGATCAGGAAGCTGCGCAAGGTTGTTGCAAAGATCAACGCCCTTGAGCCCCAGTTCGAGCAGATGAAGGATGAGGAGCTCAGGGCGAAGACCGACGAGCTCAGGAAGCGCGTCGCGGACGGCGAGAAGCTTGAAGACCTGATTCCGGAAGCGTTCGCCAACGTCAGGGAGGCCTCGAAGCGCGTCCTCCACATGCGCCACTTCGACGTGCAGCTCATGGGCGGCATCGTGCTCAACTCCCGCCAGATCGCCGAGATGAAGACCGGTGAGGGAAAGTCCCTTACCGCGACCCTCCCCGCCTACCTCAATGCGCTGACCGGCAAGGGCGTCCACATCGTCACCGTCAACGACTACCTCGCAAGCCGTGATGCCGAGTGGTCAAAGCCCCTCTTCGAGTTCCTCGGCATGACCGTTTCCTGCAACACCAACGGGCTTGACGCCGAGAGCAAGCGCGCCGCCTACGCCTGCGACGTGCTCTACGGAACCAACAACGAGTTCGGCTTCGATTACCTCCGCGACAACCTCGCCTACTCCAAGGAGCAGCGCGTCCAGCGCCCGCTCTACTACGCTCTCGTGGATGAGGTTGACTCCGTGCTCATCGACGAGGCCCGCACCCCGCTCATCATCTCCGGCCCCTCGGAGGACAGCTCCGAGCTTTACCGCAAGGTCGACAAGATCATCCCGAACCTCAAGCAGCAGGACAAGGAGGACTCCGAGACCTACCACGGCGAGGGCGACTACACCATCGATCTCAAGACCAAGCAGACCTACCTCACCGAGCACGGTCAGATCTATGTCGAGAAGCTCCTGCAGGAGGCCGGCCTCCTCGGTGAGAACGACTCCCTGTTCGCGACGAACAACATGATGATCCTCCATCATGTCATGCAGGCGCTCCGCGCGCACGTCCTCTTCCACCGCGATGTTGACTACATCGTGCAGAACGGAGAGGTCGTCATCGTCGACGAGCAGACCGGACGCACCATGCCCGGCCGCCGCTGGTCCGAGGGACTCCACCAGGCGATCGAGGCAAAGGAGGGAGTCAAGATCAACGCAGAGAACCAGACCCTCGCCTCCATCACCTTCCAGAACTACTTCCGCCTCTACGAGAAGCTCGCCGGCATGACCGGAACCGCCGATACCGAGGCATACGAGTTCCAGCAGATCTACGGGCTCAACACCGTGGTCATCCCGACCAACAAGCCGATGATCCGAATCGACTATCCTGATGCCATCTACCTTGATGACGAGGACAAGTACGAGGCTGTCGTAAAGGATGTTGTCCAGGAGGTCGGGAAGGGCAGGCCGGTCCTCATCGGCACCGTCTCCGTCGAGAACTCCGAGAAGCTCTCCCGCTTCCTTGACGCGAAGGGCATCAAGCACGAGGTCCTCAACGCGAAGAACCACGCGCGCGAGGCCGAGATCATCGCCCAGGCCGGCGCTCCGAAGTCGGTCACCATCGCCACCAACATGGCAGGCCGCGGAACCGATATCGTCCTCGGCGGCAACTGGCAGCAGCAGGTCAAGCACCTCGAGAACCCGACCGAGGAGCAGATTGCAGAGATCAAGAAGGAATGGCAGAAGCGCCACGACGAGGTTGTGAAGGCCGGCGGCCTCCACATCATCGGCACCGAGCGCCATGAGTCGCGCCGTATCGACAACCAGCTCCGCGGACGCTCGGGACGCCAGGGAGATCCGGGCTCATCCCGCTTCTACATCTCCTTCGATGACAGCCTGATGAAGCGCTTCATCGACACCGAGAAGATGAAGAGGATCTTCAAGAGGATCGGCATGCAGAAGGGCGACGTGATCGAGAACCGCATGGTCACCCGCTCCATCGAGAACGCCCAGCGCAAGGTCGAGGCCAGGAACTTCGACATCAGAAAGAACCTCATTGAGTTCGACGATGTCTCGAATGCCCAGCGCAAGGTCATCTACCAGCAGAGAAACAGCCTCCTTGACGGCGAGGACGAGTCGCAGGTCATCCACGACATCATGTACGATGTAATCAATGACTACGTCAGCCAGTTCATTCCTCCCCAGTCACTTGAGGAGACCTGGCAGCTCCCTGAACTCGAGGAGGGCCTCAGGAGGAACTTCAGCCTCGACGCGCCGGTCCGCGAGTGGCTCAAGGCTGATGACAAGATGTTCGAGGAGACTCTCCGCGAGAAAATCGTCGATCTCGCCCGCGACAACTTCAAGAAGAAGTGCGAGCTCATCGGCAGGGAGTCCACCATCGCCCTGCAGAAGACCGTCATGCTGCAGTGCCTTGACCAGCTCTGGAAGGAGCACCTTGCCGGAATGGACTACCTCCGCCAGGGCATCAACCTCCGCGGCTACGCGCAGAGGAACCCGAAGTTCGAGTACAAGAAGGAGTCCTTCCGCATGTTCGAGAACATGCTGAACCTCTACAAGCAGCGCGTTGTCCAGATCTTCTGCAACATCCAGATCAGGAGCCCTGAGGAGGTCCAGCAGGCCGAGGAGGAGAGGCAGAGAAACGCCCAGGCCCTCGAGAGAAGGCAGCAGGAGAACGCAGCAGGCGAGGGTGCTCCCGAGCCTGAGGAGGAGGGCAATGCCGGCGAGGGTAGCGCGCAGCCGCAGCCGAAGCAGAACATGACCGTAAGACGCGCTTATCCGAAGGTCGGGAGAAATGATCCCTGCCCGTGCGGAAGCGGCAAGAAGTACAAGGACTGCCACGGACGCCTGCACTGATAGAAAGTCTTTGAAATAACTGCAGAGGGCCGCATCTTGCGGCCCTTTTTAATTTTCAGTACTGGTGCTGACGCAAGTCTGCGTGACTGCAGTCCCAAAAGAGCCAGTCGGGTTTTGACATGTTCCGGAATTGCGGCGAATATGAATGGGCTGCTGCGATTTTCTCTCTCGGATTCTTTGCAGCAGATGCACCATTCATTCTGTGAGGTACATGAAAATGGCTGATACCCCGGAAAACGGCAGTGACGTTTCTGAGGAGCAGAAACGTGAGGCGGTGAGGCAGGCGGTCATCCGCGCAAAGGAGAGGCAGATCAATTTCAGATAATATGAAGTGAC
>DEHC01000051.1 GCA_002351705.1 Gammaproteobacteria bacterium UBA2810 | reverse complement strand
TATCATGCGTTACATAGTACTAGGTTAAGAGCATAATTCATCATGAAAAAATGGTCAAAAATTATTCATTTATTATGTGACAGCCCGCTAATTTCTGAAAAACAAATATTGATTATTTTTCAACCGCTAAAATTCAGTCGCAGAATGAAAGAATTAAGGCAAATACCGTCCGAAACGCTGTTATATCCACGAAATACGCCAGGCACGTCAGGAGGCATCCTTGCTCGGCATACAGAGCCTCTGTCTCACTGACATTGCCCTGCTGTGACTCTCTGTGCCTGATACAGATCCGGAGTCCATTGATGTGTCAGGTGCCTGTTCCGGCCGCACAATCAGCTGACAGAGGCAAAACTGCAGGAGGCAGAGATGAGCATTGTTAAAGAAGCTCGCATAACGGACAGAAAGGGGCCGGCCCTTCATGTCAGCAGCTCTTGTCTTTTTCAGTGAACCGCATGAACCAATAAAGCTGTGATAATCATTGAGGATACTCCGGAATGGTACTATTATTGTCCCCGGTTTACTGGGAGTCCTGTTTTAACAATGAGAACACTGAATACCGAGCTCATAAGCGCTTTCCGCCATTCCGCTCCTTATATTACGATGCACAGGGGACAGACCTTTGTATTCCTCCTGAGCGCGGAGACAATAGCTGACCGGCATATTGACAACGTTATATCTGACATAGCAATTCTGCAGAGCCTCGGGATCAAGCTGGTCATTGTCTTCGGCTGCAAGAACCAGATCGACAATGCACTCGCTGACGCAAAGGTGAAGACCAGATTCTACAAGAGGATCCGCATCGCGGACACCAGGAGCTTCAGCATAATAAAGAGAGTCTGCGGAGACATCCAGTACAACATCACGTCCAAGCTCTCGATGGGCCTCGGAAATACCCCGATGCAGGGGCTGAGGCTCAGCGTCGTCTCCGGCAACTTCGTCACGGCAAAGCCGGTCGGCGTTATCGACGGCATTGACTTCTGCCATTCAGGGACCGTCAGGCGCGTTGACACGGAAGGCATAAATTTCCAGCTAGACCGCGGCAACGTGGTTGTGCTCTCCCCGATCTGCGTCTCTGTAACAGGCGAGAGCTTCAGCCTGAACTCCGAGGACCTTGCGAGCAGGGTCGCGATTGACCTGAAGGCAAACAAGTTCATCACCTTCTGCCCGTTCCAGGGAATAATTGATGATGAGGGGCATGTAGTGCCGGAGCTCTTCCCTGATCAGGCTGAGGAGTATCTTAAGAAGCTCGACGAGGACGATGTGTCAAGTACCGCCCGCTACCTCAGGGCCGCAATCGCGTCCTGCCGCGGCGGAGTTCCGAGATCGCACCTTGTGAGCCACACCGATGACGGCGCGCTGCTGCAGGAGCTCTTCACCAGAGACGGTATCGGAACTCAGATAGTAAAGGACAGTGCCGAGCAGGTCCGCCAGGCCAGAATCAGCGACATAGGAAGCCTCATGGAGCTTATCAAGCCCATGGAGGATGCCGGCATCCTTATCCACCGCCCGAGAGAGCTGCTTGAGCTGCAGATTGAGCACTATGTGATCATCGAGCGAGACGGGATGGTCATCGGCAGCGCGGCCCTGTATCCCTATATCGAGGAAAAGTGCGGGGAGCTTGCCTGTGTCGCCATACACCCCAACTACAGGAGCGGCGGAAGGAGCGACCTCCTCATCGAGACCATAGAGCAGAAGGCAAGAAAGATGGGGCTCAGGAAAATTTTCGTGCTGACGACGAGCACTGCGCACTTCTTCCTTGAGAAGGGATTTGTTCCGGGAACTGTTGACGATCTGCCGAAAAAGAAGCGCGACAACTACAACTACCAGAGAAAGTCCAAGATCTTCTTCAAGAACCTCGACAACTAAGATCCACAGAGCAGCGAGGGCCGGCCCGGCACATGCCTGGCTGGCCTTTTTTATAGTTTAAGCAGCCAAATGCTCTCCAGGCCGCCCTGTCCTGGAAAGCCTTCCCGTCATCTCATCTCCTCTCTTATGCTTATTCCGGAATAAAAAAGCCTTCCCGCAGGAAGGCCTTTGTAATGCAAGAAATAAGTCTCAGTTAGTCAAGCAGATGGACATGGAGTCTTCTTACAGCCTCCTCGCCGTCCTTGGAGTGAACAAGGAAGCAGGTATTGTGCGAGCTTGCTCCGTAGCAGATGAGTCGGATAGGGATATCGAATATTGCGGAGAACACCTTGGACTCGGAGCCCGGGGTTCTGCTCATATGGTTGCCGATGAGGGCTATAAGGCTGAGGTCCTCCTCAATCTTGACGCTCGCAATCTGGCGGAGATCAGCAAGCAGCGCCTCGCTCAGGATGCTCTGACCGTTGGATTTGGTGCCGGTGTTGTCGAGGGTAACCGCTATGCTCTGCTCCGAGGTGGTTACGAGGTCAACAGACAGGCCGTGCTTTGCGAAAATGCCGAAGGCAGTTGAAAGGAAGCCGCAGGCTCCGACCATCCTGGCGGTCTTGAGAGTGAGGAGGATCTGGTTCTTCCTGATGGCAACTGCGCGGAACAGGGGCTTCGAGTCAGTGTCAGGACGGATCCAGGTGCCGCCGGCACGGGGCTCCTTGGAAGAGCCGACAAATACCGGGATATTGGCGCGCATTGCAGGCTGCACGGTTGCAGGATGGAGGATCTTGGCGCCGAAGGTGGCCATTTCAGCAGCCTCGGCGAAGGAAATCTCCGGAATCGCATGAGCAGTGGAGACAATCCTCGGGTCAGTGGTGTAGATGCCTGGAACATCAGTCCAGATCTCTACCTCGCCGAAGTTCAGGGCCTCGCCGAGAAGCGCTGCTGAGTAGTCAGAGCCGCCGCGTCCGAGCGTGGTTGTCTGTCCCTCGGCGTTCGAGCCGATGAATCCCTGGGTGATGACGATATGATTCTGCACGAGATCAGAGAGCTCTTTCTGCGCCTGGATCCTGAGAACCTCGATGATGGGAGCAGCCTTGCCGAAGTTGTTGTCAGTTCTCATGACCTTTCTGACATCAAACCATACGGCGTCATAGCCGTTCTTCTTCATGACCTCGGTGAAGAGCTTTGTCGACATCAGCTCGCCGTTGCAGACAATGCGGTCAACGAGGACATCGTTGGTCTCATAGACAGCCTCGCGGGCAAGGATGCGGATCTGATCGATATGGTTCTTGATCTCGCCGGAAATTGCCTCGGGGTGTCCGAGGTAGTCAAGGATCTGGTTCTGGATCGCGCTGATCTTGGAGATGGTCTCCTCTCTTTCAGCCTCATCGGCCACGCCGTTTGCCAGCTTGACCAGCAGGTTGGTAACGCCGGCGCTGGCGCTGAGTACTACCAGCTTTGTTTTGGGATTGGCAGTTACAATTCGCATGCAGTTCAGCATGGCATCGGAATTTGCAACGCTGGTACCGCCGAATTTGGCTACGCAGAAATCGCTCACGATATTCTCCTAATAAACACAGGGCCGGCATGCGGCGAATATTGAAAAGACCGGAATGCCAGCAATAATGGCGTGATTTTACCACAGAGACAGAGTCCCGGCAGACTTGTCGGGACTCTGTGTACGAAATAGCCTCAGGGGCCTACAGGCAGTTCACGCAGAAAAGCGTCACCCATGCGGCGATGTTGAGTATGGTTACAAAGAGAACGGCGAGCGATCCCAGATCCTTTGCCCTGCCGGAAAGCTCGTTCCACTCGTCGCCGATCCGGTCAATTGCAGCCTCGATGGCTGAATTGAGCGCCTCGGTTACCATCAGGAGCCAGATCATAGTGATGAGGAACAGGATCTCAAGCGGAGTGCTTCCGACAAAGAACGCTGCGGGAGTAAGGATGATCGCCACAACGACCTCCTCCCTGAACGCCTCCTCGTTCTTCCAGCCAGCGACAAACCCCTTGGCGCTGTACTTCGTGGCGTTGATGAGGCGCCTTATCCCCTTTGCACCCGGCTTTCCCATAATAAAATCTCCTACGAATGTCAATTTACAGAAAACTGCAAAGCATTATAATTGCCTCTGTTTTTTTTTACGGATTTTGAATATGTGGCCTACTGTTCTTGCGGTACTGATGCTCGTCTGCAGCAACCTTATCATGACCTACGCCTGGTTCGGCCATCTCAGGGACAATCCTGACACGTTCTGGTTCAAGGTTGTCCTCTTCTCATGGAGCCTGGCATTCTTCGAGTACCTTCTGATGATACCTGCAGTGAGAATGGCCTCGAAGCATATAACAGTCACGCAGCTCAAGATTGTCCAGGAGGCAGTATCCCTGACCGTCTTCATTCCGTTCTCGGTCTTTTTCCTCAAGGAAAGCTTCAAGACTGACTACATCTGGGCATGCCTCTGCATTCTCGGCGCAGTATTCTTCATCTTCCGCGAGAAGATCACGGGCTGATCCGAATGCATTATGAATGGCTGGGACTCGTTAGCTCTGCGGTCTGGGCTTTCGCTGTTCTCATCGCCGTGCCCTGCGCCGGAAGGCTCGGGAGCATAGCCTACGGCCGCTGGCGCCTGTTTTTTGCCATGATCCTGCTGGGCATGATGGGGCTGGTGACCGGCGGCTTCAGGACGATGTCCGCGGACGACCTCATGCTCCTCGGTCTCTCTGGAGCTGTAGGGCTCTTCATCGGCGACACGGCGTACTACGCCTCGATGAACCGGCTCGGACCCAGGATTGCCGGGATACTTTTCGCAACTAATGCCGTGTTCTCGGCAATTGCCGGCATCATCTTCTACGGCGACACCTTCACCCTCAGGAGCGCCCTCGGCACCCTGCTCGTCTTCGCTGGAGTAATCACGGCAATATACTTCGCTGACGGAAACAAAAAGGCGGATCACGCGGCCGGAACTGAGTTTACGAAGACATCCGTTGCGGCGGCGGTTGCCTTCGGGCTCATTGCGGGGCTCTGCCAGTCCGCGGGAACAGCAATCCTCAAGCCGATGATGTCGCGCGGGACGGATCCGGTCGCGGCCTCGTCAATAAGGATGGCGACCGGCTTCCTTCTGCATCTTCTGCTCCTCTGGAGCGGCTTCCACCTGGCAAAGCCGCTGCACAGCGTGAACAGGAGGATTGTATTCCTCATCATCGCCAACACAGTGCTCGCACTCGGCATCGGCATGACCTGCTGCCTCAAGGCAATTGACAACGGCAACATCGGTATAGCGGCAGTGCTCTCGGCCTGCCAGCCGGTCATCCTGGTGCCTCTTCTCTGGCTTTTCTACAAGAGGAAGCCGGTCATGACTGACTGGCTATCGGCGCTCCTCGTGACCTCAGGAACCGCGGCCATCTTCATCTGAGGAGGAGCCGTTTGCAAGCGGCAGAAGGATCTCATTGGCGTCAAGCTCACGGTACATGCCGGGGGCAAGGCTCTCATCAAGGGAAAGAGCCCCGATCGAAAGCCTTCTGAGCGCGGTCACGCTGCTGCCGGCGGCCGCCGCAATGCGCTTGATCTCGTGATAGCGCCCTTCCGTGACGGCAAAGTCCCAGGTAAGCGGACCGACCTTTGTCACCTCGGCAAAGGCAGGCTCCTTCTCGCCCCTGAGCTCAATGCCGTTTCTGATGCGTGACACCGCCTCATCGGAAAAATCGCTCGCGAGCACCGCCCGGTACACCTTCCTTACCCCCTTTGCAGGCGATGTGATCATGTGCGACCACTGCCCGTCATCCGTGATAAGGAGAAGCCCCTCGGTGTCGATGTCGAGCCTCCCGACGCAGTGGCATCTTGCATAGCGCTCGGGAAGAAGCGAGAACACCGTGTCGTATGAGTCATCGCTGTTTGCGGAAACGACTCCCGCAGGCTTGTTCATCATGAGGTATACCGGCTTAAGGGACACGGTGATCTCCATCCCGGCGATCTCTATGACATCGCCCTCGCGGACCTTTACAGAAGGATCCTTTATCTGTTTCCCGTTAAGCGATGCGCCTCGTTTCCTGATCTCCTTGCCCAGAACAGATCTGGTGAAGGAAGTGACCGAGCAGATATACTTGTCAAGACGCTCTGTTTCCCTGTCATTGGCCATGATTGAACCTGCGATGCGCAATGCGGACAAAAAAAGAGCGGATCATTGACCCGCTCCATAAGTAGAGATCTTTATCAGCCGTGATACTTCGAGAAGATCAGGGTCGAGTTGGTTCCGCCGAAGCCGAAGCTGTTCGACATGACATGCTCGAGCTCGCACTCCTCGGTCTTTGTGACAAGGGGAATGCCCTCCACGGAAGGATCGGGAGTCTCGACATTGATGCTCGGGGCAATGAAGCTGTTCTTCATCATGAGGAGCGAGTAGATCGCCTCCTGGACGCCTGCAGCGCCGAGCGAGTGGCCGGTCATGGACTTGGTCGAGGAGAGTCTCGGAACCTTGTCACCGAAAACATTCTTGATTGCCTCAATCTCCTTGGAGTCGCCGACCTTGGTTGAGGTGCCGTGGGTATTGATGTAGTCAACGCCGCAGCCGGCCTTCTCGAGTGCAATCTTCATGCAGCGCTCGGCGCCCTCTCCTGAGGGTGCAACCATGTCGAAGCCGTCCGAGGACGCGCCGAACCCGGAGAGGACCGCGTAGATCTTTGCGCCTCTGGCCTTCGCGTGCTCCAGCTCCTCGAGTACGATCATTCCGCCGCCGCCTGCGATGACAAAGCCGTCACGGTTGGCGTCGTAAGCCCTCGAGGCAAGCTCGGGAGTGGCGTTGTACTTGGTGGAGAGTGCGCCCATCGCATCAAACAGGCAGGACATTGACCAGTGGAGCTCCTCACCGCCGCCTGCGAACATCACGTCCTGGTTGCCGAGCATGATCTGCTCGGCGGCTGACTCGATGCAGTGCGAGGAGGTCGAGCAGGCTGAGCTTATCGAATAGTTTATGCCCTTGATGTGGAAGGGGGTGGACAGGCAGGCGGACACGGTTGAGCCCATGATCCTCGGAACCATGTAGGGACCGACTCGCCTTACGCCCTTGGTCCTCAGGATATCGGCTGCCTCAACCGTGTTCTTGCAGGACGCTCCGCCGGATCCGGCGATAAGGCCGGTCCTCTCATTGGACACTTCCTGTTCGGTAAGGCCGGAGTCCTCGACTGCCTGTTTCATTGACAGATAGGCAAACGCAGCGGCATCACCCATGAACCTCATCACCCTGCGGTCAATCAGCTCGGAAGGATTGATCTTAGGGGCTCCCCAGACCTGGGATCTGAGCCCCATCTCCTCGAACTCATCCGAATGGGAAATCCCTGACTTCCCGTTTCTGAGGGACTCGGTGACTTCACCGGCATTGCAGCCGATGCTTGAAATAATGCCTAAACCGGTTACGACAACTGTTCTCATGAAAAAACCTATCTACTATTCAGCCCAATGGATTATAACCGCTCACGCCGCCTTAGTAAACCGCACGGGGAGCGGCCGGAAGTCATATCTCGTTGAGGAAGCTGATGAGCGCGCTGTAAAAATAGCTGCCCATCGTATAGTATCCGTCACGGGTCAGGTGGACATCCCTCTTCGAGAGGCCGAGCTTCACCCAGCCGGCCTTGCCTCCGCCGCGGGTCATCTCGTCGTGCATGTCGAAGATCAGAAGCCCCCTTTCGTCAGCGACCTTCTCGATGACCTTCCTGATGCTGTCAAACTCCGGGTACACCTTCATGATCCCCTGGGTGAACTTCGCGACAGTCGGGGGTGACATCAGGATAATCTCTGCACCGGGGGCGTTGCTGCTGATGAAGTCAATGGCGCTGAGGTAGTCCTTCTCGAAGCCTTTCTCGCTGAACGAGCCGCTCAGCGCGTCATTCGCGCCGTACTCGAGAAGCACCAGATCGGGCTTCGTGAACCTGAGATAGTCGCCGAACGCCTCCAGGTTCCACCGCTTGAAGATGTTCACCTGAGCTCCGTTGATTCCGAACGAGTCGACATAGCCCGAACTGGTGTCAACAAACACCGTTCCGATGAAGGAGTCCTTGTTCGCCGCGGTGAACGTTACGGGGAATTTCATGCCGGAGGCGGTGAAATGCTCCCACCTGCCGGTCTTCACCGAATAGGAGGACTTCCCGCCATTTCTTCCGGTTACGGTGAACGAGTCGCCGGGCTTCCCCTTCACCCAGAAGGTTGCCTGCATGTCCTTGAGAGGAAGGCTGCTCCGGTAGACTATCGAGGCTCCGTTCTTCTCCGCCCTCGCCATCACGCCGCCTGCAGGGAACTCACCGTTGTAGCCCGTATCGGAAAAGCGCGAGCTTATCACCTCAAAGCCGTTTCCCTGGGAGGTGATGACGACATTCTGGTGATACTTAGGCTGCAGCGGGAACACGCCGCCCACTCCGTAGCTGTTGTCGGCGAAGGAGAGCTTCCTGAGCTTGTCGGTGAAGAAGTCAGCGGCAATGTGCGAGTCGCCGATTACCGAGATCCTGAGGCCGTGCTTGTCCCTGATCTTCCGGCTGATGTTGAGGAATCCGGAGAACTCCTCAAGCTCCTCCTCCTCGGCTACGACGTCGGCGCGCTTCTGCCTGCTCTCCGCCATTCCCTTCGGGATGACAAAGCCCTTCGGCTCGCCCGCCACGCAGCAGTCGGCATCATAATTCGCAAGGAGCGGCTCGCTGCCGCCGCTGCTGACGGCAGTCCCGCATCCGGCGACTGACAGCGCGAGTACGCTCGCAAGGAGCATCTGTAATTTCCTAAACATGCTTAGCCCCCGCAGTCTGAACATGACTGAAGTATGTAATGTCTGAAAAAAACGTCCGCCTCAGGGCTCTGCCTGATCCGGCGGAACTGTCTGAATCCGCGGATGCGCTCTTTCCCGGAGCTGCCGGACCTGAAGTCCGGCCTTCTCCGTCCGCGTCACCGCTCCGGCCTGATTTCCTCTCCGGGAGCGCCGGACCTGCAGAAGGCTCCGGCTGCCTTCCCGAATCTGGAGCACTTTTCTTTTCCTCACGGCTCAGCGCGCTTTTGTCATCACGCGCTCTGTCACCGTCCGGACTTGTGCCGCTGTCCCTCGCGAACCCCGGATCGTAGAACCTGAGGTTTCTCTCGGACCCGGAGAAGCGCAGGTGCCGGAGGAACTCGGCCGCCATCACCCCGGCTCCGCGCACGTTGAAATGAATGCCGTCATCCGCCCTGACTTTCCTTGACTTTCCGTCAAAGGGGATATAGGCGGCATATTTGCCCTCCGGAGCCATTGCCGCAACCTCCAGGAACACGCCGCCCCTTGCGGCCGCCTCCTCCTCGAATATGCCGTTGAGCACCGGGATCTTGCTGTCAAGCGTCTTTGACCTCACAGGCGGGATCTTGTACCAGAAGACCTTCACGTGATGGCGGTCCGCAATGGCATAGATGCGGTCCACAAACTCGCGGTAGCTCCTGATCCAGCCCTCCGAGCCGAACGCCTGCGGCTTGCCGTTGACGTTGAAGCCAAGCGGATCATTGAGACCGAGCATGACCACCATGTACCTGATGGCGGCATCGTCGGAAAGCTCCTGCTCGGTCTTCTCGAACCAGTTGCAGCTCTTCCTTACAAGAAGCCCGGTGCTCTTCATGCTGGGGTTGCTGTAGCGGATGCTCCGGCGGTCAAGCTCCTTTATGATCTGCGGGGCAATTCCCTGCATCAGGGAGTCGCCGACAAAGAGCATCCGGTCATTGGTCATGACCTCGAAGAGCCCGTCGCTTCCGGCCTCTGGTATGAGGCCACGGCTTGACTCGGTCTTTGCCAGCGCCTCACCTGAGGTCTCGGCTGGCTCGATGTCATCGTCAGCGCCACCGTCATCCCCCGGGGCGGCTGCCTGCTGCGGCCCGCCGTCAGCACCGGCATGCTGGTTCACTGCGCTCACGGGCTTTTCCGGCTTCCCCGGGGTTTCCGGCTTCACTCCGTTCTTTCCGGCGCTGTTCTCTGCCAGCACAGCCGCCTCCTGCTTTCCGCCCGGCGCCGCGCACCCTGCCGCGGCATAGGCCCTGCCCTTCTCCTCAAGCTGCACCAGCCTTGCCATGAAATCCCTGGCAAGTAGCCCTGCGCCGTACATGGTGAAGTGGATGCCGTCGTCCTTCCTCACCTGCCTCATGGTGCCGCGGTCATTGAGGTAGGCGGAGTAGCGGCCGCCCGGGGAGATAGCCTCGGCCGAGATCATTATGCCGCCCCTCTTCTCCGCCTCGTCGCTGAAGAGCCCGGTGAGGATCCTGGCCTTGGCATCGTACTTGCTGCTCTTCATGGCAGGAAGCGCGTACCACATGACCGAGGCGCCGTGCTTCCCAGCAAGCGCGTAAATCTCCGCTATCCTTCCGCGGTAGAAGTCGCGCCATTTCGGGCTGCCGAACTTGATGACGTTCCGCCCCTCGAAGAACCCCACCGGATCATTCGCCCCGATCATGACGACTATGAGGCGGATGCTGTCATCACGCTTCAGTATATCAGTGACGTGCTGCTTCCACTCGCGCCCGGTATCGGTCCTGAGGCCGGTGCCTGACTTGCTGGCATTGACTGATCTGATGCCGTGCGCCTTGAGCTCCCTTGCGGCAGCGGGGGCAAGATCATGCATCAGCGAGTCGCCGATGAAAAGGACGCTCCCGCCCTTCGTAAGTGAGAACCCATGATGCGGGATGGCGCACTCCGGCCTGCTGCCGGACTGCGCGCCGGCCTTTTCCGGCCCGGCGGGACTCTGAGGTCCGGTGCCGTCTCCGACCGTCCCGCTCACTCCGCCTGCAATGAGCTCCCCTGGCTTCTGGACCGTGCCGGAGCCGCTTCCGTCCTTTCCGGATGCGGGCAGTTCCCCGGGGCCGGATACCGCCTCATCATCTATCTCTTCAGCCCTGCTCTCTGGGGAGACGCCCCTTCCTGTTGCGGAAAGGCTTTCATCAAGGGAAATGCCAGTATCGTCAACCGCCTCGCCGGAGCTGTTCACGGTATAGCTTAAATCCCCGCTCCCCGGGAAGAGGTTCTCGGCGAACTCGTAATGCCTTACCAGCTCCTGGACAATCTGGGCATGGTAGATTATGCCCAGTGCAGTCAGCGCTGACACAGAGACATAGAGGAATGCGCCGAGTCCGTTTTTGCCGCTCATCCGTCAGAACCCCGCATAAATAAGGCCGGGCATGGTGCCGGGCATAGCCGAGACCAGGATGAGGACCGCAGCTGTCACGGTAACAGGCTTCAGGGCGAGAGGAACCCGCTCCTGCCATGAGACGAGGCGGCCGACCGCGCTGCCGAGCCTCGGGTAGACAACCCACCATATTGCAAGGGATGCAAGCACGGCAAGCGTCTCCCCCGAGGCCTCGAAGGAAAGGTTGGTGAAAAAGGCCCTGACAAATGACCAGGCCTCCTCTGTGGATTCCGCCCTGAACGGAACCCACGCTGCAGTGACGTAAAGATAGGTCAGAAGACGCCCTGCCCACGCTGGCACGCTCACGAACCCGAACTTCCTGTTCAGATGGTTGAACGCAACCCCCGCTCCGTGCATCGCGCCCCAGATTACGAAATTCAGAGTGCAGCCGTGCCAGAGCCCGGAGATGATGAAGGCGGCGAACAGGTTGAAGATCGTCCTCGGCAGGCTGCAGCGGCTTCCTCCGAGAGGGAAGTAGATGTAGCGCATGATGAAGTCGCAGAGCGTCATGTGCCATCTTTTCCAGAAATCCTGCACGCTGACTGCAGTGTACGGCATGTTGAAGTTCTCGGGGAGATTGAATCCGAGGATGAGCGCTGCGGCCGTGACGAGGTTTATGAAGCCGCTGAAGTTGCAGAAGAGCTCGACGGCGTAGGCGTTGATGGCGGTGAAGAGCGTCAGCGTCGAGTAGCTCTCAGGGCTTGAGAGGATATTGTCCGCGTAGTTCTCAAGGCAGTTGGCGCAGATCATTATCTTGAATATGGCAAGGATCACGAGCACCGCCGCCCTGTTCTGATCGCCTAGCTCCCTCTTTCCGTCAAGCTGGGAGAAGAAGCAGTCCGAGGGGATTATCGGCCCCATGATTATAGTCGGGAAAAACGACATGTAGCAGGCCACGTCAGGAAGCGATCTGACTTTTGAATGATCCCGGTAAACCGCGACAAGATAGGTGATTGAGGCAAAGGTGTAGAAGCTCAGCCCCACGGGAAGGATGATGTCAGGGACTGATGACGATACCCCGAGGCCCGTGAGCGTGCTGCCGAGGCTCTCCCGGAGCACCGCGAAGTTCTTGAAGAAGGCAAGGTTGAGCACCGCTAGCGAGATGCACGCCGCGGCCGGCCACTTCGAGCGGGAGCCGGAGGCAATCCATCTCCCCGAGGCATAGATGAAGACGCTGTAGAGGGCGAGGAGCACGGCAAACCATTCATTCACCGAGCCGTAGAGGAGGAAGCCGGCGAGAATGAGGAGTCCGCGCTGGCAGCGGAAACGCACTCCGAGAGTCCAGTAGACGGAGACAAAGAGGGTAAAGAAAACAGCAAACTCAAAAGAAAGATAGCTCATGCCCTTTTACTTGTACGTTCTCCACTCACTCTTCAACAGCCGCGCGCAATTTTACTACATTAAGGCCCGGGCAGCCCGCCTCCCGGGGGATACGGATACGCCGCAGCCCTGCAGGTCCGGGGGCCCGGCTACATCCACTTTTTCTTCTTGAAGATAAGATATGTGAGGACTGCCGATCCGATCATCATTATTATCGCGAGAGGATAGCCGAATTTCCATGACAGCTCCGGCATATTCGCAAAGTTCATTCCGTATACCGACGCAAGCAGCGTGGGCGGCATGAAGAGGACCGCCACGACCGAGAACATCTTGATTACCCTGTTCTGCTGCAGGTTGGTGAAGCCGGTCGCCGCCTCAAGCTGGAAGTCAATCTTGTCGAAGAGGAACTGGGTGTGTGGCAGGAGCGACTCGATATCGGCAAGCACCTCCATGACGTTCTGGTGCTGCTTCTCGGAGAGCTTCGGGCCGAGGACCTTGAGGATGAAGCGGAGCGAGCGCCTCGTATCATGAAGCGCCAGGTGGATCTGGCCGTTCGTGCTTTCCTGGAAGAGGAGCTCCCTGAGCATCTCCTCGGTCTGATCCTCCTTGAGGACATGCTTCGAGTTCTCCTGCAGCGTCTCGTATCCGTCCTCAATAAGGTCCGAGAGGTACTCTATCTTGAGGTCCTGCAGCTCAAGTATGACGTCGAGCGCCGAGCTCACGAGGTTGCTGTCATGCTTGAGGTAGTGGCGCAGGAGGCGCAGCACGCCGATGTCATCGTCACGGTAGCTGATGAGGAGCTTGCCCTTCAGGGTGAAGGAGACGTTCACGCCGATGGTCTCGTTGCCTACGCGCTGCGGGAAGAGTGAAAGGATATGGATTCCGTCGGAGTCGAGGAAGAAACGGGATGAAGCCTCGATATCATCGAGCTCCTCCTCCTCGGGGACATCCTTGAGGATGACATCAGTAAGCCATTCGCGCTCCTCGTCGCTCAGGCGGTAGGCATCGAGCCAGATTGCGTCCTGAGGCAGGCTGTTGTCCTCGATTTTAAGCTGCATGGCGTCGAGACCGCCTTCCCTCATAACATATGCAGTAATCATCTTCGTCTCCTGCTCAGAGCTCAATAAGGATACTATTATAGATGATAATGAGCATAATAAGAGCAGCGAAGGTAAATTTTTGATGAAACGGCTATAATCGGGCACGTCAGAGAGGCGGAGGATATTCCCCGCCGCAGCTTGTAAGCAGATCAGTTCCAGCCTTAATATTATGCGTTTGATAATTCTAGCAGCCGCACTGATTACTCCTTTCGCCGCAGCGGCAGGCGACAGTCTCAGCAGCTATGACAGGACGCTTCCGTCCGAGTACCAGAAGGCCCCGCAGTTCAGGCAGAACTGGAAGACCTCGGTGAGCAGCTACCAGCTCAGGAGCAGCAGCGCCTCCGGCCTATTTTCCGAGATCTCTGAAAAAAGCCCCAGGAGCGGAAAGGACGCCGGATCGATAACCAAGGCCTCATTCAGCATCACCTGGGATCTTGACTACCAGCAGAAGAAGGACTTCTGCGAGTTCTACGGGGCCGAGGTGAATGTCGAGGTCCGCTTCACCATACCCGAGTGGAACTCGCCTGAGGCCACGGACGAGGAGCGCAGGCAGTGGGATGAGTTCCTCGGCAAGCTCAACTCCTACAACGAGTACAACAAGAAGATCGTCAAGGACGAGATCGACCGCCTCGGCAGCAGCCTCACCGGACTCAGGCCCGTGAAGACCTGCCAGGAGCTGCAGCAGAATGCGGATCAGGTGGGAGGCGGCTACCTCTCGATCATCGCCCGCAAGCTCTCGAACTTCAGGGAGGAGACCCAGGGCGGGCGGGTCTACGGTCTGGAGTACCCGGTATTCAGCCAGACCGAGTACGTCAACGCGGAGACCGGAGAGGTCATCAGGAAAGGCGAGAGCGCCGGACAGGCAGACAGACAGCCTGACGAGGCCAGGGAGCGCAGGCTTGCAGAGGAAAAGGCCGCGAGGGAACGCCGCGATGAAATCGAGCGCCGCGAGTCAGCCCTTGTCGATGAGGACGAGGGAGGCGCGAAGGACAGGCGCACCGCGGCAGCCTCACCTGCGGCAAAGCCCGCCGGAAAGGGAAAGACTGATGCCGGAAAGAGCCCGTCAGGCAAGGCCGGTAGCGCTGCGGGAACTGCTCAGGCAAAGGAGAGCAGCACCGGAAAGAGCAGGAAGGACAGCAGTGAGAGCCTGACAGCCTCAGGCGGAAGCTCAGGGAAGGCCCAGGCAAAGTCTGACGGCAGGAAGCCCTGGCCCCAGGCAAGGCCCGCGACAGACTCGGAAAAGAAGGGCTCCGCCGCAGCGAGCGGGAAGGATTCCGGCAGCGCTTCTGCCACCGCTGCCAGAAAGGCAGGGGACGGAAATGGGAAGACCGCGGCAGCTCAGGGAGGCAAGGATACTGCTCCCGCTGCTGCTACCATGGCAAAGCCCGAGACAGGAAAGATCGCAGCCACGGGAAGCACTAAGGACTCAGCCGCGGAAAAGCCGGCCGCAGCCCCTGCCCCGAAGCCTTCGCCAGAGACTGCTGCCGCTCCCCGGGAGCAGCTCCGTGATACCGCTGACTACAGCGCGCAGCGCCCCGCGGGGAGCTCCACAGGCAGAAGGCAGATCATAATAAGAAGCGGCCACAAGCCGATTACCAACTACGGCTCAGGTGAGCTTCACGAAACAGCGCCCGCAGCGTCAGCCGGCAGCTCAGGGAAAGCCTCTGGCACGGCCGGGGAGCAGGGACAGGGCTCTTCGAAGAAGGGCTCCGGCTATGACAGCTCGCAGCTCGACCGGATGTTCGGAAACTAAGGCTTTTTGTGCATCGGGACTCATAACAGAAGGCGTCTGACGCCTTTTCTGCCCGAATGGTAAAATATACCGGGTTTTATTTGAGGAATTGACAATGTCGATAGTATCCACTGCTGACATCCTGGTAAAGGACAAGGTTCCGGCAGGCAGCAGAATAACAGTGCGCGGCTGGATAAGAAACAGACGCGACTCGAAGGCTGGTTTTTCTTTCCTGAGCGTTTACGACGGCTCATGCTTCAACCCGGTTCAGGCTGTCGTGCCCAATACCATAGAGAACTACGCTGATGTTCTCAAGCTGACCACCGGATGCTCGGTCATTGTCGAGGGAACCCTGGTCCTCTCCGAGGGCAAGGGCCAGAAGTACGATCTGAAGGCCGACAAGGTCACGATCTGCGGAATGATCGAGGATCCTGACACCTATCCGATGAGCGCTAAGCGCCACTCCCCGGAGTACCTCCGCGAGTACGCGCACCTCCGTCCGAGAACCAACCTCATCGGCGCGGTCATGCGCATCAGGAACTGCCTTGCGATGGCCATCCACAGATTCTTCCAGAGCGAGGAGTTCATGTGGGTGTCAACCCCGCTCATCACAACCTCTGACTGCGAGGGCGCCGGCGAGATGTTCCGCGTCACGACGCTTGATCTCGAGAACGTCCCCAAGACTCAGGACGGAAAGGTCGACTATACAAAGGACTTCTTCGGCAAGGAAGCTTTCATGACCGTCTCCGGACAGCTCAATGTCGAGACCTACGCATCCGCCTTCTCGAAGTGCTACACCTTCGGACCTACCTTCCGTGCCGAGAACTCCAACACCACGAGGCACCTTGCCGAATTCTGGATGTGCGAGCCGGAGGCTGCCTTCTTTGATCTCGACGATGACGCCGCCCTCGCCGAGAGGATGCTCAAGTACGTCTTCCGCGCCGTCCTCGAGGAGAGGCATGACGACCTCGAGTTCATCGTGCAGCGCGTCGACAAGGATGCCATCGGACGCCTTGAGCGCTTCATCGCCTCCGATTTCGCCCAGATCGACTACACCGACGCGATCGACGTCCTGAAGAAGTCAGGGCACAAGTTCAACTTTGACGTCGAGTGGGGCATGGACCTGCAGTCCGAGCACGAGCGCTTCCTCGCCGAGGAGCATTTCCACTCCCCTGTTGTCGTCAAGAACTACCCGAAGGACATCAAGGCCTTCTACATGCGCATGAACGATGACGGAAAGACCGTTGCGGCAATGGATGTCCTCGCCCCGGGAATCGGCGAGATCATCGGCGGATCGCAGCGTGAGGAGAGGCTCGACATGCTCGACAAGAGAATGGCGGAGATGAAGCTCGATCCGAAGAACTACTGGTGGTACCGCGACCTCCGCCGCTACGGCTCCGTAGTCCACTCAGGATTCGGCCTCGGGTTCGAGAGGCTCTGCGTCTATGTCACCGGAGTCGGGAACGTCCGCGACGTAATCCCATTCCCGAGAACCCCGAAGAACGCGATGTTCTGATCATGGCCGGATGCCGGAACCTGGTTCCGGCATTCAGACTGCGTTTTTCATTCAAACAAGACACCCCCGGGCATCCCCGGGGGTGTTTTCGTCTGTCATGCTGCAATGGCTGCCGGCGCGGTGATTTCCCGGACGGATAGGGAGGCAGGCACGGCGAGCCGCTGCCTGACCGGGGAGCACAGGTCAGAACCTGAGCGTCAGCCCGACCGGGCAGTGATCAGATCCGGTCACGCTGCTCTCGATGCAGGCGTCGGCGATGTTCCCATCAAGCTCATCCGAGACGAAGAAGTAGTCGATCCTCCATCCCACGTTCTTCTCGCGGGCGCGCATGCGGTAGGACCACCAGCTGTACTGATCCGGCACGTCCCCGTGCACCCGGCGGAAGGTGTCTATGTAGCCGGCCGCCATGAAGCGGTCGAGGAAGGCGCGCTCCTCAGGGAGAAAGCCGGTGTTCTGCTCGTTGAGCTTGGGCCTTGCAAGGTCAATCGGCTCATGTGCGATATTGAAATCTCCGCAGACCACCACGGGCTTTTGCTCGCGGAGCTTCTGCGCATACTCGAAGAAGCTCTCGAAGAACCCCATCTTGTAAGGCACGCGCTTGAACTTCCCGGTAGGCTTCCCCTTCTCATCCAGGATCGCGGCTCCCCCGTTCGGGAAATATCCGTTAAAGAAGTGAAAACGGTCAAACTCCAGGTGAACGATGCGCCCCTCACCCTGGAATTTGGGATCCGGAAGCTCAAGCTCAGCCTTAAGCGGCTTTATGCGGCTGTAGACGGCTGTGCCGGAATAGCCCTTTTTCACTGTGGATGAAGCGAACCAGGACTCATAGCCGCTCTTTTTGACAAGGCTCTCCGGGAGCTGCGACGGATCGGCCTTGGTCTCCTGGAAGCCGATGACATCATAGCGCTCCTCCGAGAACCATTGTTTGAACCCATCCTTGCCGGAGGCGGCGCGGATGCCGTTGACGTTCCATGAAGCAAGCCGGATTTCCATGCTGTGCTGCCCTTTTAATTAAAGTTCCAGTAAAAATTCTGCCAGCCTTATCCGGCTGGCAGGCCCGTTTCATGAGCGGCTGTCAGCGCAGATTTCAACAAGCGCCCTGACCGCGTCATGGCAAAGATGCAGCGACTTTACCGGCAGGCACTCATAAGGCCCGTGCATGCACAGCGACCCGGTAAAGAAGTTCGGGCAGGGAAGCCCGCGCCATGAGAGGTTGGAGCCGTCGGTGCCGCCGCGCACCGCGCACTCGCGGACCGCAATCCCAGCAGCCTCATAGGCCCTGCGGCAGCGCGAGAGCACCTCCGGATGCTTTACGAGCACCTCTCCCATATTCGAGTACTGGTGATGGTGCCCGACGCTCACGCTCTCATAGCCGATCTCGCGGTTGAGGAGCGAGGCGATGAGATCAAGCTGCGCCACCCTGTCCTTAAGCTTTTCCCCGTCAAAATCGCGGATGATCATGCTGATTTTCGCCTGGGAAACGCTGGCCTCAAGATTGTGCACATGGAAGAAGCCCTCCTTCCCCTGCGTGTTCTCAGGCTTCTCATCGGGCGGCAGCAGCTGCATGAAGCGCGCGGCAATCTCGCAGGCGTTGACCATGGTCTTGTAGGCAGACGAAGTGTGCACGCTGCGCCCCTTTACAGTCACAGTCGCCGCTTCGGCGCTGAAAGTCGTGGTGTCAAGATCCCCGGCCTCGCCGCCGTCTACGGTGACGCCGAACGCGCAGCCGAGCTTCTGCACATCGATATAGTCAGCCGAGCGCCCGATCTCCTCGTCAACCGAGAAGACCGCGCGCATCTCAGGATGCCTGAAGGAAGGATCCTCAGCGATCTCCCGCAGGATCTCAAGGATCACTGCCACCCCGGCCTTGTCATCGGCGCCAAGAAGCGTCACGCCGTCGGTGACGACAATGTCATCGCCCTTATGTGAAGGCAGATTCGGACAGATTTTTGCGTCAGTCACCAAACCGCTGTCAAGCTCGATTGCCCCGCCGTCATAGTTTTTCACCAGCCTGGGCTCCACCCCGTCGCCAGGGGCGTCAGGCGCCGTGTCCTGGTGGGCAATGAGCGCCAGGCGATCCGCGCTCTCGCATCCGGCTGACGGGGGAACGATTACCGTGACCACGCCCTTGTCATCCTGCTCTGCCTTGAAGCCCAGGCTGCTGCAGAGCGACACCAGGTGCGCGCCGAGGCGCAGCTGCCCATCAGTTGAGGGGATAGTTTTGGAATTGTCATCTGACTGCGTGGGGAAGCGCACAAGCTCCCTGAAAGTGCGCACCAGCGGATCCGACCTGCACAGATCCTCCATGTCGCTGAGACTGCCCTTCATGCTTAAGTGTCCTTATGTTTGCGGATTTGTCCGCCCGAGAGTTTTCCGGATTATATATCCGATACCGCCTGCTGCAAACAGGCCGCACCTTTGGAAATCGTGCCCCGCAGCATTGCGTGCGGGCAAAACCTGAGATCGCGCAGGAGCCGGTGCTCTCTGCGATTCAGGCAATCGAGTAGGCGGATGT
>DEHC01000020.1 GCA_002351705.1 Gammaproteobacteria bacterium UBA2810 | reverse complement strand
GAGGGGGTTCTGAATAGTTACCTGAAGTTTAGAAAAAGGTAACTGCCACAAATGAGCTGTTTCAAGAACTTGCTTACCGTCCAACCTTTGAAATATTTGCAATATTTCCCACCTTTTACTACAAAATGGCTTTGCCGCTGTTCTCAGAAGACAAAATACTTCTCTCCGGAACAGGACAGCGCCGCCAAGTGCAGAAGATCTCACCTGGCTGCGCTGCACTCATGCGTATGAAGGCCGGCTCCCGGCCCTGCAGCACTCTATTCTCCGCGGTACTTGCCGTGCTTCTTCACGTCCTGCATGGCCGCACGGAACAGCCTGAGCCCGGTCTCATAGTCAATATACCTGCTGGCATTTTCGCTGTCCTTGAAGAAGTCTTCTGCTACAGCATACGCACTGCCGATTGCCGGATCGATCTCTGAGAGCTCCTTCTTCTCCGCGTCACTGAGGCAGTTTGCGAAAAACGCCATCCAGCGCTCATGCCTCGTCAGGCTGCTCACCGGCTTTCCTGCTTCCCTGGAGAACTTCGGAACCTCGAGGAAATGCAGCCCCATGCCGTTATGATTTTATTTGTCTAGAAGAGGGTATAACATCGGATAAGCATTTATATTGCAATTGCCACCGCAGAACGGCGTTTGCGCTGATGCCGTTCCTACGTCAGGTTTCATTCTCGATCTTTTATGGTCTTGAGCAATCAACAGAAATTTCCAATCGGTACTATAACTCTGTTATGAGCTGAGCCAGCTATTTCAGCCGATAGCCCTAAGTCGATCCTGCAAATCCCGAATACGGCGCATCAAATCATCAAAGGGAAGGGACTGCCCATAAATAAAATAGCGTTGCATGTTGGCGTAGTCCTTTCGCCACTCGTCTATTACATGCTCAGGTGGAAGAATACTTATTACTGAAGGATTCAATTTTGCGTAATCGACATATTTGAGGGCATAGTACGCCTGACGATGTTCAACTATTGCCTTGTAAAGCGAAAGGTCTGCAAGTGCAGCGTGCCCATATTCAGTATCCATCAGTCGCTCCAGGTCATATAAGTGCCTCGACATCCTAATGCTTCTAGGATTGTCTTTCTGGAACTCTTCGGCTAATAAGAAAATCTTCTCCAAAAAAGTTCTGGCCGGCACAACTGCCTTGATGATGCATTCTGCTCCAGAATCGTCCTCAGGAAAAGATTCTCTGATAAGAGAGCTAATCCTGCGTGTCTCAACAGGCTCATCCATAGAGAGACAGCTGATTTCGATTTTCACCTGAGATGGTATATAGTTAATCTGGTGATCTAGCAGGCTGTCATACCGCACCAGGACTACTGTTGGGTCTTTATCGCTGTCTATTGGCACTGTAGTACCGTCTTTCCTTTGAACCGTTGTCACATTCTCGATCCGATAACCGCAAATTCCCATAGCTTTCAGTTTCTCGTCAAGTTGCGCGGACAATGTATTATGAATATAGAATCTTGAAAGTTTGCGCAATTTGTCTCGCTGACTCTTGTTCGACTTATCAATTCCGAAGAAATGGTGACTGATTGCCAGATCTATATCTTCCGAAAAACGCTCTATCAGATGCCATCCCTTGCTAAGGCTTGTGCCTCCTTTAAAAAGCAAATGCTTGGCGCACTCTGTTTGAAACAGAGCTTTGAGAGTCACGGTTACCCACCAGTCTTTCTCTATTGCTGCCTGCCCGATACTTTGATGATCTTCCCAAGTCTTGCCAAGCATGAATGAGCGATCCAATACGTCATTGTCTATCCAATATTTTTGTTTCATAATTACTTCTTGATCATAGGTAATAAAATTTTGCGCATCCACACTGGAACCATCATTAAATCGTGAAGCAATGCGCTCTTGTCAGGTTCCTTATCAATCAGGCTAGCAATCTGACTGGTTTCCTCGTTTCCAACATTGTCTTTGCCCAAAGCTTTTAATGCCTGGACCAAGCAAGCCACTAAAGTAGTTTGGTATACGAAGTTACGTTGCACGCCTCGTTTAAATACGATGGTACTGGCACCTATCTGTATCTTCCTGGCACTTCCAGTTGTCAAAAACGTATAGCTCATTGGCACCTGTGTTGAAAGCCCAAGCTCATTAAGCGCAGTTTCTCCAACAGGAAGTATGTGAACATTATCCCTTTTGGCAATGCTCTTAGCGAGCTGCGTCATTGTAGGTTTAATGACACCAAACCTGCTCATCTTAGGCCGATAATATATGCCTTGAGAAAGACGTAGGATTGTTCCATCCTCCACCAGCCTGGAGAGCACATTACCAACGAACTCGGCGTTGTACTGCGGATAGTCAGACCTGAAGATTACAGTACCCTCAGGAACATCCTGAATAAGTTGTATTAAAGGCTTGATTCCTACCATACCTTTGAAATTTTTGCAAAATTTCCCACTTTTTGACACATGGATAATACATTATTTTCAGAAATCTCTCTTGCGCACATAAAAATTTCATTGCTTCGCATTCTCTTCCAGCTCTGCCATAAATTTCTCGTGCTGACAAGGCTGCCATATCAGCACAATTTAACGTTATCCAGACAGCAATCATTTGTTGCTCATGATTCCAAGTACCGTTTATGCCGTCTATGTTATCAGGCACAGGTCACTCTCTCAAATTTTAATAAGGCAAATATGTCATTGCGGGTCATATCATGTAAAAAAAATCATTCTGGCTCATCAGGGAACAGTCAGCTGCCACGGAGCGCTGGCAGCATGATGCAGGAGAGAGGCAGAACTGAGGCAGGATACCATTCGAAACAGGGAAAGAGAGCCTCAATAATGGTATTATCACGTCTCTTGACAGAGCATAAAGGAAGAGCGCGCCGGCCCGGCCGGGAAACTGTGCGAGGAGAAAAAATGAAGTTCTATATCCACACCTGGGGCTGCCAGATGAACGTCTATGACTCGGAGAGGCTCGCAGATCTCCTCACGGCGAATGGCTATGAGGAAGTTCCCGAGGCTGAGTCTGCCGACATCATTCTCCTCAACACCTGCGCGGTGCGTGAGAACGCCAAGGAGAAGATCTACCACCAGCTCGGTCGCTGGAAGGAGCTCAAGAAGGGAAATCCCCGGATGATCATCGGTGTCGGCGGCTGCGTCGCGTCTGCTGACGGCGAGGAAATCTTCCGCCGCGCACCAGAGGTCGACATCGTCTTCGGACCGCAGACCATGCACCTTGTCCCCGGGATGATTGAGAAGGTCATAGCGGGAGAGGGCCGCCAGATCGACATCTCCTTCCCGGAGCTCGAGAAGTTCAATATCCTGCCTCCCATCGCGAGGGGCGCCCCGTCAGCCTACGTGACCATCACCGAGGGCTGCTCAAACTTCTGCACCTACTGCATCGTGCCCTTCACGAGGGGCCCCGTGGTCTCGAGGACCGTCAGGGAGATTATGGAGGAGGTGCGGCGCGACGTTGACTCGGGCGTCCGGGAAATCCATCTCCTAGGGCAGAACGTCAACGAGTTCGCCGGGCTCAACGAGGACGGATCGGAGAGCTCTCTCGCGGAGCTCCTCTACAAGGTCTCCGCGGTTGAGGGAGTCGGGAGGATCCGCTTCACCACGAGCAACCCGAAGGACCTCAACGATGAGACCATCGCCGCTATAGGGGAGCTCCCGAAGATCGCCTCACACATCCATCTTCCGGTGCAGAGCGGCTCCGACCGGATCCTCGCCCTCATGAACAGGCCCTACACCGCGGAGTCCTACCTTGAGAAGGTGGGGAAGCTCCGCGCCGCCCGCCCCGGCATCAGCATCAGCTCCGACTTCATCGTGGGCTTCCCCGGGGAGACCGACGACGACTTCGAGGAGACCGTGACCCTCGCGGATCAGGTCGGCTTTGACCAGAGCTTCAGCTTCGTCTACTCGCCCCGCCCCGGCACCAAGGCCGCGGCGATGAAGGATCCGGAGACTCTGGAGAACAAGAAGGAGCGCCTCTACTGCCTGCAGAAACACCTTACGGCAAGTGCCGACGCGATATCGCTCCTAATGAAGGGAACCGAGCAGACCATCCTCGTCGACGCCCACGCGAAAAAGGATCCTGACGGGCACAGCTACCAGGGAAGGACCGAGAACAACCGCATCGTGAACTTCCGCTCGGAGGAGGATCTCATCGGCGAGTTCGCGAGAGTCCGGATCGACGAGGTCCTGCCGCACAGCCTCACAGGCTCTATAATAGAGAGTGATGAGTAAAAAGAGGAGCCGGCTCCTTCGCGGCCGGGAGGCGTGCCACTGAAGTGCGCCTCCTGCACCGCATTCAGCGGGGCCTGTTCCGGAGTGATTGTAAGGACGGCGTTCCGTCCGGGAAAGTGACTTGAGAAATACAGAAACTGACGAAATCATCCTTGAGCCGGAGAACATCTACCGGCTCTCCATGCTCTGCGGGCCGGGAGACGAGAACCTCCTCCAGATTGAGAAGCGCCTCGGCGTCGCCATCGAGTACGACGGAGGAAGCTTCAGAATCACGGGATATCCCGGTGACATCAAGGCCGCCGAGCATGTGCTGAACGAGCTTTACACCGACACCGCCCCCATCCGCGGAAAAATCGGCGAGATCACCCCGGAGGACGTCCACCTCGCGATACAGGGCGCTGGAGCCCTCGAGAAGGACGAGGCGATGGACGAATTCGGCCGCGACGTCACGATAAGGACCAAGAAAGGCAACATCAAGCCCCGCTCGCACAACCAGGCGCAGTATGTCTCGGACATCACCTCCCATGACGTCACATTCGGCATCGGGCCCGCTGGATCCGGCAAGACCTACCTTGCGGTAGCGGCAGCCGTCGACGCGCTCGAGAGGCAGGAGGTGAGGCGCATCATCCTCACCCGCCCCGCGGTTGAGGCAGGCGAGAAGCTGGGGTTCCTCCCGGGCGACCTCGCGCAGAAGATCGATCCGTACCTGAGGCCCCTTTACGACGCCCTCTTTGAAATGCTGGGCTTCGAGCGGGTCGACAAGCTCCTCGAGCGTCAGGTCATTGAAATCGCACCTCTTGCCTACATGAGAGGCCGAACCCTCAATGACGCCTTCATCATCCTTGACGAGAGCCAGAACACCACCGTCGAGCAGATGAAGATGTTCCTCACCAGGATCGGCTTCAACTCGAGGGCCGTCATCACGGGCGACATCACCCAGATCGATCTCCCGAGGCACATCAAGTCCGGCCTCAAGCACGCAATCGAGGTCCTCACAGGTGTCGAGGGGCTCGCCTTTGACTACTTCACCTCGACCGATATCGTGCGCCACCCGGTAGTCGCGAGGATCGTCAAGGCCTACGACAGCTACGACAAAAAGATGGAGAAGGAGGCGGCCGAGAGGGCCGCAGCGGCGAAAGGGGCAGCGCATGCCGGAGCCGTTTCCGGCACTGACGCTGACTCCGTTACAGGGAGGGAGACAGATTGAACCTGACGCTTGATCTTCAGATCGCATCCGAGAGCTCAGAGGGGCTCCCCTCTGAGGCGGATTTCCAGAAATGGGCCGAGGCCGCGGTGGAGGACTTCAGGGACGACGCCGAGGTCACCATCCGCATCGTTGACGAGGCGGAGAGCCACGAGCTCGACCTCAACTACCGCCATGTCGACCGCCCCACGAATGTCCTCTCGTTCCCGTTCGAGTGCCCGCCGGAGGTGCAGCTCAACCTCCTCGGAGACCTCGTCATCTGCCGCGAGGTAGTTGAGCGCGAGGCGAAGGAGCAGGGTAAGACCCTTGCGGAGCACTATGCCCATATGACCGTACACGGCTGTCTCCACCTTCTCGGATACGACCACATCACCGACGAGGAGGCCGAGGAGATGGAGGGGATCGAGACCAGGATCCTGACGGAAAAGCTCGGCTTCGCGGATCCATACGCCTCGGAGAAGGCTTAAGCCTGAACAGAAGAAAAACATCATGAAAGGAGGGGATTTTCCCGGAGATAATGAAACAGAAACCGGGACGATTGAGACAATATGAGAGATGACAAAGTGAACAAGACAGACGAAGAGCAGGAAAACGCCGAGGCTGAAGTTCAGGCAGAATCAGCTGACGGAAGGGACGCGGAGAAGGAGAGCAGCGAGCCTCTGAGCGCGGATGCAGGGGAGGAGACCTCGGCGGAGGCTCCCGGGAGCGTGACCGCGGCGGAGGTCTCCGAGGAGCCGCAGCACGAGAAGGAGGACGACGGCATCCTCGACCGGTTCTTCAGGCTCTTCCACAGCGAGCCGAAGGACAAGTCGCAGCTTGCAGACGTCATACATGAGGCGCGGGAGAGCGAGATCATCGACGAGAACACCCACAACATGATTGAGGGCGTCTTCGAGATCTCGGAGCTCCGCGTCAGGGACATCATGATCCCGAGATCGCAGATCATCTTCGTCCACGATGACGACACCGAGGAGAGCATCCTCAGCATCATCGCAAGCTCCAGGCACTCAAGATACCCTGTAGTCGGAGATGACATCGACGAGATCAAGGGGCTCCTCATCGCGAAGGACCTTCTCATCTACCGCAACACCCACCCGAAGGTCTTCAATATCGCGGATTTCATGAGGCCCGCGACAGTAATCCCCGAAAGCGTACGCGTGGACAGGCTCCTCCGGAAGTTCCAGAAGGAGAGGTACCATCTTGCGGTAGTCGTGGACGAGTTCGGGAGCGTCTCGGGGCTTGTCACCATCGAGGACGTCCTTGAGCAGATCGTGGGAGACATCGCGGACGAGGGCGAGAAGAAAGGGACGGACAACATCAAGGCCGTCAACTCCAGCAGCTACCTCATATCAGGCGTAACGCCAATCGAGGACTTCAACGAGAAGTTCGGGACGGAGTTCAGCAACGATGATGCCGAGACCATCGCGGGGCTCATCATCAAGACCTGCGGGCACCTGCCCGTCAAGGGCGAGACCATAGTGCTTGCCGGGAAGTTCAAGTTCAGGGTGGTCAATGCGGACAAGAGACGCGTGAAGCAGCTTGAGCTCAGGGTCGGGAAATAACAAGGCGGCCTGCGATGCTGAAACAGACCGCCTGCTTCAAGGATAGTTCTTGCTACTGGATAAAGATCATCGAGTGATGGCCGCACTTATGGCACACCAGTGTGAACTGCCCGCGACGGGGAGTCTGGCTCTGCAACATATCAAGTATTTTCCCGAAGACCTGAAGCTTGCCCTCTGCGCCGGATCTAACAAGTTCGGTATCCTCCGAGCCGCATTCCGGACACCTGTAACCGGAATTTTTACTGCTGAATATTGATACCATAAGATCTCCATTGCCCCCCTGATGTACTGAGCCTGTGGTATCTATACACCAGAATTTGAAAAGATACCGTCCATGTCAGCCATGTTCAATCCGTTTTGACTCATAGTGCTGTCATCAAATTGAGTTAAAAGATCCGGAGTTAGACCAACTACATCGCTTCTATAGTAAAGTCTAAAATCTGATACAAACTTTCGTTCATCTTTTGCTCGCGCCTCTGGAGTCTTCCGAATCAGAAGACACTTATAATCTTCATATGTTTTGTAAGGGGCATTGTCATACTCATTAAGAAAATCAATGTTTGCGGTGTCACATAACTTGCCATACTGATGACAGTACCCACGATAGAACTGACAAATAACTCCTGACTGCTGTAACCACGTGAAGTTCGTCTGTGCCTTTAATGTATCGTCATCAGTAACAGATGAAAAGTTCATCACCAAACCGGGTATAGTGGCACGTCCATCTGTTACGTCAATGACCAGTTGGACATTATCAAAAGAACTGGCGACAGCTTTATCAAAAATCCCTGGTCTATCAATTACTAATGGGTTACCATTATCATCTGGGAAAAGAGCACCAAAGTCTACTTGGCCTCGAATCTGACTTCTCATCCAGCTACAATTATCAAGCCACATACCGTCATTGATAAATTTCTTCATAGCCAATTTCAAGAAAAATGGTATGAGTGCTTTATCCAAAATCGCTGATGAAATTTCAGAGATGTGGACAACGGGCAGATACTTAGACTCATACTCGCGATCCTTGATAAATTCTGTGTATCCAGCAATAGTTGCTAAAGGCATACAAGTTGACGGAGAATCACTTCCATAATTTTTCTCACTTTCGTCATCAATCAGATAATCGGTAATTCTTTTCCCATCCTTGGATGTTAGATAAATCGTCAGGCAAAGATCATGTCTGAGAGGCACTGTATGTGGGTTGAGCATTGAGTAAGCGAAATCATAATCGTTTGGATTCTCGGATACCTCTAAGGTATTATTTTTGATTAATTCACCAAGAGACATCTGTTTCGATAGTTCGGCAACAAATACCTTTCGTATGTAATTTACAAATATTTCAACTCGAACATAATCTTCCGGAGTTATGACAATGTTCATTAATATCTGAATATCAGGCCGAAGCTTGGTTAGCTCTTCCCTCGCTTTTTTCTCCAGAACGACAGTCGGAACGTACTCTCGAAGATGGTTTGCATCGGCCATGATCAGTACGATTGCCTTGTTTTCAGCAATAACAACACTGTTACCCTGGAAAGTTTGAAGAGTCATCACCTCAATATGACAGCGATAATTGCTGAAAAAGTTCTTGTCGGTAACCTTTTCACATATTGCAGACAAAACATCTTTGGCTTTTTCTTCTTTTTGAGAATAGTCAGTAAGGCTATACTTTAGAATCGTGTCATAGAAGCCATTGATCTGCTGTTTACTGCCAGCACAATTTGGAGTATTTTCAGGAGAAACTTGTGATGTACAATTACTGTTAATTTCGACATACGACTGTACATTATTGCCATATTTTTCACGATTCGTGTGTACCATTTTAACCTCAGATAAAATACAGTTACACTTTTCCTTAAAAACATGTCTAGGAATTGCTCTCTTAAAAAAATGAATTCTCCAAGCAGTACAACTCCTTTATTTGTTTGGTTGATTCGTTATACTGCCTCATAGCTATTGCACCAAGTTTGAATTTAGACAGGATATGTCCGTTTTCTGCCGCCTTTTGAAACCATTTCTTGGCTTCCGATATGTTGTTTTCACTCTGTAAAATGATCCCCAGTCCGTACTGGGCATCAGTAAATCCCTGCTCTGCAGACTTGGAAAACCATTTTTTTGCTTCTGAGATATTGTTTTGAGCAATATATATACTGCCAAGCTTGTACTGAGATTTGGCATATCCATGGTTCGCAGCTTTTTGGTACAGTTTTATTGCTTTATCTTTATCTTCTTCAACGCCTATACCGTCATAGTACATATCAGCTAGAATGTTTTGACAAACAACATCACCCTGCTCGGCTTTGCAGCCGTACCAGTCAGCAGCCTTCCGATAGTTTTCTGCAGCCTCTTTTTCAGAGGTGGTATTCACATCAATGAATGGTCTCTTTTTATAGATATTACCAATTTGTAACATAGCCGGACCATACCCTCGTATTGCGGCAGATTTGTAATAAATAAACGCTCGTTCTTGATCGTCATTATCACGGCATATATTGCCCAAACCGCACATAGCTATAACATCCCCTTGACTTGCTGCATCAAAATACAGTTTATGGGCATAACGACAATCCTTCTTTATCCCGATACCAGAATAGAAAATATCTCCTAGCAACACATCAATGTTGGCCTTGTCACGAGTGGCTGCCTCACGGTACAATTTTAGAGCCTCGTCCTTGTCCTCTTTGACACCTTTTCCCAAAGAAAACATGTATCCCAAACAAATTTGAGATAATTCATCACCTTGATCTGCGGCTTTTTGAAACAATTCAGCTGCCTTTGTGTAATTCTGTACGACACCATTTCCAAAATAATACATAAAGCCCAAACATATTTGAGCATTAGCATCATGCTGCTCGGCAGATTTTTGAAATCTTTTAGCTGTCTCTACATAATCAGGATGGGAATTAATTTTTATGCAGAATCCAAATTTCAGGTAAATAACTGCTACAACATCCTGTTTCAACTCTACAGCATTGCGATATCTAGTTGTTGCACCAGCTCTTTCTTCCTCACTCCTGTTCTTAAAACAAGACATTTTGTCGCTGCTCTTAGACTCACTGTGAACGCCACTCTTGCCAGTTGAACTATTCTTTATCCCTTGCATTATTTGTCTCCAATATTGGTCTGTAATTCCGGTTCAATGCTGGGGCACCTGTAATACCTAGACAAATAGGCCGAACCGATTTTCTTCAATAATATATTTTAGGGCAGAATGTAAAAAAACAACGATTCACCATAAAATTGCATGAATTCTGACTGACGGAAGGACAGTACGACATTTCTTCCGTGAAATATCACTGCGAGGAAAAGCAGTGTATGTAAGATTTGGCAATATCGCCTTACGATGACAGCAGAGAACGTCACCCTGCTGACGGCATAAAAACACTGTAACCACTGGCTGACGCAAATAAAAAAAGAGCCTGATCTTTGACCAAGATCAGGCTCCTTCTGTACAGTGTAATTTTTACACTCTGCGCATTAAGTCTACCAAGAATGGCATTCTGATTCGAGACCTACACATGGAGTTGAAAAAACAGACACTGGTCTATTTACCCGGCGCAAACGCCATCGGGTTCTCCATCCAGCGCATCATGTTGAGCTGCCAGAGGAGGTACTTCGGATCCTTCCTCATGGCATGCACCAGGTTCTTCCCCTCCTCGAGGATCTCCTCCATCCGGACTCTGCATAGATCGTTTCCGGTCGCGGCGAAGGTCTCCTCAAGCACGCGGTGGCGCCCGACCCAGCTGAGAGAGGGGATGAACGGGAGGACTCCGAGCTTCTCCCCGAGCATCAGCCTCCCTGCGGCGCTCTCGATGAGCTCCATCGCCTCCCACATCGCGCGGTAGATCTTAAGGCTTCCCTGCGGATCATGGTCAAGGAGCGACTCGACCGCAAGGTACCTTGTATAGGCGTTCCTGAGGATGTCGGTCTCGTAGAGGCTGCTCTGGAAGCTCCCTGCGTCAAGGTCCTGGTACTCTGGCGCACTGGAGAGCCCCGCGAGGATGTAGCCGCGCTGCGCCTTGGAGCGGCTCTCGGTGCGGAGCGTAAGCTTTCCTGAATTTATTATCTTCTCCGCGGTCTCGAAGATGGCCTTCTCTGCCCCGTCCTTGAGCTCGACCTCGACCTCGCGGATCTCGTCCGTTAGGTTTCCTGAGCGGACTGCCCCGAGATCAAGGCTTATCTCCGAGGTGCCGTAGGTGCTTTTCACAAGCCAGGAGGTGCGCTCCACGTCGCTTGAGAAGAGCTTTTTGAGCGACTCCGAGACTTCGCTGATTTTCTCGGGCGCAAACGGGAGCGCCTCGGGCGGGAAGAGCTTGAGATCGGGTTTCCCCTCGGAGAGCGGTACATTGAACTCCTTTCTTGTGGCGAGCCCTCCGCCGGCGCGGCCCGAGGTCTTCACCGTCTCCTCATATATGCCGTCCGTCGAGCGGACGCGGAATCCGGAGCGCGACCTCATGAGCTGAAGGTCCTCCGTGTCGTAGTACTCGTTGGTGAGCTTGTGGGTTTCCTTTGATATGACCTCGGAGTCCTTCAGTATGGCGTCAATTATCTCGCCCGGATCCTTCTCGAATACCCTGAACTTGAGCTCGGTCTCGCTTCCCATAGTAAGTCCCTCCTTAGGACAAAAGCATGAGCCCGCTCACCTGAGCAGGCCCTTGTGCGCCGTCCGGGGTCTTTGGAGACTACTTGGACGGCTCGATTTTTTTAAATTGCATGTTATAAAGTTCGGCGTACTTGCCGCCCTTCTCGATGAGGGTCTTGTGGTTGCCGTCCTCGATGATCTGACCGTTGTTCACGACAAGTATCCTGTCGCAGTTCACGATGGTCGAGAGGCGGTGCGCAACGGTGAGCACCGTACGGTCCTTCATCAGGTTCTCGATTGCGGTCTGCACCTCCTTCTCCGAGGTGTTGTCAAGGGCGCTCGTCGCCTCGTCGAAGATTACTATCTCAGCTTTTCTCACGAACGCACGCGCAATCGCGATTCGCTGTTTCTGGCCTCCTGAAAGAAGGACTCCTCTCTCTCCGACCTTCGCGTCAAGCTTTTCGGGGAGCGAGTTCACGAAATCCCACAGGCAGGCCTCCTTGAGCGCGTTTATGACATCCTCGTCCTTTATGGACGCGTTTCCGAGCGCGATATTGTCCCTTATGGTCCCGGAGAAGAGGAAGTTGTCCTGGAACACGTAGGCGATATGCTGCCTCAAAGACTTCAGGGTGTACTTCCTGATGTCGGTGCCGTCGATGTCAATCTCCCCGCCCGTGACATCGTACATTCTTGGGATCATCGAGCAGATGGTGGTCTTGCCGCCGCCGCTCTCCCCGACAAGCGCGACCTTCTGCCCGCGGGGTATTTTAAGGTTTATACCGTTCAGGACATTTTTCCCGGGCACATAGGCAAAGGTGACATTTCTGAACTCGATGCCGTCCTTCATTGACTGCATCTCGATGCCGTCATCCGCGGTGTTCTCGGTGTCCTTGTCATCATCGAGGATCTGGTAGATACGGTCAAGCGCGAAGAGCGACTGCTGGAACTGGATGTAGTTGTTGCCGATGGACTTCAAGGGCGTGTAGAGCATGATGAGCGCCGCGATGAAGGAGACAAACGTTCCTGCCGTTATTGTCCCGTTCGTTATAAGCCTTCCGCCGATGCCGATGACAAGCGCCACTCCGATGGCGCTCACTACATGCATGAAGGGCGAGAGCCAGTTGGTCTGCGTTATGAGCCTGAGGCCGAGCTTCTGCAGGAACCTGGCCCTGTCGGTGTACTTCGCCTTGACAAAGTCCCTGAGCCCGAATGACTTCACCGCCTTGTAGCCGCCCGAGGTCTCGTTGTAGATGGTGAAGGTCACGGCGCCTACGCTTACCGTCTTGTTGATGATCTGGTCAATTTTCTTCCTGACGACCCGCATCGGGTAGATAATAAAGAGGAGCACGCCGAGAGCGATGATGGAGAGCTGCCAGCTGCTCCACACGAGGACGCAGGCGAGTCCCACGGTTGACCAGAACTTCTGCAGGAATAGTTTAAGGTTATTGATAAGTCCGCCGCAGGCGTTGTCCGGATCATGGTAGTAGCGGAAGAGGATCATGCCGGACTCGGTCTGCTCGAAGTAGCGGCAGTTCATCTGCGTGAGCTTGTCGAAGAGCCTCGTCCTGATGTCCCACGTGATCTTGATGCCCACGTAGCCGTTCACCCAGGCGGCGAAGTAGACGCAGAGCCCCTGGATGATGGTGAAGCCCACGATGATGTAGGGGACATAGTCCGCGAAGTCGCCCTTCCTCGCGACCATCACGTTGTCCATGAAGGGCTTCAGGAAGTAGGCGACGACCGCGTCAAGGGCTCCCACCGGGATGGTGAGGAGCATGCCGAGGATGGCGAGGAACCAGTAGGGCTTGACGAACGGGAGGAACCTTTTGCAGGCCACATAAAAGTCATTCTTTGAAATAAGTTTTTTGATTTTTCCCATTGACCTGCACCAAACAAAAAGAGTGCCGTGCCCAGCCGCACGGATAAATGATTGGGAATTATACAACCACACAGCGCGGATCTCAGGATTTTCCGGGGGAGAGCCGCTCAAATCTGTTATCCATGCGGCATTGCGTCCTGTATCATTTTTGAGCAAATCCGTAATTCTGCCATGCTAAGCCGTTCATATCAAGGCGGAATCCGCCGGATCTCACCGGATTTTCTCAATATCTTTATAAAAATAGTAAAATGGGACGGTTTACAAGAATTCAGAAGAAGAGTTGGAGTCATCCCAATGGCCGGCATCCTGTCAATGTTCGCGGCATCGCCCTTCAAGCCCCTCCGTAAGCACATGGAGAAGGTGAGCGAGTGCTGCGGCTGCATCAAGACACTGATTGAAAAGACGCTCTCCGGAAATATCGACAAGAACACCCAGATCGCGGAGCGCATCCGCCTTCTCGAAATCGACGCGAACCGCCTCAAGAACGACGTCCGCATCGCGGCGACCGACCGGATCATGCTCCCCTTCGACCGGGTCGACCTCCTTGAGCTCGTGACCGAGCAGGACAAGCTCGCGAACGGCGCCAAGGGCATCGCGGGGCTCCTCGAGGGGCGCCGGCTCAAGGTGCCGAAGGACTCCCAGGAGGGCCTCAGCGGCCTCGTGAAGTCGGTCCTCGGCACGATTGCCATCACCGCGAAGGCCCTCGGGCAGCTTGACGACCTTATGGAGACCGGCTTCATCGGGAAGGAGCGGAAGGCCATAAGGGAGACCATCGCCGACCTCGAGACCTCCTCCGATGCCTGCTGGCAGAAGAAGGTGAAATTAAGACGCGAGCTCTTCGAGCACGAGACCGAGATGGCCCCGATTGACGCCGTCATCACCTATGATCTTCTTGAAAGGCTCTACACGCTCTCCGACCAGGCCGCAGGAGTCGGGACTCGCATTGAAATTCTTCTGACCAGGAAATAACTATGGATCCTGCTCTCCTTGTCCAGCACGGAAGCACCCTGCTCACCATCGCCCTTGTCATAGGGTTCCTGATGGCCTTCGGCATCGGCGCCAATGACGTCGCCAACACCATGGCGACCTCGGTCGGCACCAACGCGATAACCGTGAAGAAGGCCCTCGTCATCGCCGCGATATTCGAGTTCGCCGGGGCCTACCTCGCCGGAGGCGAGGTGACGAACACCATCAAGGACAACATCATCGACACGGGGGCCTACAAGGGCATGGAGATAAAGCTCGCCCTCGGCATGATCTCGGCGCTCTTCGCCTCGGGCGCCTGGCTCATAATCGCCTCGGTCTTCGGCTGGCCGGTGTCGACTACCCACACCATCATCGGCTCCCTCATAGGATTCGCCCTCGTCACCACCGACGCCTCCGCGGTCCACTGGTCGGTGATCGCCGGGATCTTCGGCTCCTGGATCGTGACGCCCGCCATCTCGGGGCTCATCGCCTACCTGCTCTTCGTCGCGATACAGCGGACCATCTTCATCAGGTTCCATCCCTTCGCCAAGGCGAAGTCGATGGCGCCCTACTTCATCGCCCTCACCTTCTTTATCCTCTCGATAGTCACCATGCAGAACGGCCTCAAGCATGTCGGGATCATCATCTCGAACGCCGAGAGCCTGGTGCTCTCCCTGGTGATTGCCCTCATCTCGGCGGTCGCGGGAGCGGTATACCTCAGGTACAAGAAGTTCCCGTCGAAGAAGGAGAGGAAGACCCGCTATGAGAACGTCGAGAGGGTCTTCACCATCCTCCTCATCATCACGGCCTGCGCCATGGCCTTCGCCCACGGCTCGAACGATGTGGCGAACGCGGTAGGGCCTCTCGCGGCGGTCGCGGAGATCGTGAGAAGCGGCGAGGACGGAGCGCTTGAGAGTGCCTGGCTCCTCTCGCTCGGCGCGGTCGGCATCGTCATCGGCCTCGCGACCCTCGGATACCAGGTGATGAAGACCATCGGCACCAACATCACACACCTCACCCCGTCAAGAGGCTTTGCGGCGCAGCTTGCGACCGCGACGACTGTAGTCATCGCCTCGGGCACCGGGCTCCCCATCTCGACGACGCAGACCATGGTCGGGGCCGTCATGGGCGTGGGGCTTGCCCGCGGAATCTCCGCGATAAACCTCAGCGTCGTCCGGAAGATCCTCGTGTCCTGGGTCGTAACCCTCCCTGCAGGCGCGGTGTTCGCCATACTCTTCTACTTCATCATGGCGCAGATTTTCTGCTAAAAGTACCGCTGAGGCCATAAGGGCATTCTGCCAAGGGAGGGCTTTATGAGCGATCTCGATGATCTGATTTCAGAACTTGAAATTGATCCCTTGTTTGCCGCGGAGTACGGAAAGCTCAGACTGAGGCGCGACATCACAGGATCGCTCGTGAGCGCAAGGCGGAAGGCCGGTCTCACTCAGGAAGAGCTTTCCCAGAAAGCCGGCATCAGCCTCCACCGGAACCTGAGCCTTGAGAGCGGCAGAGGATCTCCCGACATGCGTGATCTGCGGCGCGCCGCTGAGGCCCTTAACCTCCGGCTCCGCATTGCTCTTATTCCCGGAAAGGCAGCCTAATCCGGCCTGAAGGCGCCTTCCGGAGCACGGCAAAGGAGAGCTCATGGACGATGCGGTGAGGACGGAAAGGCTCAGGCCTGCGCTTAAGGAGGCGGCACTGCTCCTCCTAGTATTCCTCCTGCTCTTCTTCAGGAACTGGCGGATATTCATCTTCCCGGAGCCCTGGGCGGAGGATATGGCAGTCTTCCTCAGGGATGAGTACAGCACCGGCTTCCCGGGCACAGCGTTCTCCCTCTACGCGGGGTACCTCCATCTCCTCCCGAGGATAATCGCCTGGCTTTCCCTGAAGGCGGGCCTTCCCCACGCAATGCTCGTGATGAGCTGGTCGGTCCTCTTTATAAAGCTCCTTGCCTGCGCCCTTATTTACCGGTCGAAGGAAATCACCTCCCCGCTCATGAAAGGCTCGATCATCGCCTACCTTGTCCTGATGCCATTCGTGAGCGAGATCTACAACAACGTGACGAACCTCCAGTGGTGGCTCATCCCCCTGATGGCAGTCATCATACTCCGGCACAAGACGTCCGCGGCGTCGCTCGCCTTCTCCGCCATTACTATCCTTCTCACGGGGCTCACAGGGGTCAACTCCGTAATGTTCGCCCTCCCGTGCGCGTACCTGATGGCAAAGGAGAGGACTCCAGCGAGCGTCATCAAGAACTCCATTGTCATCCTCTGCGCGCTCGTGCAGTTCTATTTTCTCTGTACCACAGGGCGGAGCGGGAACGGCAGGACAGTATATGAAGGCGGCATCACCGGCCTAATCTGCATTTTCGTGCAGAGGGTAATCTTCCACACTCTCTTCAAGTCCGCGGCGCCTCCCATAGTCAGCATACCGGTATTCGCGCTCTTCCTCGCAGCCCTCGCCCTGAAACTCCGCCATTACCGGAATCTGCTCACGGTGCGCTTCCTGTCCCTCTTCGCCGCGGCCTACGCAGCTGTCATCCTCTACAGCATCCTCAAAACCGAAAAAGATGCCTCAGTACTCATCACCGGGTTCGCTGGCGAGAGGTATTTCGTCTTCCTCAGGCTCTGCACCTTCGCCCTCCTCGTCTCATCGCTTGATCTCCTCTTCAGTTCCAGGCATCTTCGGAGAAACTATAGGAAGCTCATGGCCGCTTCCTGCATCGCGCTTGCCCTGGTGCTCGTGAGGCGCTATCCGGTGAGCTTCCCCTCCGGCTCTCCGTACTACGCGGATCTTGAACGCCTGGAGGCCGCGAAGAGCGGAGACCTGGTCACAATCCATTTCCCGCCCGGCTGGAAGTGCGATCTCAGGAAGAAATGAGCCCCCCGTGCGATAATCCGCGAATGACATAAATCAGGGAGGAGCCATGGAAGAACCGCTTGAGGAGATCAGCGTTCCCGCGGGGCATGTGCCGGTTTCCCTGCCCCTCTTCGGTATAAGCGTTCAGGCCGGCCTCCCGACCCCAGCAGAGGCCACGGAGCCCGTGGGCGGCGATGTCGAGGAAATGCTCATCGGAAAGCCCGAGTCCACCTTCTTCATCAGGATGAAGGGAGACGCCCTCCGCGACTTCGGCGTCTTTGACGGCGACATCCTGGTGACCGACCGGTCTCTTGCCGCGGGAAACGGGGATCTCGCGGTGATAAGGACCCCGAAAGGGCTCTTTGCCCGCGCGGTAACGGTAACAGACGGCACCGTCTCGTTCACTCCTCCGGGAGGTATGCCGCAGGGCGGGAAGGCGGCGCTCTTCGGCGTAATAACGGGCGTCGTTAGGCCGCTCCGAAACTAACAAAAGACTTGAATTGCCAGACAGAAGCGTGCCACACCGGAAGTCTTTAAAGCGTGCACAAACCGTAATTTTGTTAGCATTGTGGGTTTATTCAGTGAAACGGCCCTTCTAACTTTCAAAATGTCCTTAACCTGGATTACCTCACCCCTTTTGTACTCTGTTACTATTCACGGCTGTTCCA
>DEHC01000016.1 GCA_002351705.1 Gammaproteobacteria bacterium UBA2810 | reverse complement strand
AAATCAAATATTTATCACTATGTTAAGCTCAGATTGAAGAGGGGGATGGCTTTGCTAAAATAAGGGGGTTCTGAATAGTTACATCTTTTTTTTAATTTTTTAAATTGGAGCCTGCATTCAGAGACTTTCCCGGAAATTCCATGAGGAGCTTCCGGGAAAGTTTTATCCGGCTGACGGCCGGGGGCTGTCTACGATCTTCCGCTTCCGCTGATGGAGTCCTCCTCGATCCCGGCGCGCATCGCAGCGTACTTCTGAAGCTCGGCGAGCTCGCTGTCAGTCGCGGTCCCTGCCGCGGCCATTCTCCGGAGCTCCTCAATCCGCTGCCCGATCTCCTGCGTCAGGATGTCCTCGAGATCCTTCCTGAACTCGTCCTTCGCCTGCCTGCTGTCAAGCGCCGCCTCCCTGTCTATGTCCGAGCGCCTCGCGAGGTGGCGGAGCCAGAGTATGCAGGGGCTCCGGCTGAATTCCCTGAGAAGGGACGCTGCCGAGTCCCTCCCTCCGTTCCTCTGCGCGACCCTTATCACATCGAGGAGCAGCATTGCCGCGGGGTTCATGCTCATCCTCGAGAACACCTGCATGGTGCTCCCGAGATCCGAGATCTCGCAGACGGCCCCGGGGCAGGCGAGCGCGATGGCGATGAGCCGGTTGATGCAGGAGAGCCTGCCGCCGGCCTCCGGGGCCTCAGGGGGAGGCTCCGGGGCCCTTGACTGCCGGAGCCTCTTCCCGTAGAGGGCGGAGATATAGCTCTCCTCGAACCCGGGGAAGCGGCCTCCCGGCCGGAACGTCTCCTTTATTTCCCTGACGCAGGGCGAGTCCTGCTGCATTCTCACCGCGCAGTCGATTACCCTCGAGAGCAGCGTGATCTGATCATCCCGGGAATTCCCGAGCCCGCGCCTCTCGTGGTCGAATATGAAGTCGGTGAGGCCCATCTCGTGCTCCCTGAGGTAGTCAAGGAAGCCTTCCTTTCCGTGGGCCCTCACGAATGAGTCGGGATCATCCTCGGGAGGAAGGAAGAGGAACGAGATTTTCCTGCTGCCGTTAAGGACGGGCAGGGCGGTCATCAGGGTGTGCCAGGCCGCCTTGCGCCCGGGGGCGTCTCCGTCATAGCAGCAGACCAGATGATCGGTCGAGGCGAAGATCAGCCTGAGCTGCTCCGGCGTCGTCGCCGTGCCGAGCGAGGCTACGGCGTTCGTGACGCCGTACTGCGCGAGGGCGATGACATCCATGTAGCCCTCGACGATGAGGATGAAGCCAGGGCGCGTGCCGGCCCTCAGCGCGTCATAAAGGCCGAAGAGCTCGCGGCTTTTCGAGAAAAGCGGGGACTCCGGCGAGTTGAGGTACTTCGGCTTGCTGTCATCGAGGACGCGCCCGCCGAAGGCGATTATCCTCCCGGTCTTGCCGCGGATGGGGATCATGATCCTGTTGCGGAAGCGGTCATACTGCCCGGTGCGGCTCTCGTTCTCGATGAGGAGCCCGTTCTCGATGAGGAGCCTTATGCCGGCAGGCCCCGGGCTCAGGGCGTCGGCGAGGGCGTGCCACTCGTCAGGCGCGTAGCCGAAGGAGTATCTCTCAATGGTCTCAGGGCTTATGCCGCGGTTCCTGAGATACTCCTGCGCCTCCCCGGACGAGGCCATGTTGGAGTGGTACCAGGCGGCGGCCCTCTCGAGCATTTTCTCCCCGGGGGTCATTTCCTCATCAGGGAGCTGGTGCCCGGTCTCACGGAGGATGAGAGCGGCGGCATCATCAGCCGAGGCTCTCGCGTCAAACTCCCTCACGAAGTCGACGGCGTCGCCTTCTGCGCCGCAGACGCTGCAGCGGAAGAGCTGCGCGGCCGTGTCAATCCGGAGCGTCCTCTCGGTTCCCAGGTGGAACGGGCAGCACACTGAGGGTGAGGTTCCGCCGTCCGGATCAAGCGTGCGGCGGGCGATCACGTCCTGCATCGTGACGCTGCGGTCAGCCTCGGCCGCCGGAGAGCGGACGGCAAGCGGATCATCCCTGTCCTCGAGCACGGCATCGGCGACCGCCTTCCTGAATATCCCGGGAAGCGCGTCCTCTCCTCCCTCTCCGGCCTCGGTAATCTCAGGCGGAAGCGAAGCCTTCTGGAGGATGCGGAGGAACGGCTCCTCGCTCAGCCTCCCGAAACAGCCTGCGAGCGCGTCAGGGGAGGGTGATCTGATGGATGCCACCATCCTGAACACATTGCGGAGGACCAGGAGTCCTGGCCTCGTGCTCTGCGGAATGCTCCCGCGGAGCGCGGCGAAGTCCGGGAGGCTCTTTATGGCGGCGGGCATCTGCAGCATTATCGCCGAGGCGAGCTCCGAGCCGTGCATGACGTGAGGCTCCGCGCGGAACGCGGCGCCGTCATCAAATTCCCTAGATGCGGCGGCAGGCTCCTGCTGCCAGGGGCTGACCGTATCCCAGGCGCCGCGGAGCTTCCAGGGATCGACTCTGCATTCGGCGTAGAGCCGGTAGAGGAGGGAGCCCCTCAGCGCGGTGCTGGGGCTCAGCCTCTCGAGCATCGAAAGCCCGGTTTTGAGCTGTAGCTCCTGGCTGCCCTCCGCCTCGTTCCTCAGGGTCTGGAAGAAAAAGTCCTCGATCGGGAGATCATGCCTGCCGAGCTCCCTGAACTTATCAAGCCCGTTCTGCCTCACGAACTCCCCGGGGCTGACGCCGTCGAGGAACCTGAAGACGATCCTCTTCTCGTCGTCAAGGAAGGGCATGGCGGAGAGCATCGCGGACTTCGCGAGCTCCTCCCCCTCCTCGCCCACCGGCACGGCGCAGACGAGCCTCCCGACCGAGGTGAAGATCCTCTTCATCTGATAGGGGGTGACGGTGCCGGAGAACGGCGCGACGCACCTTGCGGAGCCGGCGGCCCTCATCGCAAGCACGTCGGCGGGAGACGGGCAGAGGCAGAAGTACTCCGGGTTCCTCTCGAGGCTCCTCGCGTCGGAGAGGCCGAAGAGCTCATAGTCTGGGGAGAACACCGGAGTCGCGGAGGGAAGTATTTCGTCCCCGGTGACGGAAACCGCGGTAAAGGCTGAGAGCCTTCCCCGCCGGTCGAGGACCGGGAGCATCAGTGCATTGCGGAACACCGGTGAGACATTCCCGTCCCCGCCGTCAGAGAGCATGCCTGTCTCTATGAGGGAGTCGCGCGTCGCCTTCAGAAGCCCGCCCTGCTCGCCGTCGGAGATGAAGCGGTCCTCCGGGGCGAAGCCGAGGTGCATCTCGGCTGCGGTCTCCGGGGAGACATGGTATTTCAGGAGCATCTCCTGCCCCGCGCTGCTCGTCCTGAGCTCCGTCTCGTAGAAGTCGCGGCACCTCTCGAGGACCGGCCGGTCGCCCTGGAGAGCCTGCGGCCCGGTGATGGCGCCGCGCTCGCGGGGCACGTCAATCCCGAGCCGGTCGGCAAGGTACTCGACGGCATCGACATATCCCATGCTGTCGTGGTTCATGAGGAAGGTGAGGGCGTTTCCCTTGGCCTGGCAGCCGAAGCAGTAGTAGACCTGCTTCGACTCGCTCACGTAGAACGATGGGGAGTGCTCCTGGTGGAACGGGCAGCAGCAGCTGTACTCGCCGGCGCTCGTTTTCTTGAGCGCGAGCCCCTTCTCACGGAGAACGTCGACTATGTCAGTCCTTCCAAGCAGGTCCTGTATGAATTCCTTCGGTATCCTTCCGCCCTGTCCGCTCATTTTCCCGTCCGCTGCAAATAAAAAAGCCGGCGCCCCGGGGCTCCGGCCTCTGACTCAGAGCCCTCGGGCGGGCTCTGATTGTACCATTCCGTGCCTCAGGATCAGGCAAGCTTTGCCTTTACCCTGCCGGAGAGCGCGCCCATGTCGGTGCGTCCCTGGACCTTGGGCTTCAGGTATGCCATGACCTTGCCCATGTCCTTCATTCCGGCCGCTCCGGTTGCGCTGACCGCCTCGTCGATGAGCGAGGAGACCTCGTCATCCGAGAGCTGGGCGGGAAGGAACTCGGAGATGACCTTGATCTCCCCCTCCTCCTTGACTGCGAGCTCGGGGCGCCCGGCGTCCTTGTACTGCTTGATCGAGTCCTCGCGCTCCTTGATCATGTGCGAGACGATGCTGATGATCTTATCGTCAGGCAGCTTCTCGTGGTCAACTTCCTTCTTGACCTCGGAAAGAAGCAGACGGAGAGCTCCGGTGCGTTCCTTGTCACGAGCCTTCATCGAGGCCTTGAGTTCCTCATTGAGCTTTTCCCTTAATGACATAACGCCTTCCTTAATATTCCTTTCGCGGCGGCGCCTTTGCGTCCGCCGCATAAAAAAAGTTCCGGGATCTCGCTCTGAGATCCCGGAACTGTCATTCATTGTTCTGTCCGGACGTCAGAGCGTCCGTGCGCCGGGGGCGCAGCATGAATTAACGGCTCTTTGCCATCATGCCGCTGGAACGTGATCCGTCCTTTCCCTGCTTCTTTGCACGGCGCTTTGCTGCGGAGGCCTTGGCGCGCTTGCGGATGGTGGTGGGCTTCTCATAGAACTCACGGTTGCGTACATCGGCAAGAATGCCTGCCTTTTCGCAGGAACGCTTGAAGCGGCGGAGAGCTACATCGAACGGCTCGTTTTCACGTACTTTAATGATTGGCATGAAAAAATCACCCCTGGAGGATTTATCTGTTTTAATCTCTGGAACCGGCGCAGGAAATGCCGTTCCTGCCGGGTTCCGTCTTCGCGGAAAATACCGCAACTTTGAGATTATAGCGCACGGCATGAGCTTTCGCAATGAATTCCGGACATTGCGCGCCCGACAGGCCCGGGAAAGGCCGGCGCCCGCCTCCCGGCCGGTATGCGGTAAAATTGCGCATGTCATCCATTCTCAACGGAACATTCGTCCTCATGGCAAGAAAAAACAAGGGGCAGTCTGCCCCTGAGCTGAGCGCTCTTCCCGGGGCGTTTTCCTCCTCATTCAGGGTCAGCGCCAACGCGCTTGACGTGATACGCAGGATTAAGAAAACGGGGCGCTGCGCGTTCATTGTCGGAGGCGCCGTGCGCGACGCGCTTACGGGAGGCGCCCCGGCGGACTTCGACATTGCGACAGAGTCCTGGCCGTCCTTCGTGGTGAAGGCGGTCCCGGGCTCCAGGACCCAGGGCAGGCGCTTCATCATCGTGGTGAGGGACTTCGGGCGGGAGACCGTCGAGATCACGACCTTCCGCCGGGAGAGCGCGAGGCGCGAGCGCTTCGGCAGCAACCGCTACGGCTCGCTTATGGATGACGCCATGGCCCGCGACTTCACCATAAACGCGCTTTACCTCGATCCGTTTGCCGGAGTGATCCTTGATCCGCTTGACGGGCTCAGGGATCTCGCGGATCGCACCGTGAGGCTCATCGGTGATCCGAAGGAGCGATTCGGCAACGACTCCGTGAGGCTCCTCCGCGCGGTCCGCTTCGCCTCGGTCCCCGGGTATCATCTTGATGAGGGGACAAGGAAGGGCATTGTCAGGTACGCGGGGCTCCTCCGGCTCGTGAACCACCGGCGGCTCACCGCCGAGCTCATCAGGCTCTTTGACAAGAACGAGAGCAGGCAGCTCGAGCTCTTCTCGGAGCTCGGCCTCATGGACGCGGTGATCGCCGGCATGAATGAGGTCAGGAAGTCGGTGAACCCCTCGGAGGTCAGCGCCTTTCTCAGGAGGGCCGGCATGCTTTCGGAGACATTGCATGAGTGCGGCGCTTCCGTGGACGGCTGCACGGCCTTCGCCGTGCTCCTCTGGCTCCCGGCGCTTGCCGCAGTCAAGAGGGTGTCGGTTGAGGGGAAGATCTCGGGCGAGGGGATCCGGAAGTGCCTCTTCGGCGTCATGAGGTCGCAGCAGGCCTTTTCCCTTATTCCGCAGACCGATGCCCTCAGGATCCATGACGCTCTCGCAAAGCAGTTTGTCTCGTCCCCGGAAAGGGCGTCATCCGGCCCCGAGGCAAGGTCCTTCCTCTTCCTCTGGGCCGCGAGGAAGGGAGAGCTCTCAGGGGTTGATCCGTCGCGCCTCGCCGGCCTCTTCAAGAAAAGGATGAATGACGGGTTTGACCACAACAGCCACTCCGTTTCAGCGCTGCCTGACGAGCTGCTTTCCGAGGTCACCGTGCGCTCGGTCTGCACGGGGCCCCGCTGCGAGCAGACGGCGGCGGACCTCAGGAAGATGCCGGAGTTTCCGGAGCCTCCCGCAGAGGAGCAGGGCGGCGCTCATCACTATGATTCGCCGGCAGACAGTGCTCCGGCTGCCGCTGGGAAACCGGCGTCCAGGACCACGTCTGACGTTCCCGTGCGTGACACATGGGCAGAGGACGCAGAGGAGCGGGTGCTGCCTTCAGGCTATGCCCTCTATATAAAAGGAGGCAGCGTCACGAAATGCCCGCAGTTCATCGGGCAGGCGGTGAGGAAAATCACCCTGAAGGGCCGGGCTCCCCAGGGAGGCGGCTTCTTCCGCAGATTCACGCTCAGGCAGATCAGGAGGATGCTCGGCGAGCCGCTCGCGGCAAGTCTTGCCGGAGATGAGGGCATCGCCGGGATCCTTGCGGGATATTCGTCAGAGGACATCCATTTCTATCCGGATCCGCACCGTACCGGGATAATCGCCCTGATGGGACCTGACGTGAGGGCCGAAATTTACGCGGCCGGGCTTGCGGTTCCTGCCTCCGGCGCGGAGATCCTCCGGACTGTGAGAAGGCTCCATCCTGGCTTTGTGCCGGAGAAGGCGTTCGGATCCGTCAGTGACTGGCTGAGGTGCTCGTTCTTCACCGAGAAGGACGGACTCTGGCGGCCTGGCGCGGCAGAAGACTGCTTCCTCATCAACAAAAGGAATCTCGGCGCCCGCGTCTCCGAGATGATCACCATGGAGTTCACCTTCCCGGTAAGGACCTGGGAGGGAGCATCAAGGATTGTGAAGAGGCTCCGGCTCGGGAGCGATCCCGCGGAAGTCCTCTCCGGGCTTGCAAGCCCCAGCCTGAGACCCGATATTACCTGTGAGGGCGTCGTCCTCGTGAGGAATGACGGGACAGCGGCGCAGGCGGAGGCTGCCGCCCGGAGGATCCGCGAGTTTGCCGCAAAGGCCGCCGCAGATGCCCATGATGGCGCGGAGGGCGAAGAGGATTCCGGCGAATAGTGCGGGGCCCGCGTGACGGCGGGCGGTGTGGGGTAAAATTGGCAAGCCGGAGATCCGGCTGCAGTTTTTGAGAAGGAAGAGGTTCAGATGAAGGTTCTCGCGATAGAAAGCTCCTGCGATGAGACCGGCGTAGCCGTTTACAGTGACACCGAAGGGCTCGTGGTCAACAAGCTCTACACCCAGATAGCCCTTCACCGGGAATACGGCGGCGTCGTACCGGAGCTCGCGAGCCGCGATCATATAAGGAAGGCCATTCCGCTCGTGCGCGAGGCCATGGACTCAGCCGGGCTCACTCCGAAGGACATCGACGCGGTCGCCTACACTGCGGGCCCCGGGCTCATCGGCGCGCTTCTTGTCGGTGCCGCAGTCGGCAGATCCCTTGCCTTCGCCTGGGGCTGCCCGGCGGTGCCCGTCCATCACATGGAGGGACACCTCCTTGCGCCGATGCTCGAGGAGAAGAAGCCTCACTATCCGTTCCTCGCGCTCCTTGTCTCCGGCGGCCACACCATGATCGTGAAGGTCGCGCGCCCCGGATCGTACAAAGTAATGGGGCAGTCGATAGACGACGCGGCGGGCGAGGCGTTCGACAAGACCGCAAAGCTCCTCGGCATCCCCTACCCGGGCGGCCCCGGCGTGTCGGCCCTGGCGGAGAGGGGACACCGCGGGAAATATGTGTTCCCCCGCCCGATGACCGACCGCCCCGGATATGACTTCAGCTTCTCCGGTCTCAAGACCGCGGCAGCGACAGCGGTGGAGCAGGCCGGTGACGGGCTCACTGATGAGGCAAAGGCTGATATTGCCTTCGGCTTCGAGGATGCGGTAATCGACACCCTCATCACCAAGGTCTCCCGCGCGCTGAAGGCCGAGCATCTCAAAGAGCTCGTCGTCGCCGGAGGCGTGAGCGCCAACCGCCACCTCCGCGCGAGGATCGGGGAGTTCATGAAAAAAATCGGCGGCGAGGTGTTCTATCCCCGCCCGGAGTTCTGCACTGACAACGGCGCCATGATCGCCTGCGCCGGCATGCTGAGGCTCAAGCTCGGGCAGGTGGCGGGTGACGCGATAGAGGTAAGGCCGCGCTGGGCGCTCGAGGACATTTCGGTGGATCGCGATGAGTGATCTGCTCCCTGACGCGCTGAATCCGTTCTGGCTCGCCGGGAGGATTGCCAGGGGCATCGGTGACACCGTGACTGACATGAGGGACGCCATCACGGGCGATCACCTGGTCATCGGGCTTACCGGGCTCTCGGGGAACGGCAAGACCACGTTCCTCACCTCGCTCGCACACTTTCTCCTCAATGACTGGCGGAGCCTTGTCGGCTTTCCTCCCGTGAGGGAGAACCGCTTCCTCGGCGCGGTGAGATGCGAGCAGACTGACAGCGACATGCCGGCCTTCAGGCTCGATGACGCCGAGACTGCGCTTTTCGGAACCCCGCCGTGCTGGCCGGAGCCGACACTGGACATCAGCGAGCTCACGCTTGAACTCAGGTGCCGGAATGAGAAAGGCCTCTTCACCTTCTCCGATACGAAGAGCCTCCGGGTCGACTTCATAGACTACCCCGGCGAGTGGCTGATGGATCTGCCGCTCCTCTCCATGAGCTACCGCGAGTGGTCCGAGGGCTATCTCGCGCTTATCAGATCAGATCCGAGGCTCTCGTCGTCAGCCGAGTCCTGGCTCTCCCGGGCACAGGGACTCAGGCCCGGCGACACGGCAGACAGGAGCGCTGTGAGGCAGGCGGTCTCGGAGTTCACCGTCTGGCTGCGCAGGCTCAAGACGGAGCTCGGCTGCTCCCATATCCAGCCGGGGCGCTTTGTCATGCCCGGGGAGTTCCATGACTCGCCGCTCCTCGAGTTCATCCCGTGGGCAGGGGAGATGCCGGATGAGCATTCGGGTCTTCCTGACGGCTCTTACTGGCAGGTGATGGAGCATCACTACAGCGAGTATGTCTCGAAGGCAGTCTTGCGCTTCTATGAGAGGTGCTTCTCGAGAATTGACCGGCAGATCGTGCTTGTCGACTGCCTGAAGGCTCTCGAGGAGGGGCCTGCCTGCTACCGGGACATCGGCACTTCTCTTGACTCGATCTCGAGGAATTTCAGCTACGGCGCGGGGAGCTTCCTCATGAGGCTCTTCAGCCGGAGGATAGACCGTGTGCTTTACGCCGCGGCAAAGTGCGACACCGTTCCGCCTGACCAGCATGACTCGCTCAGGAGACTTCTCAGGAACACGGTGGAGAAGGCCTCGGACGGCGTGAGCTTCCGCGCCCCGTCAGTGGATACCGAGTACCTCACCATAGCCTCCGCGCAGTGCACGAGGCTCGGGATCCTCGGGAGCGGGAAGTCGGAGCGGCAGGTCCTCTGCGGCACGGAGAACGGGAAGGCGTTCCATCTCTCGGGCATCACCGTGCCGGAGTCGCTCCCTGAGGGAAGCGAGTATGAGGAGTGGAAAAGCAGCTTCAGGTTCCTGCGGCCTGATCTGCCGGCGGAGGGCGGCGTGCGCCAGATCAGGCTTGATCAGGCGCTCGGCTTCCTCCTTGACGGATATCTGTAGGAGCATCGGGGCTAATGCCCCGTGCTCTCCCGGGAGGATCTGATGGCGAAATACGAGGCACCGCAGGAGCTTTCTGATGACGAGCTCGGGAATCTCAGGATGGTCTCCGACTCACTCGGCGCAGGCATAAGGGACAGCGGCACCAAGACTGGGGACGAGGGCGGCGGGAAGAGGCGCTGGAGCGCCCCGAAGGAGGAGTCGCCTGAGGATCTCAAAAACCTCCGCGGGGCGGAGTTCACGGAGCCCGCAAAGGCGCAGGAGCCCGGGGACGCTGATGCGGCCGTGCGCCATTTCGGCGCGCTTTCCTCGCCGCTTTTCTGGGGACTTCTTCTTGTCATCGCCTTCGCCATCTACCAGGCGTGCTTTTTCGTGCTGGACGTGTTTGAGCACTCCGAGGCCGCGGGCTTTGCCGTGCTCACGATCCTCATCATGTTCACCTCCCTGACGCTTCTCTATGTCATCAGGGAAATCACGGCATCGCTCCGCCTCAGGACCGGCGCCGGCTACAGGCAGCGCTCCGAGATGATAAGAAACGGCGGAGGCGGTGCGCCCGAGGCCGTGAGGTTCTGCCGCGAGCTTGTGAAAAGCGGCGCGGGGGACCTTAAAAGCTTCCCGCAGTTTGCAGAGCGTATCGGGGACTCGATGAGCGCCGGGGAGGTATTTGACTGCTTCAGCACCGAGGTCCTCTCCGCCGCGGACCGGAAGGCCGAGAAAATCATACGCCGCGCCGGCGCCGGCATGATCGTCTATGTGGCGCTGAGCCCCATGGCGCTCACCGATCTCCTCATCATCCTGCTCAGGAACCTCTACCTGATGGATCAGGTCGCCTCCTGCTACGGCATAAGGCTCGGCTTTGCCTCAAGGCTGATGCTCTACCGGAGAATAATCAGGCACCTTGTCGTAATAGGCGCTGCCGACATGGCGCTTGATCTCGGCGTTGACGTGGCGGGAGGCTGGATGATCGCCAAGGTCCTCGGCGGCAGGTTCGGGAAGGGCGTCACCTCCGGGATCCTCACCTCGCGCCTCGGCATGGAGACGATGCGCCTCTGCCGCCCGCTTGAGTTCACGGTGAAGGAGCGGGAGAGCCTTGCCCACGTGAGGCGCGACCTCCTCTCGGAGGCGGGGAGCACGCTCACCGGCATACTCCGGAAGAACGGGGTGAAGGAAGAGGAGCTCCGCGGGAAGGAGAAGGAAAAATAAGGCGGCACCCCGGTTTTTGATACGCCGGGCGTCATGGCATATAATCCCAGGTGTTCAACATCTGTTCAGCAGGAGTAAAAAGTGCACTGTACCAAATGCGGATATTTCCAGCCCGACAACCTCCAGGGCAGCTTCTGCCCGAGATGCGGCGCGCCCATGCAGAAGGACGGCTTCTCCTCAGACTCAGTCAGCAGGGACTCGGCATCCCGCGGGCCGCAGCGGCAGGGCGGCGGCAGCGGGAGCTTCAGCTTTGACGAGAACGCCTACCGGAACAATGCCCAGGGCAGCTACGGCCAGGGCGGCTACGGCCAGGGCCCGGTCTATGCCGGGAGGCCGGTGAACAAGGTCATCTATATCCTTATTGCCTTTTTCCTCGGCGGATTCGGCGTCCAGGAGTTCTATGCAGGGCGCACCGGACTCGGCATCCTCTGCGCGCTCTTCTGCTGGACCTTCATTCCGGCACTATGGGCGTGGGTCAGGATCTTCATGGCGCTTTTCAGGCCTGCTGACGGCAACGGGATGATAGTGATGTAACGGGCGCGGCCGCGCCCGCGCCCCGTGCGGCCTGACTGCCCGTCTGCGGCCCATGCCGGCATGCGCGTGCGGCCGCACTGGGATATCGTTGGTTTTCCCCCGGCGGCCTGATCCGCCTGGGTGTTTTCTCCGTAAACCGGCCGTTTTCCGGTCCTTTCCCCATCCATTTTTCTGCCCTGTGTCACATTCAGCCCCGCCGCCCCGAATTCTGATAAAATAACAGCGCGCGCTGTGAACTCGGCCGAGTTCCGCGCAAATCAAGCGAACAGTTCATCTTTTGTTTGCCATCTTTGGGAAAACGTATGAAAACAATCAGGAAAGGACTGGACCTCCCGATTGACGGTAAGCCGGAGCAGAAGATAACTGACGAGATCAAGACGACTGAGGTCGCCCTGGTCGCGTCGGATTATCCTGGCATGCGTCCGACCATGCTGGTCGAGGTGGGAGATACAGTCAAGAAGGGTCAGCCCCTTTTTGAGATAAAGAACAACCCCGGGGTGAAGTTCACCGCTCCCCGTGCGGGCACTGTGACGGCGGTAAACCGCGGCGACAGACGCGCTTTTCAGTCGCTCGTCATAAAGGTTGATGACAAGGCAGGCAAGGTAAGCTTCAAGAAGCACGCCGCAGCAGCCCTTGAGAGCATCACCAGGGAGGAGGCTCAGGACGAGCTGATGGAGTCAGGTCTCTGGACCGCATTCCGCACCCGCCCGTTCGGCCATGTTCCCCAGGCAAAGTCAGTTCCCCACTCCATTTTCGTAACCGCAATTGACACCAACCCCCTTTCGGTTGAGCCGTCGATTGTCATCGAGGAGCGTGAGGATGACTTCCTTGCAGGCCTTGCAGTCCTTTCCAGCCTGACCGACGGAAAGGTGTTCGTCTGCAAGGGCGAGGGCAGCCTGCCGAAGAGCAAGCTTCCCCGCGTCCAGGAGGAGGTTTTCGTAGGAAAGCATCCTGCAGGGCTTCCCGGAACCCATATCCATTTCCTTGATCCTGTTTCCCTTACCAAAACCGTCTGGCATATCGGCTATCAGGATGTGCTGGAGATCGGAGCTCTGTTCACCACCGGCGAGCTCGCGTCAAAGCGCGTCATCTCCATTGCCGGCCCTTCGGTAAACTCCCCGAAGATTGTAAGGACGTCAGTCGGCGCCAAAGTAAGCGAGCTCGTAAAGGGGCTTGTCACCGACGGGGATGTCCGCGTTATTTCCGGATCTGTTCTCTACGGCACCAAGGCAGAGGGTCCCTTCGACTTCCTCGGCAGGTTCACGAACCAGGTCAGCGCCCTTCCCGAGGGCAACCAGGATGCCTTCCTCGGCTGGATTATGCCGGGCACCAGGGAGCATTCCGTCACCCGCACCACTGTCGGCGGATTCCTGCAGGGCATCACCTGCAAGTTCACCACCAAGCTCTACGGCGGAAAGCGTCCTATCCTTCCGATTGAGAGCTTCGACAAGGTCATGCCTCTTGACATCTATCCGGTCCTGCTGCTGCGCAGCCTTGCCGTAACCGATACGGACGAGGCACAGAAGCTCGGCTGCCTTGAGCTCGATGAGGAGGACATGCAGCTTCTTACTTACGTTGATCCGGGCAAGAACGACTGGGGGCCGATCCTCCGCCGCAATCTTGACAAGATTGAGAAGGAGGGCTAACCGCTCATGGGACTCAAGACTTTATTTGACAAGGCCGCACCGCTCTTCAAGGAAGGTGGAAAGCTTTCGAAGCTCTATCCCCTCTATGAAGGCGCGCTTACCTTCGCCTACCAGCTCGGCGACACAACCAAGCCGACCACGAAGACCCATGTGCGTGACAGCGCCGACTTCAAGCGCATCATCATCATGGTATTCCTCGCAGCGCTCCCTGTCCTCTTCTGGGGTCTGTGGAACGTCGGAAATAACTCCATCGGCGCCAACAGCGACGCTGCCGTCTCGATCAGCAACCACTGGCAGCTCTGGCTTGCCCAGCTCCTCGGCGCTGATCTGCAGCATGGCATGATCTACTCGAAGCTCGTAATCGGCCTGTGCTATTTCCTGCCGATTTACATCGTCAGCTTCATCGTCGGCGCGTTCTGGGAAATCCTGTTCTGCGTCCTCAAGAAGAAGCCGGTCAACGAGGGATTCTTCGTAACCTCCCTCTTCTTCGCCATGATTGTTCCGCCCACCCTGCCTCTCTATCAGGCAGCCCTCGGAATCACCTTCGGCGTGCTTATCGCCAAGGAGCTCTTCGGCGGCACCGGCATGAACTTCATGAACCCCGCTCTCGCAGGACGTGCGTTCCTGTTCTTCGCCTATCCGAAGAACATCTCCGGCGACGTGGTCTGGGTTGCAACCAACAATGACGCCTTCTCCGGCGCCACCCCCCTCTCCCAGTGGGCAGCAGGCCTCGGCGACAACCAGCTTGTCAATTCCGCAACCGGCGACAGCCTTTCCTGGATGGACTGCTTCCTCGGCAACATGCCGGGCGCCATCGGCGAGGGCTCGACTCTCCTCATCTGCGTTGGAATGGTCGTCCTCCTCATGATGCGCGTCATCTCCTGGAGAATCATCTGCGGAATCCTGCTCGGCGCAACTGCCGTATCGCTGCTCTTCAACGTATACGGAAGCTCCCAGCACATGGCCGCATCCTCCATCATGATGATGCCGTTCTACTGGCACTTCGTCCTCGGAGGCTTCGCCTTCGGAACGGTCTTCATGGCAACTGATCCTGTCACCTCCTCCTTCACCAAGAAGGGCAAGTGGGCATACGGCATCCTGATCGGCTGCATGGTCGTTCTTATCCGCGTTGTCAATCCGGCATATCCGGAGGGCATGATGCTTGCGATCCTCTTCGCCAACATGTGCGCCCCGATCATTGACTACGTTGTCAAGGAACTGAATGTTAAGCGGAGAATAGCTCGTGGCAAATAATGTAAATACGGTCGGAAAGACCTTCGCTGTTGTGACCGCTCTCTGCCTTGTCTGCTCCATTTTCGTTGCCGGAGCCGCTGTTGCGCTGCACCCCGTGCAGGCACGCGCCAAGGCGACTGACATGCAGAAGAACATTCTCGAGGTTGCCGGAATCAGCGTTGATTCAGGATCCTCCGTCGCTGACAGCTTCAAGAAGAACATCAAGACCCAGATCATCGACCTGTCCACAGGCAAGCCCGTTGACCTCGCTGCCGAGAAGGCTCTCGGCAAGAAGGCCTGCGTAACCGGCGACGCCGACAGCTTCGACTTCAAGTCTGCGGCCAAGAACCCCAACTGCACCTATGAGGTCAAGGCTGAGAATGACGTGGCAGGCATCCGCCTCCGCTCAAAGTACATGCCGGTCTACACCTCAAAGGACTCGGTAATTCTTCCGTTCTACGGACAGGGCCTCTGGTCGACCATGTACGGCTACCTCGCCGTTGCTCCTGACGGGAACACCGTGAAGGGCATCATCTACTATGATCAGGGCGAGACCGCAGGACTCGGCGGAGAGGTTACCAACCCGAAGTGGAGAGCCAAGTGGGACGGCCGCAAGGTCTATGCTGATGACGGGACCATGAAGCTCAAGGTCACCAAGTACGGCAAGGCCCAGGACAAGGATTTCGACGTTGACGGAATCTCGGGAGCAACCCTCACGAGCCGCGGCGTTGACAATCAGATCAAGTACTGGCTCGGCTCTGACGGCTATCAGAAATACCTCGCGTCTCTCAAGGAGGGCAGTAAGTAATGGCTGCAGAAGAAGTTTTAACCTCGAAGGAGGTCTTCACCAGACCGTTCTTCAAGATGAACCCGATCATGCTTCAGGTTCTCGGCGTCTGCTCGTCACTCGCTGTCACCTCGAGCATGCAGACCGCGCTCATCATGGCAATCAGCGTCTCGCTGGTAACCGCCTGCTCGAGCTTCCTGATTTCCTGCATAAGGAACTGGATCCCGGGCGCAGTGCGCATCATCGTGCAGATGACCATCATCGCGTCTCTCGTTATCGTGGTTGACCAGCTGCTCAAGGCATTCTCATATGACCTCTCGAAGCAGCTTTCCGTCTACGTCGGACTCATCATCACGAACTGTATCGTAATGGGCCGCGCAGAGGCATTCGCAATGAAGTATTCGCCGAAGCTGTCTTTCATTGACGGCCTCGCCAACGGATTCGGCTACGGCATGGTTCTCCTTGTCGTCGGCACCATCCGCGAGATCCTCGGCTCAGGCACCTGGTTCGGGCTCACCATACTTCCCACCGTCAACAACGGCGGCTGGTATGTTCCCTGCGGCCTTCTCGTAATGCCGCCCAGCGCCTTCTTCATCATCGGCCTTCTGATCTGGGCTCTCCGCGCGAAGTTCCCTGATCAGGATGAGCCTGAAGAATTCAAGATTCAGGAGGACTGATAGATGGAACATTACATCAGCCTTTTTGTGAGATCGGTTTTCATCGAGAACCTCGCTCTCGCATTCTTCATCGGCATGTGCACCTTCCTTGCCGTATCGAAGACCGTCAAGACCGCTATCGGCCTCGGCGTTGCAGTGGTGTTCGTCCAGATCCTGGCCGTCCCCATGAACAACCTGGTCTATACCTATGTACTGAAGCCTGACGCTCTGGTGCAGGGCATTGACCTCTCGTTCCTCGGGTTCATCACCTACATTGCCGTAATCGCGGCCATCGTGCAGATCCTCGAGATGATCCTCGACAAGTACTTCCCGGCCCTCTACAACACGCTGGGTATCTTCCTGCCGCTCATCACCGTAAACTGCGCGATTTTCGCCGGCGTTTCCTTCATGGTGCAGCGTGAGTACGACTTTGCCGAGTCCGTTGTATACGGCTTCGGCTCAGGCCTCAGCTGGGCTCTTGCCCTGGTGCTCATGGCGGCAATCCGTGAGAGACTCAAGTACTCCGACGTTCCTGCGGGACTCCGCGGACTCGGAATCACCTTTATTACCGCAGGACTCATGGCCATCGCGTTCATGTCGTTCTCCGGTATTCAGATTTAGGGAGCGCAGGAAATGGAAACAGTATTTCTCGGCGTTCTGATGTTTGTCGCCATCATCGTGGTGCTGGTAGCCTGCATCCTCATTGCGAGGGCCAAGCTCGTCAACACCGGCGATGTAACGATAAAGATCAACGGCGATCCTGACAAGACCGTTACGGTTCCGGCCGGCGGCAAGCTGCTCAGCACCCTTGCTGCGAAGCAGATCTTCATTCCGTCCGCGTGCGGCGGAAAGGGCAGCTGCGGACAGTGCAAGTGCACGGTGCTCTCAGGCGGCGGCGATCCGCTCCCTGTCGAGTACTCGCACCTCAACAAGAAGCAGCTCAAGGCTGGCATGAGGCTCGCGTGCCAGGTAAGCGTCAAGGGCGACATGGACATCCGTGTTCCTGACAGCGTATTCGGCGTCAAGAAGTGGGAGTGCACCGTCATCTCCAACAGGAACGTCGCAACGTTCATCAAGGAGCTCAAGGTTCAGCTTCCCGAGGGAGAGGAAGTTCCTTTCCGCGCCGGCGGCTACATCCAGATCGAGGCTCCTGCCTACGATGTCAAGTACAGCGACTTCGATATCGACGAGCGCTTCAGACCCGCATGGGAGCATTTCGGATTCTTCAAGCTGGAGTCGCATGTTGATCACCCGATCATGCGCGCGTACTCCATGGCGAACTACCCGTCAGAGAAGGGCATCATCATGCTTGATGTCCGTATCGCGACCCCTCCTCGCGGCAAGAACGTTCCGACCGGCCAGATGTCCTCTTACATCTGGTCGCTCAAGCCCGGTGACAAGGTCACCATCTCCGGACCGTTCGGCGAGTTCTTCGCCCGCGATACCGAGAACGAGATGGTCTTCATCGGCGGCGGCGCCGGAATGGCTCCGATGCGCTCGCACATCTTCGATCAGCTCAAGCGTCTCCACACCAAGCGCAAGATCAGCTTCTGGTACGGCGCGCGCTCGCTCTCCGAGATGTTCTACACCGACGACTTCAACAAGCTTGCCGAGGAGTTCCCTAACTTCACCTGGCACGTTGCTCTGTCCGATCCTCAGCCTGAGGACAAGTGGACCGGCCCTACCGGATTCATCAGTGACGTTCTCTGCGAGATGTACCTGAAGAACCACAAGAATCCTGAGGACTGTGAGTACTACATGTGCGGACCTCCGATGATGAGCAAGGCCGCTGTAAAGATGCTGCACAGCCTTGGCGTCGAGGATGACAACATTCTGTACGATAACTTCGGCGGTTAATCAGACAGTCAGGTCTCAAAAATAAAGCAGGCCGCGGGTTGGAAATGCTCCTCCCCGCGGCCTTTTTGCTTCTAAGACAACAGTACCGGCTGTCTCACTTTTCATTCCTGCTTTCCTGGGATTCAGGGGCAGCAGCAGACTGAGGCCTTCTTTTGCCATTGTGCTGTCAGCCTATGGTCAGGATTTGACGCACAATTAGCTTCATGTCCTGTGTGTTTTGCGTTGCGCTTAACACTTTAAAAAAATTGTTTTCCCTGTAAGTCTGTCAATTTTGAATAATTACTAAGCCACTGTCATTGTTTTTCACTAAGAATTCCGTTGCCATATGGATGCACATCAGGTAATCAGCAGTTTCAGCTCATTTCTTCATGAGTCCTCCCTTTCACTTGCGAACTGGCTGAGCATCCTGCTCCCAAAGACAGAAAAAGACTGGTGGGAAGACTGTGTCCTCGGCAGCCTTAGTCCTGCACAGCGTGATTGTGCTGTTTCGAATGGTTTTGCGAAATTGTCTGATCTAGATTTTGCTGCGCTTCTTAGAGTTGCAAGCAAATCGTGGTATGACCTCAGCGCTGCAGCTAGCCTTCCGAGCATAGGACGGGAGACTGTCAGGGAAATGATTTACATCGATGACAGCTGGTCGCACCGCAGCTCAGATATTCCTGACAAGGATTCAGTAGTTCATGATCTTTCCACTATCAGGAAATTCCTCGGGATGACCGGAGGAAACCAGTCAGTATGTGAGGATATTGAAAAGCTCATCCTTGATATAGGCCGGTCCGGAATTGCTGCAATGCCCGGTCCGGATCGCTCTTGTATAGAAGATAAAACGCCAGGAAAAAGCAAGGTTGGAGATATTCATGAGAACAGCCTTGTTTACCTTGTTGCCTCGCCTGAGACAAGGGGCATTGTTGTTTCGGTAAAGAATATCGGACCAATAGTTAAGTATGGCGTTTTTGTCAACAATTCAGTCCAGAACTTTTTTACAGGGCAGATTGCTCCTGTTGAGGAGAGCGCCGGGTATAACTGGGTCGGAATTGACAGGGTAAGGAGTTTCCTTACCGCATATCAGATTAACAATCCCTCGTCACAGAACCTCTATTCACTGAATGCCGCCAGGATTGACTTCGTTCCGTACCAGTTCAGACCGGCGCTCAAGATGATACATTCCGATGAGCCGCGCATACTGATTGCCGACAGCGTGGGAGTCGGAAAAACCATAGAGGCAGGTCTTGTGATCAAGGAGCTTGAGGCCCGCACTGATCTGAACCGTGTAGTTGTGATATGCCCGAGACCTCTGGTTGCCGAGCGCAAATGGGAACTGGAGATGAAACGTTTTGATGAGGAGTTTGTTCCGCTAGATGGTTCAGCGCTCCGGCAGATTATCTCGGATACAGACCGTGATGGAGAATGGCCATCACGTTACGGTAAGGTGATTATTCCCTATTCAATCTTGGATGCTAGGGCATATAACGGACAGAAGGATAAAAGATTCAGGACATTCGGCCTTTCCGAACTTGATCCAGAGCCCCATTTCGATTTGGTGATAGTTGATGAGGCTCATCACATCAGAAACGGTAGCATGGATAAGGATAAGGCATTCGCCTACAAATGCACAAAGTATTTCTGTGATCATGCAGATGCCGTGATTATGCTTACAGCCACGCCCATCCAGACCAGCGATAATGACCTGTTCACCATTCTGAATGTTCTCCGCCCTGACATTGTCATCGATCAGAACACGTTCAAGATGATGTCTGAGCCGAATGCATACATTTCAAAATCTGTGCATCTGATAAGGTCTGCCGGTGACGGCTGGGCCGGAAAGGCCGCAGCTGAGCTTCGGAGAGTTCGGAAAACGCAATGGGGCAAAGATGTTATTGTCGAAAATCCGCTCTATGACGATATTCTGAGGAGGCTTGAGGCTCCTGAAATAGACAGGGAAGAGAGGATAAGGCTCATTTCTGATATTGAATCGCTTCACAGCTTTGCCGTGATGCTGAGCCGCACAAGGAGGAGGGACATTCAGGATTTCTGTGTCAGGCGGACTCATACTGTTTCTGTCGAGTTCACCGGCTACCAGCAGATTCTCTATGACGAGCTTCTGAATTTTGAGAGTGAGGTGCTTTCTGCACTGCATGATACCGACAATGTCAGGTTCATGATGAGCACAATCACCAGACAGGCCGCCAGCTGTGTCTTTGGTCTTGCGCCTCATATAAAGGACATCATAGAACACCGGATCCAGCAGGTGTATGACGATCCTGAAGTGGATTTATCTGTTTTTGACGGAGAGGCCGGCAATGCAATATCAGCAATGGCAAAAAAGCTGCTCGATATGGCTGGCAGGCTGCCTGATGAGGATCCGAAATTCGATGAGACCCTGAAGATCATCCGCCAGAAGCAGGAAATGCAGAACAACAAAATCATGCTGTTCAGCACATTCAGACATACGCTCGGCTATCTGAGGAGCAGGCTTACAAAACTTGGATTCCGCGTTGAGCAGATTGACGGAAGCGTAAAGGATGAGGATCGCTACAGATTAAAAGCCAAGTTTGAGCTCCCTAAAGATAATCCTGATGCCATCGATATTCTGCTCTTTACGGAGGTAGGCTCTGAAGGTCTGGACTATCAGTTCTGCGACATGATGATTAACTATGACCTTCCATGGAATCCGATGAGAATAGAGCAGCGCATAGGACGAATAGACAGGCATGGTCAGCAGAGCGATGTCGTCAATATTTACAACGTCGTAACTGAGGGGACAGTAGACGCGGAAATATACCATCGCTGCCTGATGCGCATAGGAGTGTTTGAGAGGAATATCGGAGACTGCGAGAAAATACTCGGTGAAATTGCAGAAGGCATTGAGAAGATCGCTATCAGCACAGCTCTGACTGATGAGGAGAGAAAGGAAAAGCTTGAGCAGATTGCCGACAATGAGGTAAGAAAGGTTCAGGAGCTTAACCGCCTTGAGGATGAGGAAAAGGAACTGTTCGGATTCGACTTTACTGAATTCACTGTCTCTCAGGAGATCAAAAAGGCAGAGAGCCCGTGGATTTCACAGTACTGCCTGCAGAAGCTGGTAGAAAATTATCTGACTGAGATGGCCGGACCGGGAACTTACATTATCGGTGATGGTGCCATGAAAAACCTGCGCCTCTCAGCCAGAGTGCGCAGCGCGTTGAAGGACGAGCTGCGCAGGCTTCCCGGAGGGAAAAACGCGCTGAGGCGCGAATGGGAGAACTATCTCTGCGGAACAAAACCGAACCATCCGTTGACATTCGATCCAGATGCGGCAAAGGAACATCGTGAGAGCTTTTTCATAACAGCAATGCACCCACTGGCGAGGCAGGCATCACTTTACTTTTCAGACGGTGAGACATCATATCTTCACCTCCGCCATTTTACCCATGAAATTCCGCCAGGAGATTACGCCTTTTCTGTATATGCATGGAAATATACCGGAATGAAAACGTACACCAGGCTTGTTACTGTTTGTAAGAATGAAACTCTTGAGAAAGAGCTGCCGTCTATTATGGAGTCAGCCTGCGACGCTGACTGCAGCATGAAAGGGGGAAACTTCGACTGGTCGTCTTTGGAGGACATTCATGTTCAAAGATGGATCGCGGAAAAGGAAAAGTACCGGACTGAGGTAAATAACGCGGTTGCATTCAGGCTTGAGAGCTTGGCGAATTCTCACGAAGGCAGAGTCAGAACGCTGAACCAGCATATTGAACATACGTCAAATGAAAATATCAAAATGATGCGTAAAAGTCAGCTTGAGAAAATTGACGCAAGATACGAAAAAGATGCTGCCACAGTAAAAGAAACGTCTCAGAAGGCTGATATATACATGACTCTGCTGGTGAACGGAGTTGTTACTGTCAGGGAGGGCTAATTATGAGCAAACTTGATGAACTGCAGAAAGAGTACGGAAGTCTGGGTAATCGTGATTTCACTGGCTGGCAGAAAGATAATTTCCGTGAAGGACTGAAGGCAATTACTACTAAAGATGTTTCGTCATCAGACGAAGGGAAATCCTATATAGAGCTTTTGAAAAAATACAGGGAAATTATTGCAGAAGATGACAAGCATCATGGTGAAAACTACCTTGAACGTATCGAGGGACCGAAATTTTTTCT